>JAFQEY010000001.1 GCA_017398765.1 Akkermansia sp.
TCAGCGCTTTTTCTATAGGTGTTTCATCGGCTTTTGCTCGAGGTTTGTAGTATGTGCCGCTACGATGTAAGCTCAGCAGCTCACATTGCCTTTTGCGAGGCAGTTCACTGTTCTCTTCATCCAGGAGCTGGCGTCTCTGTACTAAAGACCCAGCTCCTTGGATTTTTTTCGAGCAGTTCCCACGAAAGAGACTGCACGATAAAGGTTCCAAACTCTTGCCAACAAGACACTAACCGACAAAAGTTGCTAATTTACCCATTGATATGACGCAAAAACATACTTGATTTAACACCCCGATTAATTTAGTATCCTAGCAAGGTATGAGGTGTTTTTTTGCAGTTGTTTCATTAATTTTGTCTTCTTGCTCGTTTTACAAGCTTAACACTTACTCCATACTTGACAGTATTGGACGAGAAGATATTTTTATTGAAAATAGATATCACTCCCGTTGTTCTATATCGGAGAGCAATGAGGTTTTATATGTTAAAGCACCTGTTCGCTTTATCTCGCCTCCATCCGCATTGATTACCGCTACATGCCCCTTTGTCGACGGAGGTGGTGATTGGAGAAACTGGTGGAGTTTTCCGGAATACAGAGTAAATACCAAGGACAAAGAAATAGCGTACCTGTATTTCCCTTTAAATGAAAAAGGTGTTCAAACGATAAATCAACAGAATAGTCTTAGTTTGACATATAAGAATTATCTTCCAACCGTGTATACTATTGATGAATTTGAAAAAATACCAAATCGCCTAGTATCGACAAATGTTAAAATTAGTTCTGTATTATCTGTAATTAATCAAACTGAGACACTAAATAAAACATCTGCAATCAATTATTTTTTCAAGCCTTTTTCATATGCAGCATGGGGAGTAGATACGATTTCAATAATACCATGCAGCATAATAGGGTGGATTATATACGATATCCCGTACATATTGACACACTAATTATTGCTCCGGCAATCTAATCGCCAAAACAAAAAGCTAAAATTTGTCTTTCTTTTGTAACTTCATTTTTATAAAAGCTTATTCATAAGCGCTTTACAACGAAAGAAAACTTCCGACTCCCAATGAGGATCCTGCGGGGGGATTACGAAAAAATCTCGTAATCCTCCCTCTTTTTTTGTTTACCCCCTTAACCTGTTTGCGTTACGATTGCCGACGCCGTGTCCGGTTTCCGTTGCACTCTGCACTTCCACAGTGACATTGAGACCCCCTCAATGCCCTGAGACACCCATAACCTATTGACTGTGTGTGTTCGAAATCCGGCTTTGCATAAAGCCATTGGGAATCGGCGGTGTTCGCCATCCAAACAAAATTTCGTAAAAAGATGCAATTCGTTCTCTATGAGCGCAATGTAGAAAATGGCATCCTCCATCCGGTATAAGGCGTCTCTACTCTGCCTCTCCACGTTCATGAGTTTCAGGCTGTTCTGTGCTGTATCGGATTTCGGCACATTTGGCAACCTCATCCATCCGACCTTATATGCAATTTCTGTTTGTACAGTCGGGATTTCCCCTCGAACTTCCTCTTCTACGGTTCGTTACCTCCCCGCAGTTGTTCTTCAGGTCCGGGATTCCGCATCATCGCGGCTCCGCGCGGACTTTCACCGCAGTGCGCATATCGCGTCGGTCGTACCAAAACGCGCCGAGTGCAAAGTCACACCCGGCGCGAAACGATGAATGATTACCGATTTTTATTCACCCAGACGGCTGGCAAGCATCTGAGCAACACCGTGGAATGCAGCCGATACACGGCTCTGACCGGGATCTTCCAACGCAACGGGGGCTCCCTTGTCCCCGCCCTCGCGGGTGCTGATATCCAGCGGAATCTTACCCAGCAAAGGAACATTGAGCTTCATGGCTTCGCGGTCACCACCGCCCTCGCCAAAGATGTGATACACCAAACCATCGCTAGGGCAGATGAAATAGCTCATATTTTCAATAATTCCCAAAATGGGTGTCTCCACACGACGGAAGAGCCCCACGGCTTTGCGGGCATCTATGAGAGCGACTTCCTGCGGGGTTGTCACGATTACGGCACCGTCCAAATCCACCGTCTGCACGATGGTGAGCTGAATATCACCCGTGCCGGGAGGCATATCCAGAATAAGGAAATCAAGTCCACCCCAGTCTACATCCCTCAGGAACTGCTGGACATATCTGGTTGCCAGCGGGCCGCGAACAGCCACGGGGGAGGCCTCATCCACCATAAGCCCCATGGAGAGCAGCTTAATACCATGAGCTTCTACCGGCAGGAACTGCTCCTTTTCTGAACAGCCGGGGCGTTCTTTTGTGCCGAACATCAACGCCATGGAAGGGCCGTAAATATCCAAATCCAACAGGCCGGTGCGATACCCCAGCTGAGAAAGAGCCACGGCCAGATTTGCAGAAACGGTGGATTTACCCACACCGCCCTTGCCGGAGGCAACGGCAATGATGTGTTTCACCCCGGGGACGGAGGATTTCCAGTCTGCCGGGTCGTCATTGGGAGTCTTGGCTTTCACCTTGGCCGGTGCGTGGTGTTCTATATTCACATCCAGCTTTTTCACGCCGGGCAGTTCCTTGACAATCCCCATGACGTTCTCATAGATATAACGGGGAACATCGGAATTCTTGCTTTCCACCACGAGATTGATGGTAACAGCCCCTTCAGGGCTTACCTCAATATGGCGCACCAGGCCAAAAGAGACGATATCACGCGAAAAGCCCGGATATTTCACCGTGGTAAGAGCCGCGCGAATCAGCTCCGGAGTCAGATTAATTTCACTCATGATTATTCAGTTGATTGGAGAGAGATATTATGCTTTTTTGAAGCGTTTCCAAGGCATAATGATGGTTTCCACCACCCAGACAAAAGCGGTACAGCAGGCACGAAATGCCGTTATCAGCGGGTGGATACGGCGGCGGAAGCCTGTGAAATGCTCATAGAACAAACTGGCTGCCACAATAGAGCAGATGGTGCTGAACTTGATGACAATGCCCAAATGCCAGTGAATACCGCAGGCAGCAAGAGCCATTTCCGCCGTCAGCGCAGCCCCTACAAACCCCACCAGCAGGAATGCCGTGTAGCTCAGAATCGGGTGTTTTTCGATGATTCCGATACACCAACCTGCCACGATTCGGAGGGCGGCAATGCCAATGAACACGCCGAGACACACTACCCAGAGGTGCATTTCCTCCGGAATTTCTTTCACGCCGTTAACCATGCCCACAGCAGCCACAACATTGTCCAGCGACAGGGACAAATCCATCAGCTCGATGCTCAGGATGGTCATCAGGAAAGTCTTACCTGCTGTTTTTGCCGCCTCGTTAGCGGGAGAGGAGGACTTTGTCTTTGGGTGCAGTTGCACATGTTCACAGGCCAGATAGATGAGATAGAGTGCCCCGAACCACTTGACCCATGCGTTGTGCATGAGCCACGCCACCAGTGCCAGCACAATACCGCGGAACACGTATGCCCCCACCAGGCCCCACCGCAAGGCAGCTTTCTGCTGGTGTTTAGGGAGATGAGATGCCATGGCGGCAATACCCAGGGCATTATCAACGGAAAGTAAGCCCTCAATAAGAATCAGATTAAAAATAACCATGGAAGAAGCCTTCAAAAAATCCGGCATACTCTCAATACTCTCCCAGGCAGTAACAATGTCAGCAAGCATGCAAGTGTTCTACCACACCGCGGTGGCAGATGCAAGAATCGGCTCTGTCATTCTTGCGTTGCATGCTTGACAAGTTTGCATGGAATAGGCTAGAATCATGCTCGGCATGAAAACGATTTTGGTTACAGGAGGCACGGGGTTCATAGGAGCAAATCTCTGCCACCGCCTCATAGCAGAGGGGAACAGAGTCATCTGTCTGGACAACAATTACACCGGTTCGCTTGAGAATGTGCAGGATTTATTGGAGAATCCCAACTTCTCCTTTGTGGAGCACGATGTGATTGAACCTTTTGACTGCCCGGAAAAGCCGGATCAGATTTACAATCTCGCCTGCCCTGCATCCCCGCCGTTCTATCAGGGGAACCGCTCAATCTTCACCACCAAGACCTGTGTGTTCGGCATTATCAATATGCTGGAACTCGCCAAGAGAAGCGGGGCTCGCATCCTGCAAACCTCTACCTCAGAGGTGTATGGGGAACCGCTTGTACACCCCCAACCGGAGACATACCGCGGCAACGTGAATCCGCACGGTATCCGTGCATGCTACGATGAGGGCAAACGCTGCGCGGAAAGTCTCATGTTTGACTACCACCGCCATGAAGGGGTGGATATCCGCGTCATCCGCATTTTCAACACATACGGTCCCTACATGAACCCGGATGACGGGCGCGTCGTTTCCAATTTCATCTGTCAGGCACTCCGTGGGCAGGACATTACCATATACGGAGAGGGGCAGCAGACCCGCTCATTCCAGTATATTGATGACCTCATCGAAGGGATGATTCGAATGATGGAAAATAAGCAAGGCTTTATCGGTCCCGTCAACATCGGTAATCCCGGAGAATTTACGATATTACAGCTCGCGCAGCAGGTGCTGAAAAAAATTCCAACCACGTCCAAGCTGGTGTATCGTCCCCTGCCCGGCGATGATCCTACGCAGCGGCGGCCGGATATCACGCTGGCCGGTAAAGAGTTGAATTGGGCACCCACCATCAATCTGGATAAGGGATTAGATTTAACAATCAACTACTTCCGAAACAAACTCGCGTTGTAGAGCAGGATTTTCGCATGCAAGAGCTTACAGAATCCATCGGTAAATATCTGCTGGCCGTCGTATCCCCGCTGATTCGCCACCCGGAAAAAGCGGAACTGCGCGTAGCCAAGTCATCGGAGGGAGATTTGGTACGCTTCCGCCTTGTCCTGGAGCAGCCGGATGTGGCGCGAGTCATCGGACGCAACGGTATGACAGCCTCAGCCATACGGTCCATGGCTAAGGCAGCCGGCGAGAAACGGGGCATCAAGGTTATCGTGCATATTCTATCTCACGAAGAAGCGGCAGCCTGAGCCCCCGGGACAAGTACCCATGCAAAGCCTGTTTGCAGAGGAGATAGCGGCTAACCACACAGCACGCGTGCTGGTAGATGGGCTCAACGACATGGTACTGGATTATGCCGTACCAGCCGATATGCAGGGGGTGGTTCGCGGCAGCAGGGTGGAAGTTCCGCTGCGGGGACGCGGAGCCACCGGAACCGTACTCAGCCTTGTGGCACCGGATGAGCAGTGGAGCGGGGCTCTCCGGCCGCTGCGGCGTTTGATAAGTGAAGAAGCGGTAGTTTCCCCCGTTCTCATGGATTTGGCAGAGTGGGCAGCCCGCTACTATGCGGTTCCTGTGGAGCAAATGATTCGCTGCATTGTCCCGGAACCGGTGCGGCAGGAACGCCATGAGGAGAAAACGCGTAAAATAGTAATCCTGACAGACTGGCCGGATGATGATAAACTTAACAAAATCAACGCCAGGGCCCCCCGCCAGGCAAGCATACTGCGATACCTGCACAGCAGCAGCGACAAGCGAGCCGCGCTCACTGACTTAGGCGGCACCGCAGCACTCAATCCCTGCCGGGCACTCGCAAAACAGGGGTATCTCCGCATGGAGGAAGAAACGGTTCACCGCGACCCTGCGGGAGAAGAAACCTTTGCACCCAGCTCCGCGCTGGAGCTGAATGAAGAACAGGCCGCCGTGCTCAAGGAGGTTATCTGCGCCACAGATTCCGGGACTTCCCAACCCATGCTCCTGCAAGGCGTTACCGGTTCCGGCAAAACGGAGGTTTACTTACAGGCGGCGCAGCATGCCATGAACCGGGGAAAGGGGGTTCTCATCCTCGTACCGGAGATTTCCCTCACCCCGCAGACCATGGCTCGCTTCAAGAGCCGCTTTGCGGACAGCCCGGGCGCGGTGGCCATTCTCCACAGTGCCATGAGCGATGGTGAACGCTTTGATGAGTGGCACTCCATCCGCCGCGGGCAGGCTCGCATCGCCATCGGTCCGCGCTCAGCACTTTTTGCACCGGTGCAGAATCTCGGGCTCATCATCGTGGATGAGGAACATGACGGCTCCTATAAGCAGGAAAACAGCCCCCGTTACCACGGGCGGGATTTAGCCGTCCTCCGCGCACGGATGGAGGGTGCCGCCATTCTGTTAGGCTCTGCCACGCCTTCTCTGGAATCCCTGCACAATGTCCGCACCGGCAAATACAAGCTGCTGCGTATGGACAAACGAGCAGACGGGCAGCATCTCCCCCTCACCCGTGTGCTTGACATGCGCACGGAGGCCAAGGACAAACGCAACCTCGGCATCCTGTCGGAGCGGCTCCGCATGGCTATAGAGGACAGGCTGCGCAAACAGCAGCAGGTTATCCTGCTGCTCAACCGCCGTGGATTTGCACGCGCGCTCCAATGCCCGGACTGCGGGCATGTGAGCAACTGTGAACACTGCGCACTGCCCATGACCTACCATGCCACGGAGAATCGCTTAGTGTGCCACCTCTGCGGGTTCCGAGCCATAGTACCCCGGCACTGTCCGGAATGCGGGTCAGGCAATATCTTGTTGGAGGGGTACGGCACCCAGAAAGTGGAAGCAGTGCTGCGCCGCTGTTTCCCACAGGCACGCTTACAGCGGGTGGATGCCGATGTTACCGCCCGCAAAAATGCCCTGCGTGATATTCTGGCAGATTTCCGCGCCGGAAAAACAGATATCCTGCTGGGCACACAAATGATTGCCAAGGGGTTAGACTTCCCACGTGTCACCCTGGTGGGTGTGCTGAATGCCGACCTGGGGCTGAACATACCTGACCCCCGCGCCGCAGAACGTACTTTTCAACTGCTCACTCAGGTAGCGGGTCGCGCAGGACGCGGCGAGCTGGACGGAGAAGTGATTGTGCAGACCTACTCACCCCAATCCTGCGCCATTCAATTTGCACGGCGGCATGATACGGACGGATTCGCGGAAAATGAGCTGGGGCTCCGGCAACAGTTCGGCTACCCCCCCTTCAGCCACATGGCTGTGCTGACAGTGCGTTCTGAGCGGGAAGAACTGGCTCAGTTTTCTCTTGAATCCCTGCACAAGCGCCTCCTGATTAAACTGCCACCCACCGTTCAGTTGAGTGATCCCCTGCCCGCCCCCATCCCCAAGGCATACGGACAATTCCGCTACCAGTGCACCCTCAAAGCCCCGGGGGCTCGTGTCATAGCCGACATCGTCTCCGCAGAAATAGCAGCCATGCAGTTCGGAGAAGAAATCACCGCCACACTGGATATCGACGCTTACAGCTTCATGTAGTTTTTGCTTGACAGAATCCGCTCCGGGCGATACTCTGAGCACCTATGAAAACGTTTATGGCACTTGCTGCTCTGTTGAGCGGCATCATCCTCTTCCCGGCAGCATCAGCGCAGACTGCCGCCCCGGCACCACAGGCTCAGGCTCAGCCCCTCAGCCCCGTTGCGGCGGCTCTTTCTGAGCTCACGCCAATCAGTGGTTCATTCAATAAGGATGCAGACTATTTTATCTATCTGTACTCTGCCAGCTGGTGCGGGCCCTGCCGCGCCATTATGCCGCGCATTGCCCAACTTTACAAAGATAAACTCAGCAAGGATAAGAGAATCGAAATCATCCTGCTTGACCTTGATGTGACGGAGGAAGATGCAAGAAAATATGTTGCACATTATGATGCAGGCTTCTTTGCCGTTATGGGACATGGGAACAACTCAGATAAACTCCCCGGGGCCTACCCGGTGCGCGGCATTCCGCACTGTATCGCCGTAGACAAGAACGGCAACAGAATCTTCTCCGGTCATGCCGCCATCATCTTCCGAGACATAGAAAAACTCCGCTGACCCGTTATACGAAATCTTTCCCTCACAGCAGCGACCGAACATTCGGTCGCTGTTTTTTACGTTGACAAACAGGAACTAAAAAGGTAGGATACCCCTGCTATGACGAAGAACATCTTTTCCGTCCTTTGCCTGCCAGGCTTACTGTTATCTCCTGTAGCTATCGCTCAAGACATTGATGCCGATGCCACCGAAGAAGTCAGCACCGATAAAAAGAACGACAAAAAAAATATCCTGACCAAAGTACGCAAGCTGAAACCCAAGTTTGCCAAGCTTCCGAAGTCCGCTGAGTATCTGATGGTTTGCAAGTTCTCTGCGGAAGATGAGGGAGCAGAGGAAATGCTCAAGGCTCTGTCAGGCGAGCTTGGCAAGTTGAAGAGTGAAAAAATTGCCCTGCTGGTTGTTTGTGAGGATGAGTCCGCCAAAGCGGCGGCAAAAATGATGAAAAATGCCAAGCTGAAAGCACCGGCTGTTTTCACCTCCAATCTGCCAAAAAAAATCAAGGATGCCTCCGAATACCTTCCTGAAACCTCTGATACCATTTCACTGGTAGACATGGATGGCAAGGAAGTCATCTCCGGCGATGCCTCACTTGCCGAAGGCTGGAAAGATGAGTTGCAGTACTTGCAGGATATGAAAGACTGGGAGAACGTCAAAGTAGATGAGAAGAAATACCCGGTAGCTGCCGCGCTGAAAAAGATGACCACTCCGACCTTTGGCATGTTTGATACTAAGGCAGATTACTACATCTACCTCTTCTCCGCCAGCTGGTGTGGACCTTGCAAGGCAATCATGCCCGATATTGCCCAAAAACACTATCCCGAAATGCAGAAAACCCGCAACCCGAAGGTTGAAATCATTCTGCTGGGCATGGATCAAACCCCGGAAGGAGTCGGTCAATACCGCGACCATTACAAAGCTAAATTCTTTGCCGTCCACCAGAAAGACCCCATGGTGAGACAGCTTCCCGGATTTAACAGCCCGGGGGGAATCCCCCACTGCATTTTTGTGGACAAGGAGGGCAACACCATCAAGTCCGGCCACGGCAGCATCATTGCCAACTGGAAAAGCATCGTAGGAAACGCCAAATAATCATCAGCCATGAATATCACCAAACTCTTTTCCCTGTTCAGTCTCTGTGCATTCCTGACTACCGCCCCTGTCTGCGTTGCTCAGGACAGCACCGAGACCTCGGAAACAACAACTGAGAAAAACGCAGACAAAAAGAAAAAGCAACCGGCAAGCCCGGTTGTCAAGGCAGTCAAGAAGATGAAAAAAGTCAAGGGTCGGCTCAATGAAAAGGCTGACTACTTTATCTACCTCTTCTCTGCCAGCTGGTGCGGTCCCTGCTGCAAAGAGATGCCCGAAATTGTGGAGGCTCATAAAGACATGAAAAAAGATGGGCGCGTAGACATTATCCTCATGGGCAAGGATGAGTCCCCGGCGGGAGTCAAAAACTTCATCAAGGAATTTAACATGAAGTTTTACGCCGTCATGGCCAGCGATAAGAATGCCAGGAAAGTTCCCGGCTTTTCCGACCCGTCCGGCATTCCCAATTGTATTGTGGTAGACCGTTACGGACGAGTCATCACCAGCGGGCATCCCGGAGGGATTATTCCGAACTGGCAGGCCGTAACAGTGGACAAGGGTATCCCTGAGCCTCCGGCTGAGGATAAATAAAACATCATTTCAAAATCAAGAGGGGGGAGAAACCTGTTCAAGGTATCTCCCCCCAACCATTTGTTATTTTACGGAGTCCGGCGGCAAATCAATAACTGCGGGCCCAGAGAACACGGCGGGTGGTGGAACGCCCGGTAAGGATACAGGGAGCTGCCGGGCCGGTACCCATGTCGCCATGCGGAATGCAACGAATGGAGATACGAAGGCTCTTGGCAAGCTCCTCTTCTTCCTCCGGAGTACCATCCCATGGGCAGAGCAACCAATCGGCATCGCCCTCACCGGCAAAGTTCGCCTTGAACGCCTCCAGATTATCACAGGGGCGGATGTGGCTGTCGCGGAATGCCAGCTGCCGCTGCAGCAGTGAATCCTGCACCTCCTGAAGCAGAGAAACAATCCCCTCAGCAAACACGTCTTCTGAGATAAAGGATTTTTCATTGGTTGCTTTGTCGCGGCGGCAGACGCAAACAGAGCCTTTCTCCAAATCGCGCGGGCCGATTTCCACACGCACGGGCACACCTTTCTTAATCCACTCCCACTTCTTCATACCACCGTTGATATCTCTGGTATCAACCAGCACACGGATGGGCAAATTGTGGAAAGACTGAGCAGAAAGCCGGGCAGCAAGCTGTTCACAGTGGGAGATGATGGCATCTCGCGTATCTGCCTTGGGGGTAACGGGAATGATAACCACCTGACGCGGAGCTACCCGCGGCGGACACACCAGACCGTCGTCATCTGAATGAGCCATGATAAGCGTGCCAATCATGCGGGTGGAGACCCCCCAGGAGGTGGTCCAGGCATACTGCCGCTCATTGTTTCGACCGGCAAAAGAAATGTTCTGAGCCTTGGCAAAGTTCTGGCCAAGGAAGTGAGAGGTACCGGCTTGAATAGCCTTGCGATCCTGCACCATGGCTTCAACGGTGAACGTCCGCACGGCACCGGGGAAACGTTCATGCTCCGTTTTTTCACCGGGTATGGAGGGGACAGCCAACACATCGCGCTGGAAATCCTCATAAACCTTATGCATTATAGCGGTCTCCGCCTCTGCTTCCTCACGGGTCTCATGGGCAGTGTGGCCCTCTTGCCACAAGAATTCAGCCGTACGCAGGAAAATGCGCGGGCGCATCTCCCAGCGCATAACGTTGCACCATTGGTTCACCTTGATAGGCAGTTCACGGTAAGACTCCAACCAGCGGGAAAAGGCTGCACCGATCACAGTTTCGGAGGTGGGGCGAATAACATATTTATCCGTCAGCTCCCCGGCGGGAATCATGCGGGTTTTGCCGGTTTCCGGGTCTTTGACCGCCTCCAGGCGGTGGTGGGTCACCACGGCGCATTCCGTAGCAAAGCCCTCTGCGTGTTCGGCTTCTTTCTCCAGATAAGATACCGGGATAAGCATGGGGAAATAGGCATTGGTGTGACCGGTACGCTTGAACTCAGCATCCATCTGCTGCTGGATGAGTTCCCAGATAGCGTAGCCCCACGGTTTGATGACCATGCAGCCGCGAACCTCTGAATTCTCTGCCATGTCGGCAGCCTTAATCACCTGCTGATACCACTCGGGAAAGTTTTCCGCGCGAGTGGGTGAAATTGCATTCTGTTGAGCCATGTCGGGGATATTAGTTGTTATTGGGAAAAAGTCAATAATAAAGAGAAATCAATACGGAGCCTGCTGCCGAAATCGCCAGTTCAGAATGGAAAGCACCAGCATAAACAGACAGGCTATCCACAAGGCAAGCACGCTGAAAACGATACACAGAGTCACGGCTATATAGAGGCTGACACTGTGCATCAACCTGGGGGACCGCATGAGACCGTTCATAATCTGTCCGCCATCCAGCGGAAAAACGGGGAGAAGATTCAACACCGTCCACCAGAATGAAACAGCAACCATGTTGCAGAAAAAGACCATGGGCATATAGGCAAAATCAAACAATGCCTCCCCGGGAATCACATTAAACAGAAAATAGCGTGACAGGTACAGCCCAAATGGTATGTCCCCCACATACACACAGAGAACACCCGCACTCAAAACACCCAAAAGCAGAGACGCTGCCGGACCGGCTACAGTCATCAATACCCCCTGAATCCGGGTGAAATTCACCCCCTCGTGGGAACAATCACCCCCCAGCCACGCCAAGTGAACCTCCGGACAATTCCCGGCAAAATATCGCCCCACCAGCGCATGCCCCATCTCATGGGACAACAGACAAACGAACCCGGCAACGACAAATAGAGAGACACTCAGCAAATCCTGCATCCCGGTACTGGAGAGCACGCCTCCCAACACGGCCAGAGCCAGCCACAGGGAGGGATGGATGCTTACGGACACACCGAATAGAGAAAAGCGTATCATTTTGCCCATTCTACGCCTCTATGCACCGCCGGAGCAAGCCCGCAAACGGACATCAACAGCAGCATGTCAGAAAAACAGTTATTTATTTTCAGAATCGGCAACATTGGTCACTCCAATTGCCGCGCGGTACGCTCAGCTGCCAGCTTACGCAAGCGCGCCGTGAGCAGAGCCTCAGCAGAAGCTCCACTCTGTTTCAGGAGATGATAATAGGAGGCAGACTCCTTTGCCAAGTGCTTAGCAGAACGCCGTGCCGCACGAGTATCCCCGCAACGAACAAGAATATACAGCTCAAACCGCAACCGCTCCAGCTCAATTTCCGCTATTGTTCTTAAATGCATCAGACCACTTTTATGGAGGCGATTGGCCAAAGCCAGTGAGTCAACGAAATTTCGGCGGATAGAGTCCACCAGAGCCAACTCCTGCACCGTCAACGACTCATCCCCCACAGAAAGCAAAAGCTCATTCAGGCAACGCTCCGCGTGCAGCATCGCCAGGCGGTGTTTTTCCCCGGAATCAGCACTGCCGCGCTGCAGCCGTTGTACATATTTTCGGGCTGCCTTCAGAATGCGCTGCTGAGCCCGTTTCTCCGCCCCGACTTCATGCGGGTTCAGCATATCAACGCACATCTCTATCCAATACAGATTCTGAGCGGCCTCATACGCCTGGCGAGCCGTGGCTTTACCCTGTCTGTAATATGATTCCGTAAGCTTGTACACGTTAAAAAAACAACGGCGGGTCTGCTCCCACTGCCGTATTCTTTCAGGAGAAAGCTCTGAGTCCGAGGCTTCTTCATCCAACTGAGAGAGCTTCTCCCATTGGTACATGCTCTCCATTCGCTGCAACTGCAGAGAATCCATTCCCCCGCTTTCAGCGAGATTTCGCCCCTGCTCCAGGTAGCGGAAAGCCACATCCATGGCATGTCCCGTCATGGCAGACACGAATAACAATACAATGGCTAAACCCTGCTTCATAACACATATTCTACAGGTTTGTCTGCCTGTCTGCAACAAAAAAACACTGAACAAAGCAAGCACTTATTCGCAGCGGGGGTATAAGAGCCCCCCGGGAGAGAGTTCAGGTTCTACCCGGTCATAATTATCAGCAAAAGCCAATGAATCACCCGGAGTCGCATTCTCTCACAGGCGGTGCTAAGCTCCGCTCAGTTCTCCCGAATCACGCGGTGCATTTACCCCGCCAATCAGGACAACCATCTCTCCTTTCGGCGGGTGCGCAGTAAAGTCTGCCAACAGAGAGGCTGCGCTCCCACGGTGATATGTCTCAAACACCTTGGTCAGTTCCCGTGCTACGCATACCGGGGTATCAGGAGCAATCTCCGCCAATGCCTGCACGGTTTTGACAATGCGGAAAGGAGATTCGTAAAAAATGCTGGTGTAGCTCGCCTCTACCGCTTTCTGCAATACGGCTGCACGCCTGCCTGACTTCACGGGTAAAAAACCGCCGAAGAAAAAGGCATCACTGGGCAAGCCGGAACCCACCAATGCTGTCACCACGGCAGAGGGGCCGGGAAGCACGGTAAACGGAACCTCCCTTGCCTTGAGTTCCTGAATCAAACGATACCCGGGATCGCTCACCCCGGGCATTCCTGCATCTGTGACCACGGCAAAGCGCTCACCGGCAAGTGCTCGTGAGGCCACTTCCGGAGCACGGTGGGATTCATTGTGCTCATGCAGGCTCAGCAAAGGTTTGCGGATACCATAGTGAGCCAGCAGCATCCCCGTATTGCGCGTATCCTCACAGCAAATACAGTCTACAGACTCCAACACCGCCAGAGCCCGCCGGGTAATATCCTCCCGATTGCCGATGGGCAATGCAACAAAGTTGACGGGATACTCCATCATGGCATGGTGAGGTTCGTCACCAGGGCCTCAGCCGCACGTATTGCGGCAGAGTTTAACGCATTATCAACAGCCCCCTGAACATTACCGGTGGTACTGAGATTACTCCCCGCTCCGCTGACACTGCCACGCATGAGCACCTTCCCGCTCCGGCGGTCAATAACCTGATAACTCATCTGAACGGTCAGCTGCACTTCTGAGCTGAGGTAAGAATCATACGGGTTGGTACGCAGGGAACTGCGGGTGATATTATTGATATTTCCCCTTATAATAAAATCCGCTTTTTGAGGAGAGGCCAGCTTGTATGTGCCGTCTCGCTGCAACATATCACACACCGCAGCGGTTGTCTGAGAGGAAAGCAAGGGCTGAATCGTATGATTGGTGAATACCTCTACAAAAGCGGTTTCTTTCCCCTCCAAAGCTCCGGGTTTATAACCGCCGGCGCGGTATCCGCAGGAACTCACTCCCGCCGCTAACGCAGCCAGACCACACAGCATCAGGAATATCTTGTTACGTTTGTTCATATACGGGAAGCGTTCTTTTGTGCAGCCTGTACCGAACGTGCCTTGTTCAACAGCTGTTGGGCTTCTGCGGCTGCTTCAGGGTTAATGTTTTTCTGGCGAATGACATCCTCAAAGCAGAAGATGGCAGAGGTGTACTCCCTGGAGCGCTCCAGGTAGTAACGCCCCACCTCCAACTGCTGCTGAACCAGCAGCTTATCCATCGTAGCGGCCTGTCCCAAGGCCTTGCGGGCATCCTTGTGATTCGGGAAACGGAGGCTGAATTCCTCATACGCCTCGCGTGCGCGGGCAAGATTCACCAGATTATCAGAATCCCCCTTCAACGTGCTCTTGGCCCACAGCTGCGCCACCATCAACTGCGCATCGGGTGCCAACGGACTGTCCGGATATTTTTCCACCAGGCGCGCATACTCAAAGCGGGCTTCCTCCTCCCTGTTCTGACGCACCAGATAATCAGCCAGAATGGAGGAGGCGGTGGCTGCCATATCATTATACGGAGCCTTGTTGATAATGGAACGCAACCACTCAATCACCACCCCGGATTCCATATTCGCATGCCAAAGTCCCCAGAACACATCCACCTTCATCTCCCCCTTGGCTGCCGAGAACGCCATGGCTAGCTGTTTGTCCAATGCGGAACGGTACAGGGTACTCTGCGGATAATTGTCTATCAGGCGGTCATACTGCCGGAACGCTTCACGAAAATCCTTCTTTCTTTCATAGCACCCTGCCAGTTCATAGCGAGCCTGGGCGGCATTCGGGGCCAACGAGTGGTAGTACACTATCTCCTTGTAATTATCTATCGCATCAGAGAGATTTCCGCTCTTTCCTGCCGCCTGCGCAGCAGCCAGCAGTCTGTCAGCTTCCGCATCCTGCGCGGTCACCATGCCGGCAGGATACAGTTCCTCGCCAAACTGCTGACACATCGGTAAACACACCACTGCAGCCGCACCCAGTAATAACAAAAGCTTTCTGTTCATCTCCGTCAAAGAATACCACGCCAAATACAGTTCTGCAAGTTTGAAAATTGTCTTTTGCGTCTTATCTACACCAGACAGTGCTCATTTTATCTGAATATGAGCTGTCTTACATATCACCATAACGCCGCGTCCGCATTCTTTCTTTACAATTTTGTTTCGATGAGTAGAATGAGGAGCTGTGTTATGGCTAAGATGAATCCTCCATTCGTATTACCCGGCACACAAGCCGGAGAAGCACAGGTATACCATTTAATGGAACAGCTGCCGGAGCATTGGATTGTATTTCACAACTGCTGGGAACATTACAGGCGAAAGAAACAGTACGTCAATTATGAAGTTGACTTCATTGTTCTCATTCCGCAAATGGGAATTGCCGTCATCGAGGTGAAAGACTGGCCGCATATCAGAATCAAAGACGGAGTGTGGCAAAGCAAAGGGAAGGATGAGAAAAGGGAATGGACCAGTATGACAGCCAGGAATTCTCCGTTGAATCAGGCATTCATCAGCTCCAAAAAACTGACAAAAAGCCTGATAAGCCGTGGTATTCTAGACAAAGACAGCCGGAAACACCCGGAGATACGCAGTCTCGCCATCCTGACCAATTGCGTACCGGATGAGCTGTTCACCCACCCGGTTGCAGAAGATATGCGCATCAGCCAAAAACACCATCTACCCCTGCATTCCCTGTATCTCTGCGGACGCGAAGAGCTGGAAAACCAACTGAAAAGTCGCATTGAAAGTCTGTTTGTGCATAAGCGAAAGAAAGGCAGTTTGATGAGCGGCAGCCTCATGCGCGAGATGGAGGAGTATCTGGCACCAAGTTTGTTTTTTCGCATGGATTTCAGCAACTATACAGAAACAATGGAAAATGCAGCGCAGGATTTATTCAATCTATTGCCCCGGCTGGAGGAGAGCATAGGCGGCATACGAACGGATGGCTGCGCAGGTTCCGGGAAAACGGAAATGGCTCTGAGGGAAGTGCGCCGACTGGCCGCTGCAGAATCAGGCAAAAGCATACTGCTTCTTTGCTACAACAACAATCTGGTTTACAGGCTGAAACGAGCTCTGAAGGGATGCAGGAACGCAACGTGTATCACCGTCTCCGGTTTTCACGACTACTGCATCAGCAACATTATTCTCCCGGCAGGGAAAAACTCATTGATTCGGTATGATGAACAGACCCCATATCTGGATGATGAGGGCTGGCGATGGATAGAACAAGAAGCCCCCGCCCTGCCCCGGCACGATTATATTTTTGTCGATGAAGCACAGGACTTCAAACCGGGCTGGTGGAATATCATCCGCTCTCTTCTGCAAGATTCAGGAAAGCTTTATATCTTTGCAGACACAAATCAGGATCTGTACGGACGCTGCGAAAAACTGCCAGAATTGCCCACGCGCATACGGCTGACACAAAACTTGCGAAGTTCATGGAAAATAGCGGCTTTCAGCGCAGAGATTCTACCCGGTATACGCATGGAATCTCTACCGCTCAGCGGAGCTCCGCTAAAAATATGCAAAGCATCAGATTCACCGGAGGAGCGCGCCCGGGAAATTTCGAAAATCATTCGTAAACTGAAGAACAACAAGCATTACTGCATCCACAACAGCGATATTGTCGTGCTATCACCCTGGCGTTCGGAAAATGCACGTTGTTCTCTGCGTTTTTGCAGCGAACTGGATTTTGCCAACGGCACGGAAAATGCAGAAGAGTCCGCCCGGCGGCACGAGCGATGCCGCCGCCGAGACAGCACCAAAATTCTGGCAGATACCATCAAAGGCTACAAAGGGCTGGAAGCCCCGTTCGTCATTTTAACGGATATCTGCTCCACAGACGAACACCGGGGCTTCGGTGCAAAGGATTTCTACGTAGCCTGCACGCGCGCCAGATTCGGGCTCTTTATCATCCCCACCCTCTCCGGCGAAAAAATGCTCCGCCGGGTTGACTGAATTACAAAAGAAATCAGCAGGAGGGGGGGGGCTAACATTGAGAAAGAACCAGCACGGTGCGCGGCAGAAGGTATAGAGAAAGTCGGCACTTGTCATCCGTGAAATGGCAGATACCGGGTTCCTGGCGAGCATAGCCGCCAAACTCAGCAGAATCGGAATCCAGCACCACGCGCCACCCACCGGGGGAGGGTGCGGGAAGCTTGTAATCCTCAATGGCACGGGAGCCATTCCAATTGAACACAAAGAGCAAATGAGCGCGTTCAAAAGCCATCACCTGGTTACTTTCATCCATGTTGAGAGGCTGCGCGGGGGGGGAGTCCAACAGGCCCATTTTGCCTGCAAGAGCCACCATGGCAGCATCAAACGCGTTCAGATAACAATAGCGCAAATCTGCATTGTCCACCAGACTCCACTGGCGCCGGCAGTATTTGTAGGAATTGCCATTCCCCTCTCGGGGGAAATCTATCCACTCCGGATGCCCGAACTCATTACCCATGAAGTTGAGCCAGCCTTCCCCGCCCGCTGCCAGCGTTGCCAAGCGTATCATCTTATGCAGTGCGATACCACGGTCAGTAATGAGACTGGCAGGCTGCAGGCGGCTCATGTTGGAATACATCTCTGCATCCATGAGGCGGAAAGCGATGGTTTTATCCCCCACCAGAGCCTGGTCATGACTTTCCGCATAGGCGATATTGGGTTCCCCATAGCGGCGATTAATGAGCGTGTACCACATATCACCCACACTCCAATCCTCATCTTTTTTCTCCTTGAGCAGCTTAATCCAATAATCCGGCAGCCCCATGGCCAAACGGTGGGTAAAGCCGAAACCGCCCTCATCCACCGGGCGGCAGAGACCGGGCATTCCGCTCATGTCCTCTGCGATGATGAGTGCGCCGGGGCACACACGGTGAATCAGTGTGGTTGCGAGCTGCAGGTAGGTAATGGCATCCAAATTCACCCGTTCATTGAAATAGCAGCTCAAATCAGAGAAAGGCTCGTGCCCGTGGTGTACATAGAGCATGCTTGTGACACCGTCAAAGCGGAAACCGTCGAAGCGGTACTCCTCCAACCACCAGCGCAGGTTACTGAGCAGGAACTCCTGCACCTCTCCGCGCCCGTAATTAAACAGGCAGCTATCCCAATCCGGGTGGCGGCTGTCACGCTCTCCGGCTATGAAATACTGGCCGCCGGAGCCATCAAAGTCATTCAAGCCCTCTGCCACATTCTTAACGGCGTGAGAGTGAACCACATCCAGCAGCACGGCAATGCCAAGCCCATGCGCCGTGTCGATGAGATACTTGAGATCATCCGGCGTGCCAAAACGGTTGCAGGGTGCAAAGAACGAGGATACGTGGTACCCAAAAGACCCGTAATACGGGTGCTCCTGAACCGCCATGATTTGCACCACATTGTACCCCAGTCGAGCAATGCGCGGCAGCACGCTGTCAGCAAACTCACGGTAGGTGTGAATCCTCTCCGCTTCCCCGGCCATACCGATGTGGGTTTCATAGATAAACGGAGTGCGTACCACGGCAGGATTCCAGCGAGTATTCTTCCAGTGATACGGCTCAGCCGGTTCCCAGATAATGCCGGAGTAATCAAACGTAGCGGCATCCTGCTCAGTGTAGCGAATCCAGGCAGGCATGCGATCCCGCCCCTGAGCATCCGCCCCCACCACATGCACCTTCACATGCTGCCCATGAGCCAGAGAGTCAGCAGGAAGCCGCACTTCCCACACGCCATCTGCATTGCGTTGCATGGGGGTAGCAGAGCGATTCCAGCCATTAAAGTCACCTATGAGGTACAGAGCCCGGGCAGCGGGAGCCCACTCGCGGTATACCCACTCACCGGTTTGCGAGTCACGGTTGAACCCGAAACGCTTATAAGCTCCGGCAAAGTGCACCAAATCCTCACTGCGGCGGCATATACGCTCCATGGCTGCATCAAAGAGACGCAACCGCCCTTTGATTGCACGCTCAAAGGGTGCCAACCAGCTGTCCGCCAGCACCAATCCGGGTATAGGGGGTCTTCTCATGCCCTTATTCTACTCGAATACTTACCATTTCTCAAGCAAATTACTCAAAAAATCATCTTGCGCTCAGTCCGGAAAGGCGGCATAGTAAAATTTGCTTGACATCTGCCGCAAAGGCGCGTATCCTATCGCGCGCATGGCTACGGATATCCGCAACAAACGCAATTTTTCCATTATCGCGCACATTGACCACGGCAAAACCACGCTGTCTGACCGTTTGCTGGAGTTTACAAATACGATTGGCGAACGTGATAAACAGGATCAGCTGTTAGATGCCATGGATCTGGAACGGGAAAAGGGAATCACCATCAAATCCCACCCCGTGACCATGCGCTACACAGCCAAGGACGGTAACACTTATGAGCTGAACCTGCTGGACACCCCCGGACACGTAGACTTTTCTTATGAGGTTTCACGCTCACTGGCAGCCTGTGACGGAGCCGTGCTGATTGTGGATGCAGCACAGGGAGTAGAGGCTCAGACGCTGGCCAACATGCATCTGGCTCTTGACCAACAGTTGGAAATCATCCCCGTCATCAATAAAATTGACCTTCCCAGTGCTAATCTGCCCAAAGTGTACCGCCAGCTGGAAGATGTTATCTGCATCCCGCATGAGGAGGCTATTCACTGCTCTGCGAAAGCGGGTATCGGCATTGAGGACGTGCTGGAGGCCATTGTTCAGAGAGTTCCCGCACCGGCAGAGCCGAAAGATGATTTACTCCGCGCACTTGTTTTTGACTCCGTGTATGATGCCTACCGCGGTGTCGTGTCCTATGTGCGACTGGTCAGCGGCACGGTTCAGCGTGGCATGAAAGTTAAACTTTTTGCAACGGATGAAACATACGAAGTCAAGGAGGTCGGCATTTTCACCCCCAAGATGCAGGCCACTGACCACCTGGAAACAGGTGATGTCGGCTATATCATCGCCAATATGAAATCCGCTGCCGATGTGAAGATTGGCGACACTTACACCAATCTGGCAGCCCCCTGCTCTGAGCCTCTGCCCGGGTTCAAGGAAATTCGCCCCATGGTATTTTCCGGCATCTACCCAGTGGATTCAGCTGACTATGAAAGCCTTAAAGCAGCCATGGCCAAGCTTCAGATTAATGATGCCGCTTTTACCTACATGGGCGAAAGCTCCATTGCTCTGGGCTTCGGGTTCCGCTGTGGCTTCCTCGGTCTGCTGCACATGGAAATCATCCAGGAACGCCTGCGCCGTGAGTTCAACATGGATGTCATCTCCACCTACCCCTCTGTGATTTACGAAGTTACCAAGACCGATGGTACGGAACTGTTGGTGGATAACCCCAGCATGCTGCCGGAAACTCAGGAAATCCAGGAAATTCGTGAGCCCATGGTCAAGGTATTCATCATGATACCCAGTGATTACATAGGCGACATCATGCGCATCGTCATGGAGAAACGTGGAGAGGTAGTACACACGGAAACGATTGACGATACACGAGTCATGCTCACGTGCCGTCTGCCTATGGCGGAAATTCTGGTAGACTTCAACGACAAGCTCAAGAGCTCTACCCGTGGCTACGGCTCCATGGATTATGAGTACGATGGCTACCAGGCAGCCCACCTCGTGAAGATGGATATGATGATTGCCGGTGAACCGGTGGATGCGTTCTCCATGATTGTACACCGCGACAGAGCTGAGGCACAGGGGCGTGAAATTGCTCTCAAACTCAAGGATGTGATACCAAGACAACTTTTTACCGTGGCTATTCAAGCCTGTATCGGCGGCAAGATTATTGCGAGAGAAAGCATCTCTCCCATGCGTAAAAACGTGACCGCCAAATGCTACGGCGGCGACGTGACGCGAAAGCGCAAGCTGCTTGAGAAACAGAAAGAAGGTAAGAAGCGCATGAAAGCCATCGGCAAAGTCAATATCCCGCAGGAAGCATTCATCAACGTGCTCAAGAGCGGAGACTGATTTTTCCAAAGCCAAAAAGAGCCTGTACATGCTTTTTCTGCGTGTACAGGCTCTTTTTTGTATGGCTCGGGGAAAGCTATTTCAGGAAATCAATGGTAAGCGGGAAACGGAATGAGGTATCACCGGCAGCGGCTCTCACAATATCGATGATGCTGCATACCAGCCACATGATGATAAGCACCGGCAACACCACAAAGCCTACCAGCACAAAGCAGGAAAGCCCCGCCAGAAACAACCAGATAAGCCAGGATATCTGCGTGTTGATGCGCGCCCGAGCGAAAGATTCCACCACGGAATCTTCTTTCCATACCAACATGCAGATGAGCGGGCCCACTACAGATGGGAGTGAGATAAGTGATATCAGCAGACCGGAGGCTGCCGTCAGCGTCAGTTTTGTGTCTTGGGTCATAGAATCTATAGTTAATTAAAAAAGTCTGACAACCACCCGGCGGTCACAGCCAGGAATAGGAGAGCCAGTGTAGCCAGCAGCGTTTTACCTAAACGAAACGGCTTACACACACCACACATCTGCTGCAAGCAAACGCTGAAGAGTGAAATGCCGGATAACAGAAAAAAGAAAGGAAAGAATAACATGGAGACGAACAGCATGCCTGTAAGCAACATCGCCGGGGGGGATTCCACCGGGGGAAGTTGCGTTCCGTTGGCGGCAAATGCCGTTTCGCCGGAAGAGTGCTTTGAGATACGCCCCGCATAATAGCGACCGCGCACGGCTGCCGGTATCTCTGCCGGCAAGTAACTGAAACGCAGCTCCACATCCCCCTCCTGCGTGGGCTCAGTCGGTATGTCAGGGTTGCGGTAGCGCTCCGCCAGGCGATAAATCGTGCAGTCCGGGCAATCAACTCTCTGCTGTTGCGGCAGAATACGCGCCATGCCCCGCAAGGATGCCGGAAGGTGGATATGTTCCGGCGGCAGCGGCAGAAAACTGCGCTCACAAACAAAGCCGACACGGCTGCGCGTATGCAGCAGTTCGGCAATCAATCCGGAATCTATGCTATAACTTCCCAAACGGAGACTCTGTGACCAATACGCGCCGGCAGGGCATTGATCCGCTGTCAGCGCAGCACCGGGCGCAGCCCCCAACAAAGGCACCCAGGAAGCGTCATGTGGCGGTTCTGATGACGCACGCCATACACGGGCATCCGCCCACAGCGCAACAGCTTTCAGCCGTATGCCGTATTCCGGCAAGTCAAGAACTTCACTACTCTCCAACACCCCGTGCAACTCCAATAAACGGTCTTGATAATCAGGAGAGGCAATCTCTCTGCTGTCAACAACAATGGCTTGTTCCGGCTCGGGATGGCTCAGCTTCAACAGAGCTCCAAAAGAGAAAAATACAATGAGAGACCACACCACCATGATGGCTCCGCTAAACAGGCCAATAACGCACAGCAAACGAATCAGAATCCTCTTCATGGTATCAACTCAGAAAAAAGACAGCAACGGAAATAATCAGACAACGGCGGGCGGCTTCAATCCGGTGCTTGCGGTACAGGCGTAGCAAACAGAGAAGCACAGGGATGACCGCAAACATGTGGCCCCAACGCATCAGCATGAAAAACTGCACAGCCGACTCTTTCTCCATGCAACACAGGGACAGATTCTGCACGGCACAGAGCAACACCCACAACGCCCAGGGAGCCCGCAGGAGGGAAGCCATCAGATAATAATGCACCCTCTTGCCACGGCGGGATTTTCTGCCGCTGAAAGCCTTGCGGCACACGCGGAGCGGGACTCGCCAGCCCACCACGGCAAAGAGCAGCAGGCATCCGCCCGAAAAAAGCATCCATAAGCTGTTCTGAGGGAAGAAAAACGAACAAATAGTGCAGTAAATACACCCTGTCACCACGGAAGCCGCTGTCAGGATATCAGCTGCTGCACCGCGTCTCACCTGCTCGCTGACAGCTCGCAGCACTACACACACCACCCCAAGAAAGACCGGTAACCACCTCAGCATATCCGCCACCATGGCGTTCTGATTCACATCTACGGCAATGAGCATAGGCTTGTATACGTTCTGAATTCTACCCATATTAACCCATCTGTCACGCCAATCCGCAACAAAATGTCATATTAAATCCGTTTTCTCCGGATTTTTGGAACAAAAGTCATCACAATTGCTCATCATCCGCGCAACAGAGCTTCACGCATGAGCTGAGTGTTCGGCAGCAAGCCGAACCAATGGCGGTAGGCTATAGCCCCCTGCCACAGCAACATACCCAGCCCGTCTGAAACAAGGCACCCCCGAGCAGAGGCTTCTTGCTGCAGCGGTGTTGTGTGGGTCACGATATCGTATACCACCTGACCGGGACAAAGCCATGAAACCTCCAGCGGCAAGGGGTCTCCCGCCCGCAGTCCCAGACTGGTGGCATTTACAATGAGATCGGCGTGTTCCACAGCTTTACGAAAACCATGGGATGAGAAGGAGACAGCATGCAATGCTCCCTCTGCCCGCGGCAGCAAAAGCTGATGCAGCTGCTCCAGCTCCGGGCGGGGGCGGTTCACCAGAGTGAGGCTGCGGCACCCGGAAAGGATACACTGGCAACTGAGGGCTGCCCCCGCACCACCGCAAGCACCGAGTATAACGATGCTCAGTTCACTGAGTTTTTCCCCGCATAGTTCATCTATGGCCCGCTCAAAACCGGGGCCGTCCGTGTTGTGGCAGTGCCACCCGTCCTCCTGCCGCACCAGCGTGTTGGCTGCCCCACAGAGAGCGGAGAGAGAATCCGCCTGCACCGCTGAGGCAAAGGCCTTTTTCTTGAATGGCACGGTAACATTGGCCCCAATGAAACCACGCTGCTCCAACAGTGTCAACAGTGAAGCAAACTCACCTTCTCCCGTACCCGACAAAAGCCGCACGTAGGTAAGAGCTCTTTTTTCCGCATCCAGTGCCGCCTGTTGCATTTGCGGGGATTTGGAGTGCGCAATCGGGTTGCCGATGACACCCAGCCGGATATCTGAATCGCCGGGCAAAGCGGCTATGTCTGCTGCAGTGTAAACAGAAAGCATGGTGGGCGGAATACTAAAAGAAATCGGCGGGGAGTACCCCGCCGGAGTGTTAAAAAGTGGGTTACTTGGATTCCGCCGGAGTTTCCTTCGGCTGCGTCTGTACGATGCAGGATTTAGCAATAGTGATGATGGTGCCGCTGGCAATCTCAAGACGCACGGTATCGTCTTTCACGGCACGCACGGTACCGTAAATACCGCTGTTGGTGATAACGTCATCACCAATGCGAAGGGAATCCTGACGCTCCTTGAGTTCTTTCTGCTGCTTACGCTGCGGGCGGATAATGATGAAGTAGAAAATAACGATGATGAGACCAAAGGTAATCAACATGTTAAGACCTTCTGCGCCGGCACTCTGCTGGGCAGCCTGTGCGAGTATGATACTGTTCATGACGGTATTTCGTTTGCTTGGTAACGCGCGATGGTGCTGCGTTTGAAGGCAGCGAATTCACCGGCCGCAATGGCACTTCGCGCTTGCGCCATGAGCCGCAGGTAATAATGAAGATTCTGAAAGGAAAGAAGCCGCAGGGCCAACATTTCACCCGCGCGGAAGAAATGGCGCACCGCCGCCTTGCTGAAGCGGGTCACATGGGGGTGCCCCTCCGGGTCCAGGGGGCTGTCATCTTTTTCCCAACGTTTGTTTTTGATGTGGATGGGGCCGTCCGGGGTCATGGCAATGCCATGGCGAGCCAGGCGGGTGGGCATCACACAGTCAAACATATCCACACCACGCTCAATCATTTCCAGCAGCTGAGAGGGAGTGCCCAGCCCCATGGCATAACGCGCCTTGTTCTGCGGCAACCAAGGGGTGGAATTCTCAATGGCACGCAGCATTTCCTCCTCCGGTTCGCCTACGGAAACACCGCCAATGGCGTAGCCGTCAAAATTCATCTCTGCAAGCTCCTCCGCACAGCGGCGGCGCAGATCCGCAAACACGGAGCCCTGCACAATACCGAAATGCTGTTGGAAACCGTTACCGCTGCGGGGGCGGTGCTCATCTACCCACGCCTTGCATCGCTTTGCCCAACGCAGCGTCAACCCCAGTGATTTTTCAGCGTATTTGCGGTCACAGGGGTATGGCGGGCACTCATCGAAAAGCATAGCAATATCACTGCCCAAATTGGCCTGAATCTCCATACTGCGCTCCGGGGAAAGCATCATATACGCACCATCTATGTGGTTGCAGAAGCGCACGCCCTCTTCCGTAATCTTGCGCAAGCGAGCCAAACTCCACACCTGAAAACCACCGGAGTCCGTAAGCATGGGGCGGTTCCAGCCGGTAAAGCGGTGCAAGCCGCCCAGATCGCGAATGCTTTCATCTCCCGGACGCAGGCAAAGGTGATAGGTGTTACCCAGAATAATCTGCGCGCCCAGGGCCTCCAAATCCTCGGGGTGCAGAGTCTTAACCGTGCCCTGAGTACCCACAGGCATAAAAATCGGAGTCGGCACGTCCCCGTGGGGGAGATGCAGCGTACCCAGGCGCGCGCCGCTGGGATCAGTGCTGTGAAGTTCAAAGGACATCGTTGCGGACATAGCGTGCGGAGAAGATGGGCTTACCCATGGCTTCCCACTGTTTCTGGAAGTCGGTTTTGGGGTAGAACGGAGCATTCCACTCTTCCCTGCGGAAAAGCGGCGAGGCATCCATGCGCTCACATACCCAGATGAAGTATTCCTCGTGGTCAGTCTTGAAGAGGACCTCGCCGCCGGGAGCCAGAGCACGGTGCAACACAGGGATAAAGGAATCCTGAACCAGGCGGTTCTTGTGGTGTTTTTCCTTGGGCCAGGGGTCAGGGAAGAGGTAGTGCAAGCGGCTGATACTGCCCGGGGCAACAAGCCATTCCAGAAAATAACGGCTCTCCACCCGCAGACCGCGTACATTGTTCAGACCGCGGCGAGCACTCTCATTGCACACCTTGCGGATACGCCCAAGCAGACGCTCCACACCCAGAAAATGAGTCTCCGGGTAATGCTCTGCCATGGCCAGTAGAAAGCCGCCGTCTCCACAGCCCAAATCCACTTCACACGTCTCCCCGGTGCCGAATATCTCCGGCACGCTGTAGCGCGCAAAATAGTTCTCCGGTACAAACGCTGTACTCATCAGCGAGCATTGTACCCAAGCCCGCCGCGAAAGTCAAAACCTTATTCCTGCAGAATATGACATGAAAGAAGCGGCTGCGCGAAACGCGGGTTCAGGAGAGCACTCGAGAAGCAGAAAGCGCGATGTTCTGATATTTTACTTGAGTATCTGATACACCTGCGTTACACTCTGCGGCGAGCTTGTTGTATTATGTCCACAACCAATCAGAATAACGCCTTTGATCTCTCCGTCATCATTACGACCCGGAACTGTGTGGAGCAGTTATCCCGGTGCATAGGCGCAGTGCAGCCGCTGATGATGCAGGGTGAATTGCGCGTGGAATGTCTGGTAATGGACATGAACTCTGCGGACGCAACCCGGGAATATCTGGAAGCTGAACGAGACAGGTGGCATATAACGAATTTTGTTTCCGCACCCTTCAGAAACAGGTTTGAGGCCATGAATCACGGCCTGCAAATGGCACAGGGAAAGATATGCCTCTTTATCACCCCGGAAACGGAGCTGATGGTGGAAAACACTCTTACCGGTTGCTCGCCGATTCTGGAGGGGAGCTCTGAGTGTGTCTTTTCCTCTGCTGTGCAGGTGCATTCCGAAAACGGGCTGCACCGCCCGCAAATGCCCAACACTGAGCACCTTTACCTGCGTATACCCTGTAACCATGCGGCTTTTTTCTGTTCCGCGGATTTGTTGCGTCGGCTGCGCGGATTTGATTTCGCGCGCTATCCGGAGGTGGCTGACGTTGACCTCATGCACCGAGCCCTGGCGGCGGGGGTGCCCTATCGCATAACAACCCTCAGCACTTGTCGTCAATACCTCTGCCAGGAGCGGAAAGATGACGAAGCCATTCATGTGGATTTTCTGCGCTTCATTGCATCGCATCGGGAAGAAATCCTCCGCCAATGCCGTGAGCACCCGTCCTACTCCATACGTACCATTCATGAGATTCTGCGCCACGCCGTTCGCTGCAATTGGCCGGTTGAGGGAAATACACTCTCGGCATTAGATAAGCTCCTGCAAGATATACGCCGGGAAATCCGCCCCGGTATCAAGCGTAAAATTATTCGCAGATTGAGGAGAAGAGCCCTGGCTCAGGCTCTTCTCATCCCCTTTAAGGGACTGCGCCGCGCTCATATTACCGTGAAGATATGCCGGAGCCATTTTCACGTGGCACGCCTGCTGGGGGAAGATGCATAAGCCGCCGGAGACACCCCCGGTACTCACGGCGGTGTCTCCCGGTCACAGGTACCGGCTTTTCTCAATCTACCACAAACCCATTCGGGAAGGGGTCGGCATCTTCTCGATAAAACTCACAACGAGCCATCAGATTAGCCTGACCGCGCACCAGCGGCACCACGGCGCGAAAACGCCCCACCATGGTTTCCTCTTTCAACTGCCCATTGAAAACCGAGCCAATAAAAGACTCTGACACATAGGGAGCCCCTATATCAAGTCTGCCGAGGTGGTGCATGAGTGCCATAAGCGCAGACGTGCCTGAGCCGCAAGGGCTTCTATCCATCTGCCCATCACCGAACAGCACCGTATTGCGTATATGCAGCGGGTTATCTGCCAACTGCTCATAGATGACCGCCAGGGCAATGGTTCGGGTGGAGGGGTTGGTGGGGTGTGCAACCGCCACGGCCTTGTTGGCGGCGGCTCTCACACGCATGCCGAAATTGACGTAGAAATCCTTGCTGTGAGACTGCGGAGAAATTGGTTCTGGGAACGGGTTTTCCACAATCACAAAGAAATTACCGGCAAACACCACATACGCGGGCAGCGGGCCGAAATCCTCCACCTCCAACAACACCGGCTCCGGGGTAAACACAAAAGAGGGTACATTCTGCACCGTTACCTCCTTCACGCGACCGTTGGGACCGCGGTGCAGGTGCGCCTCAATTCTCCCGCAAACGGCATCCAGCTTTACCACATCCGGCGTGTGCAGGGGTAGTCCCAGCTCATCCACAGCGCGGGCGGAGCAGATTGTACCGTGAATACACATGTCCAAATACCCACCGGTGTCCATGTAGAGGATACCCACGTCGGCATCATCCGTCACAGGGCTGCAGAGCACGGAACCGAACATCGCCTTATGCCCGCGCGGCTCCTGCATGAGAAGCACGCGGATGGGGTCATTCTGCTCTTTCATGAAATCCAGACGCTTGCGCATGGAATCACCCGGCAGGTTATAGCAATCGGAATACAGCACCCGGCAGGGCTCACCGGCGGCATGCAAATCCAGTGTATGGTAAGTGGAAGCAGTACGGAATGGATTGTTCATGACTTGTTATCAGAAGGGTGAAGAAGAGTCTGCACGGCTGAAGCAGCGATAACCAACACAAAGCCGCACCACTGGCCGGGGGTCAGCCACTCTGCGTAAATGAGCCACCCCAGCAGCACCGCCACAGCCGGCTCCAGATACGATATTGTACCGAATTGAATAGCTGTCAGATACCGCACGGCATAGGCTATTAACAGCATTACTAAAAACCCCTGAAAAACGCCGATACTGAGCAGATAAGGCCAGCCCTGCTCCACCCCGGCAAAGGCATTCTCCACGGTCAGCAAAGGAACCGTCAGCAAAACACAACCTGCGGCAAATTGCCAAAACGTGCGCTGCACCAGAGAAATTTTCTGCGGAATATGGCGAGTCAGCAGAATATAAACGGCATAGCACAGGCCGGAGAGCACCCCATACACCAGCCCGGTTACGCTGTTACCAACCCCGGTTCCTCCCTCCGCAAACACAGAAACCGCCAGTATCCCCGCAGAGGAAAGCAAAATCAGGCAGGCATCCCGTTTCGGTGGCAAACTGCGGTTGAGCATGGCTTCTCCCAGTACTGCAAACACCGGTCCTGTGTACAGCAACAGTGCCGCTATCCCCACGGAAATGCTCTGAATGGCAAAAAAATAAAATAGTATGCACAGCGATATACCCGCCCCGGACACTGCCGACTGCCAGGAAAAGGAGAAGCTCCCCCTTCCCTTAAGCCGCAAATACCCCAACAAGAGCGTCACCAGCACCAGCCCCACTGCAAAACGCACAAAAGAACACAGCGGCGCGCTACACGCTGACTCTCTCACAAAGAAGCCCAAAGACCCCATCAGGACGGCTGCCATTACGGCGGCGAGAAAGGCGGTGCTGCGTTGTCCGTTCATATATCAAAAAAAGCGCGCAAATTCTAGCACTACAAACAAAATTTGCAATGCTTTTGTGCGTCGCACTCAAAAAAAACGAGAAGAAGATAATTCTGAACCCAGGCTCAAAGGGCCCCCCCGGAACATGAAGGCAAGACTGAAAGCCGTTTGATTCTCTGACAGAACACCCCGCCCTGCCGAAAAGGCAAAGCGGGGTGTCAGCTTTCCGTTTATTGTTTTCCGAAAAATTACCACTGATTATTAAGACTTTCTGTCACTTTATCAATTTCCATGTTACGCTCCGTTTCACCACAAACAGAAGCAGTCTCGGAAGTCATGGTATCAAGAATGGTAATGGTATTCTTCCCCTTGCGGAGAAATTCTGCGGGGCAATACAGGCGAAACTGCGGACCTATGTTCCAGTAACGCCCAAGCAGGCGATTGTTTACCCAGACATAGCCCTTGGGCCATTTTTCCATGTTCAGGAACGTATCTGCCACCTTATCCAGCTGAAGCTCTGCGCGGAAGAGTCCGCCCTTCAGATTGGGAGTCCACCTGCGGTCAGGCATAGCGGGCTGAGGGATTTCCCCATCCAGCGGCAGAAGTTTCATTTCCCAATTCCTCAGTTCCTCATTGCCCAGTTTCACGGGACCGATGATTCCCTTGACATCTTTTTCGATAAAGTTGGAGAAGTTCACGTGCCCAAAGGTGTCCAACACCACAGTAAGAGCCTGCGGCGATTTGCGTGCAGGCAAATCAATACCCGTGGCATTAGCGCGGCGGTCAATATCACCCACATGGTCTGCCCCCAGATAGATTTGCGCGTAATCCCGCACGGAGAGGTGAAGCCGGGCGGGTTCCCCGGCAGGCACCGTGGTGGTATATACGGCAATTCCCTGATTCTGCCCCACACTCTCCAGCGTGCGAGGCTGCTCACTGCCCCCGGCATCCACCTGGCGGAGCTGGTAGAAAGGACAAACCAACTCCGGAGTAAAGGGCGGTATCGTCATAGTCTCCGGCGTAGCGGGCGGCTCCGGCACGGCGGCCTCTGCGGGAAGCGCCCTGCGGATGATATCGCGATACTCAAAATACTCCCGGGTGAGATTGCCATGCTCACCAATGGGGGACCCATAGTCATAGCTGGTGAGATCCGGCATGAAGTTGGCACCGGTGTCATTATCCGAATTGGAACCGGCTGTAAGGCCGAAACTGGTACCGCCGTGAAGAACGAACAGATTGAATGAAAAACCGCTCTGCATATACCAGCGCACAGAGTCAAGCGTGGCGCGGGTCGGCATCCAGTTGCCTTCTCCCCAGTGGCGCAACCAGCCGGGATAAGTCTCACTGGAAAACACGGGTGCATTCTTCACCACCTTGCGGGCGTGGTACGTATCACGCTCACGGTCAGCCGGGTCAAGCCCGACCGCCACCCCCGGAATCACAAAACGCAGGTGCGCGGGAGACTGTCCTTCTGAAAGATAAAACCGCTCCGCGCCTTTTGCTTTCCAGAAATCACGCAGCCACTCTATGTATTCCACCTCATCATGCGACGAACGATAGCTGCCGTACTCATTTTCCAATTGAATCATCAGGATAGGTCCTCCGTTTGCAGCAAGGCGGGGAATGGCAATCTCCGCCATCTTGTCCAGATAGCGAGTCTGAGCCTCCATGAAGCGGGGGTTACGGGTATTGCGCAACTCCGCCGGCCCCTCCTTGAGCAGATAGGAGGGCAAACCGCCCATGTCCCACTCTCCGCAAACAAAGGGACCGGGGCGGAAAAGCACCCACATCCCCTCCTGTTGACACAAATCAATGAAAGCGGCAATGTCATTCATTCCGGAAAAATCCCAACTACCGTCCGGACGCTCCAATTGGTTCCAAAACACATAAAAAGCAATCGTATTAAGCCCCATCGCCTTAGCCGCCTGAATGCGGTGTTGCCAATACTGACGGGGCACACGCTGCGGATGTATCTCACCGCTGCGAATCTGGAAAGTCCGTCCATTGAGCATAAACTCACTCCCATTCACCCCACCGAAGGAGAAATCAGCAGGCACACCTGGTTGAGGTTTCTGCAAATTCTGCATAGCCTCCGGGCCGGCCGTTGAGCTGCCGACCAAAGCTATGGCTGCCATCAACAAAAACGCGTTGAATCTGGTCATGCTCCGCATGCTAACACAAACACGCTTCCCTGTACAGGTAAAAAAACGAATACCCGATGCAGCTTGATGAAACATGCTGATTTTCAACAAATGGCTCACGGTTAAAATTAGAGAAAAGCGCATCTGATAGTTAGAACACACGCGGCAGAAACAGCCAAAACTGCCCCCCTCATTCATGTCTGTTCGCGCATTTCCGCGGGGGGACAACAATGCTTGAGCTTGACACGTCAATATGATTTGGTAGAATACCCGCGTTATGCAGATGACCGTCACCACGGGCTATGTTATGGCTTCATTATTTGCGCTGTGTGGATTATCCAACAGTGTACGGTTCTGCCTGTACGGGTATACCGGAGAAGCGGGCATTTTTCTGCGGGGGGTGGCAATAGAAGGATGGCCACTGGCAGCAGCCGCCATCATCCTGCTGCTGGTTCAAATCCTCTGCCGGCTGGAACAGCTGCATATCAATCCGCCATCAGGAGCGCGGCAGAATCTGCGCACCACGAGCAGGATAACCCCTCCCCGTAAAAAGCAAAACACGGAACAGCGCAGAATGCCGGAGCACTTTTTCCCGGTGCATCATCCGGAACAAGCGGTCAGGGAATCCGAGCCCGATACTTTCCCTGAGGCACAGAAAAACACCGAAAGAAAACTGCAATTTTTCAAGATAAACTGACTCACGCATGATTGAGACTCCCCCCAATGCTGCTGCCATATCAGCGCAATTGGCGCAGCAATATACCGGCAGACTGACAGCGCCGGATATGCTGCAGCCGGTGGCGGCCGGTGCCTCCGGGCGCAGTATCATGCGGGTACACGGGCTGGTGGCTATCCACTGGACGGGGGCTCGCGCAGACAACAATTCCTTTCTTCCCGCCGCGCACGGGCTTGCCGCAGCCGGCATTCATGTGCCGGCTATTCTGGCAGAAAAGAAGCTGCCGAACAACTGCGGCGTATGCCTGACGGAGGATTTGGGCACGGTTGATATACTGTCGCTGAAAAATGCCCCCACAGCACAGAAAACAGAGGCCTACCGCCAAGCCATTGACACGCTGATTCCTTTCTGGCGTCTGAAACCGGACTGGGCACTGCAACCGCCGTTTGATGCCGCGCTGTACCGCTGGGAACAGGAATATTTTGCCGAGCATTTCCTCGGCACCCATCTCGGACAAAATCCGACCCCTTTTCTCAAAAATCCTGCCCTGCGGGACATGAGCGAGTGGCTGGCCGGTCTCCCGCGTGTGCCGGTACACCGTGATTGCCAAAGTCAGAATATCATGCTGAAAGACGGTCTGGCATGGCTTATCGACTTTCAGGGCATGCGCATGGGACTGGCAGAATACGACATAGCCTCCCTGCTCTATGACCCGTACATGGAGCTCAGTGACGAGGAACGCCGGGGGCTTCTGGACTACCTGCAGCAACGGCGTGATGCCGTGGATGCACGCATCCTCAACGCCTGTGCCATGCAGCGCCTCATGCAGGCCCTGGGGGCTTTTGCCAACATAGGGCACAATTCCGGCAAACGCTGGTATCTGCAGCAAATTCCCGCCGCACTGACAGCACTGCGGCAAGTTATCTCCAACACTCCGGAGGATTCACCCGCCCACGCAGCAGCCGCATGTCTTCGTCTCGTCATAAAATAAAACACCGTGTCAGTATCCTCGGAGCTCTGTTCTGGACCGGGCTTATAGCCGCAGTCTGGTTCATCGGGCGTCTGTATCTGCCGGACTTCTGGTTCTATGATGCAGCAAATGCTATCAACAAGACGGCGAGCCCCTCTGTGGAGGGTGAGCATATCCAGCTTGTCCCGGCAGGGGGAGAAGTGCAGAAAGCCCCCTACACCGTGGAGCACCGGGAGCTCATCTGCCCGCTTGTGGGCGTGGCTGAGCTGAGCAATGATGCATGCTCTGCAAGTTTTGCCGCTCTGCCGCTGGGGCCGCAAGACATGGCCGTGCTACTGAATCGCTTGAAACAAAGTGGCGTGCAGGACATAGCCCTCTCCTCTCCGCTGACCTGGCAACAGGAAACAGGGGATATGTCGCGTGAAATGTTTTGCCGAGTCATGCAGGCTTTTCCGCATGCAGTGGCAGGCTTACGCGGGCGCACGGCTGCCCAGCCGGATTTCACCCCGCTGGAGCTGCGCCAGTCTGCCATACCCGCCGAAAATGTGCAGGGAGATGCCCGTGGATTGCCCGTGGCAAACCGCCCCTTGCCCAACAGCCTGACCACCACCCCGGATTCGCTCAACGTGGTGTGGGCCCCCGACTGGCTACAGGATGAACCCCACACTCACAAGCCCTCTGCCGTGGAGCAGATGTCCTTTCCCCTGCTGATGAGATGGAACGGTGAAACCATCCCAACGCTTCCTTTCCGCTTGGCTCTCATGCGCTTGGGCCTAAAGCCCGATGATGTTCAGGTGAAGCTGGGAGAAAGCATTACCTACGGTGGAATCACGCGCCCGCTGGATCGGCACGGGCGCACCCGTATCCGCGAGGCGCAAGTGCTCACCCTGCCGCTGGCAGATGTGGTGAGTGGGAAAAATATACGTGAAAAACTGGGGGAGAATTCCTGCGTGGTGATGGAAGAACCCGCCCCCAAACAAAACACCCCCGGGCGAGCAGAGCGGCTGGGGCTGACAGTTTCCCAGCTTGCCGGCACGGAAAAAATCACCCATGAAACAGCATACCGCATAATCGGTGACCATGCTCTGCATGAGTATGTTCTGCTGAGAGGCTGGCAGCAGTACAGTATAGCCGGCACCTGCCTGCTGCTTATTCTGCTCATCCTGCCGCGCTTCCCCGGTATCCTGCGTTGGGCGGTTCTGACAGCGGCTCCCACATGGCTTTTGTGGGAAGCTTGGGAGGCCTCTGCTCACAATTGGATTCCGATTTCTACACTGCTGCTCTGCTGGGTGATTTTCCTGATTGCCGTATGCGTGCTCAGACCGACAAAGAAAGGGCTTTTTGACCGGCGGTAGCAGGCTTGTTCCCGCGGAAATAGAGCCGCCGGTTCGGACCGTCCAGCCAGACCTCCACCTGATTCAGAATCTGATTCCCCAGCACCACATGCGGTGTATTGAAGAAACTTTCGCACACCATCACGTCCTCCAGCTGCAGACGCCCCAGCTGAAGCCGTGGCACCGGCACCACCGCTATGCGGAAATAGCCACCCGCCGCCGGGCTGTCCCCGCTGAACTGTAACACCCTGGCATTTGGGTATGCTTTCATGAAGCGTTTCCACTTATCCGGCGGCAGATATACGGCATGCGGCGCACCACTGTCAAGCATACACTCACCCAGACCATCCACATGTACCATGGGCGGGCCCCATTCAGAGACAGCCACACTGTCCCACGTTCTGACCGTCTCCGGCAATTTCTCACGGAACTCGTGCCGCCCGCCCGCATAGTCCAGGTGCCACACATAACGCCGCAGAACAGGCCAGCCAATCAAACCATCCGTTGTGGCAAAAAATGAATGAATCACCGGGCAATTTTCCTGCACCGGGGCTTTTTCTTTCTGCAAGCGGATATCCAGGGGGCTGGGCTGCTGCGGTTTTCCCCAGCGCACCTTGGCTCCCAGTTCCATAGCTGTTACAGGGAAAACAGCGGCAGGAAGCCGGGAGCCGGTATCGGCTCCCATAGTCAGTTTTTCTCCCTTGCTCCAGGCATGGATTTCCGGCATTCTCTCCGGCGGATTCACCGCAGAGATACCCATGTCCAATCTGGTACGACACCCCGGCAGCAACACGACCGCCGCCAACAGCAACAGACATATTCTCGTCATGTCCGTTGTGATGAAAAAAAGCTCCCAAACCGCTGATAAACGGTTGGGAGCATTTGTAAACCTGTTAAATTCAGCAGTTAAGGCTTAGCAAAGGTATCACAGCAGGGGCACTCCCCAATAGACCAGGATGCCTTGCCGGATTCCGCTATATGAACCAGAGCGTGGTAGGTATCCTCCGCATCCGCTGAAACCTTGGCGGCAATATCGGCAGCCGTGGCGGGCTCTGTGGTCAATGCAGCCTCAGCAGCAGCCAGCAGCTTCAGGAAAACATTTGCTGCCAGCTTACCGGCCTGCACGCCGGGCTGGTGGTAGGCATTGATGTGGATAAGGCTGGCGTAAAAGCTCACAGCACGCTCAAAGAGTGCAATGAGCTGTCCAAGGGTGTAGGCATTCACCGTGGGAATGGAGATGGTAATATTCTGCCGTCCACTCTCCGTAAGAGCCTTACGAGTACCGCGCAAGAAACCCTGCAGATAGTCTCCGGCGGTGAAATCCCCCTCCACCTTCACCGTATCGGTGGGAGCCTGACGCACCTCGATAAACGTAACAAAGAAGTTATTGATACCATCTCGCAGCTGTTGGACGTAGGCATGCTGGTCAGTAGACCCCTTGTTTCCGTATACGGAAATGCCCTGGTGCACCGTCTTGCCGTCCAAATCCAATTCCTTGCCGAGAGACTCCATGATAAGCTGCTGCAGGTATTTGGAGAAGAGTACAAGGCTATCCTTGTAGGGCAACACCACCATATCCTTCTTACCGTGCCCCTCACCTGCGGCATACCATGCCAATGCCAGGCGCATAGACATATTCGTGGCCGTATCAGCCACACGGGTGCGAGCATCCATATCCGCAGCCCCTTTGAGCAGGCTGTCAACGTCCACCCCCTGGAGAGATGCGGGAACCAGCCCCACCACAGATGTCTCAGAGGTGCGACCACCTACCCAGTCCTCCATGGGGAAGCGCTTCAGCCAGCCCTCTGCCACAGCCACCTTGTCCAGCGTGGATCCCACACCGGTGACAGCCACTGCCTGCGGGGCAAAGGGAACGCCCTTGGAGGCAAAATAAGACTGAGCGCAAACCATGCCGTTGCGCGTTTCAGGGGTACCACCACTCTTGGAGATAACCACCGCAAGCGTTTCCTCCAGCGGCAGAGTATCCAGTACCTTGTACATGCCGTCCGGATCGGTGTTATCCAGAAATGCCATCTTGAGACCGTCAGCCGGCAAGGCATCTGCGACAAGCTCAGGGCCGAGGGCCGAGCCGCCGATACCAATCACCAGACAGGTGCTGTATTTCTGACCGTTAGGCGCAAGGATTTTACCACCCAGCACATCTGCGGCAAAAGCCTTCAGATCAGCCAGCGGTCCCTCTATGGCGGCACGCAGCTCCGGGGTGGGGGCAATGGAGCTGTTGCGCAGCCAGTAGTGACCAACCATGCGGTTTTCGTCCGGGTTAGCAATCACGCCGCTTTCCAACGCAGCAATGTCGCCGTAAGCGCAGTCAATGAGCGGTTTCATCTCTGCCAGAAATTCAGGAGTAAGCGGCAGGCGGGATAAATCCAGAGAAATCCCCATGTCGGGGTAACGCAATAGTTGCTGTGCGTACTGTTTCATAACGGGGCACATTATACTCCGCCGCCGCCCTGCTGACAAGCCCAATCGGAGTCACCCGCCAAATCACCTCATCTTGCTCCGCTCACTCCATTATCCCGGCGCGGTGCTCCGGCAATGAATTCAGGAGCCTGCACAGCATTTGTCAACGCTGAACTTTGGGCTTGCCAAAAACATTTATTCATGGAAAATGGGTCTCCACATGAACTCTTCCACCATTTCGAGAGAATTACCGGTCAGCCGGCACAGCAGAGCCTGGCTTATCCTGAGTCCGCTGCTGGTCTTTTTCCTGCTGTATGTGGGAGTTTCCGTTGTCTCCGGAGATTTCTACACCATGCCGGTTACCGTTGCTTTCATGGCGGCCTCTGCCTGGGCCCTCATCATCTCCCGCCCCGGCAACTTTATGAAGCGAGTGGAGCGTTTCTCCGCCGGGGCCGCACACCGTAATATCATGATGATGATATGGATTTTCATCATGGCCGGGGCCTTTGCCTCCGCAGCCAAATACATCGGGGCCGTAGATGCCACGGTGAACCTGACCCTGTCTTTCCTGCCAACAAACATGGTGCTTGCCGGCGTGTTTCTGGCGGCCTGTGTCATCTCCCTGTCCATGGGCACCTCCGTGGGCACCATTGTGGCACTCATGCCCGTGGCAGCCGGGCTTGCCAACAAAGGGGAGCTGAGTCTCCCGCTCATTGCCGGGGCTGTGGTAGGCGGAGCGTTTTTCGGAGATAATCTATCATTCATCTCAGACACAACCATTGCCGCAACCCGAACACAGGGATGCAGCATGAAAGACAAGTTTCGCTCCAATATTCGCATTGTCGCGCCGGCTGCCGCCGGAGTCTTTATCCTCTATATCATCCTGGGAAGCGGCAACAGCACGGACATCAGCACGGGGGAAATAGCGTGGGCACGCGTGCTGCCGTATCTGCTGGTGCTGGTAACCGCTATCTGCGGAATGAATGTGATGCTGGTATTGGCACTGGGTATCCTGTCCACCGGTGTCGTGACTCTGTGCAGCGACTCATTCGGCACCATGCCATGGGCAAGTGCCATGGGTCAGGGCATTGTGGGCATGGGAGAGCTCATTATCGTAACGCTTCTGGCCGGAGGCATGCTGGAGCTCATTCGTTACAACGGTGGGCTTTCCTACATTATCCGCCACCTCACCGCCGGTGTTCGGGGAAAACGCGGGGGCGAACTGAGTATAGCACTCATGGTCTCTCTGGCCAACATGTGCACCGCCAACAACACCGTGGCTATCGTAACCATGGGCGATATTGCCCGCCGCATTTCCCGGCAGTTCGGCATTCCTGCCCCACGGGCTGCCAGTCTGCTGGATACCTTCTCCTGCATGGTGCAGGGACTGATTCCCTACGGAGCGCAACTGCTCATGGCCTCAGCCATTGCCCATATCAGCGCGTTGGATATCATCCCGAATCTGTACTATCCCTTCGTCATGGGGGCGGTGGCATTGGGATTCATCCTGTTCAGTCGCCATAAGGAAGAGACACCATAACACCGCAGAAACCCACGTACCCCGAACAAAAATCCCCGCAGAATCTCAACGAAACCTGCGGGGATTTTTCGCTGTTCACAGCACTGCTACTTCCTGGGCTTGAGCGGTACCGCGTGGAATGGTTGGGGCTTGGCCCCGGTGAATCCGGGATTCATGGAAGCAATCATCTCATTGGTCACGGTGAATGAGAAAGAGCCGCCTTGAGCATCATCTCCCGGGTCAATAATGTGGTCAAACACGCATACCGCCTTATTTCCCGGTGTTTCAGGCATCACAAAGAGCCCGATTGCCATGGCATGCTTCTGTTTCTCACTCGTGGTGCGGATGGTGTAGGTAATGGTGTTGAGCCCGCGTTTCAAACCGCCGGAGATTACGTCCGCGCGGCGTTCATCCGCAAATTGGTGGAGAGAGATACCATTGACGCGCATATCAATCTCTCTCCCCTGCGCATCCACAAACACCTTACCGATAAGCTGTGGGAAAGGACAGGTGGGCGGTACTTCCGGGGCTTTGGTATAGGGGTGAAAGCCATCCTGCTCCTGCAGCACTGACAAGTCCCCCGCCCTGAGTCTTTTTTCCACCTGCGGCAAACGCCCGAGATTGAAGAACCGGCTCTGGTCAAAACGCCACTTCCCCCCCTCATGTACAAATTCCAACACAAGCGCATTCATCTCAGATTTCCCTTTTTCGCCCAGTTGCACCCTACCCAGATAGGTGGCTGCCAGCGTGCGGTTAGTGGGGCCGGCAAGCGCACCCACATAGGAAAAGTTTTCCAGAGCAGGCGGCGCGGGCTGGTCACGGAAAATATCCTGCGGGAATTTTCCCTTCTGGGAAACAACAAGGTTGCGCACCTTGACCTGGCGGGATTGTGTGGTGCTATTGCGCCATGCATTTTCGTTGCCGCGCATCATGGCAACACGCCATGTATTGTAAATAGTATCAGCAATACTACGAGCCTGTTGCTGGTCAGGAACATTGAATTGCGGTGCTGAAGGAACCGTGGAAGCGACAGGCTGCCGGGCTGCCGCCACCCCCCACAGGGATACCACACCCAATACAACCGAAAGAAAAATGGATTTCTTCATGGTTAGAACCTACATCAGACTTGCCTTTTCTGCAAGAAAATTGCATACTTGGGGTGGATTTATGACGGCTTTTTCACGCAGACACCGCAATGCCGAGGAGGCACACTACCAGAAACTGCTGGATAAAGCCCCGACTATTGTCTGGAAACGCTTTGCAGACGGAGTTACGCTGCGGGTGCGCATGTTTGCTCCACCGGAGCACCATGCGGGAGAATCCGCCCCGGCAGTCATGTTTTTCTTTGGTGGCATGTGGGCACTGGAAAGCAGTGCAGAGTTTGTTGCCTGGGCAATCCACCTCACCCGGCGCGGGGTCATCTGCTTCATCCCGGAATATCGCACCCATGCACGCTTCGATGTCACCCCGGAGGATATCATTCAGGATGGATTGGATGCCTGGAAATGGCTGCACCACAATGCCGGCAACCTGGGCTTGGATGCAGAGCGCATTACGCTGGCCGGCACAGATGCCGGCGGGCTGATGGCACTCAACTGTGGTATGCAGCCGCTGGTATTTGAGAAACGCTGGTGGCAGTTCAAGAGAGAGGACGAGCTGCCGCTGCAACCGGCCTGCATTGCTATCTTACGCGGCGTAATTGACCCGGAGGCACCGGAAGCACGAGCTCTGCAAATCAGCAAAAATGAGAATGTGAACGTAGCGGCAATCAACCCCTGTTCCCTGCTGCGGCGCAAGCTGCCCCTGCTCTTCTGCGCACACGGCATGCAGGATCCGCTGTTGGATTACGACATGCGCCGGTGGTTCTGTGATGAATGGGAACGTTTCGGCAACACGGCAGAGTTGGTTCTCTGTCCGTACGGAGACCACACCCTGCCCCAATTTTCCGTTAACCCCGCTGTTTTTGAACAGGTCCTGCTGTCTTGGGATGCCTTTATGGTCGAGCAGGGAATCTGGCCGGAATCCGACCACATGCAGGATGCCATGATGGTTTGATAAAGAGAGAAGTACCTCACATGAAAAGCGAGCATTTCAAGATAACAGGAATGAGTTGTTCTGCCTGCTCAGCCCGTGTGGACAATTGTGTGCGCCGTCTGCCCGGAGTACAGGCGGTGGAGGTCAACCTGCTCACCGGCAGCATGTGCGCAACATTTGATGAAACCCGGCAGGATGCATCTGACATCATTGCGGCGGTAAAAGCGGCAGGCTACGGAGCGGCTCCGGCTGGAAAAGCCGAAAGCCCGACAACGCGGCGAGAAAGCCGCCATTTGCTGCGGCGTTTTCTGTGCTCTCTGTGTTTTCTGTTACCGCTGATGGTGCTGCACCATGTGCAGCACGGGGAGCATGCCGTACTGCTGCAAGCACTTCTGCTTCTACCCATACTGTGGTTCAACAGGCGCTTCTTCATCTCCGGCAGTGCCTCTTTGTTCCGCGGAGCTCCCAACATGGACACCCTGGTCGCACTGGGAGCCGCCTCCGGCATCATATACAGTGCCATAGATATCTGCCTGCTGAAATCCGGTGTCGTTTACCTGGAATCCTCCGGCATGATTCTCACCCTTATCACCTTCGGCAAATGGCTGGAGGCTCGTGCAACCGGGCAAACGGGTGATGCTCTGGAAAAACTGCGGGAACTGCTTCCGGCGGAAGCCACGCTTCTGCGGGGAGACGAGGCGGTGACCGTTCCGGCAGCGGATATCAGTCCGGGGGATATGCTGCTGGTGCGCGCCGGAGAACGAATCCCGGTCGATGCTGTGGTAACGGACGGGCTCTCCTCTATTGATGAATCAGCTTTCTCGGGAGAAAGTATCCCCGTTGCCAAACACCCGGGAGAAAAGGTATATGGTGGAACCCTCAACGGCAACGGCGTGCTGCGCATCCGCGCCGTTGGCAGCAGAGAAAACTCCTCACTGGCAGACATCATCACCATGGTGGGAGAAGCCGCTGCCGCCAAAGCACCCATAGCCCGTAGTGCTGACCGAATATCGGGAATCTTTGTGCCGCTGGTGGTATTGATAGCCGCACTTACCGCCTGCATCTGGCTGTGGAGCGGCAACAGCCCCGCCACGGCACTGGGATGCGCCATTTCCGTACTGGTCATTTCCTGCCCCTGTGCACTGGGGCTCGCCACACCCGTTGCCATCATGGTCGGAGCGGGGAAAGCGGCACAACACGGTATCATTTTCCGCAGCGGTGCCATTATGGAGCAAGCCAGTAACACTACAGCCATTATACTGGACAAGACGGGCACCCTCACCACCGGGCACCCCGTGGTAACCGATGTGCTGCCTTTGGCGGGTAACCGCTTACAACTGCTCCGCACAGCTGCGGCACTGGAGGCAGAAAGCCACCACCCGCTGGCAGAAGCCATTCGGGACTATACAAATAACCTGTCAACAGAACCCGCAGCAGATTGCCGCTACCTGCCCGGTCTGGGGGTGCTGGGCAGTATCAACGGCATTCAGGCCGCTGCCGGTAATGAGGCTCTCATGAGACAGCTGGCCATAGAACCCGCCCCGGCCTGTGAACTTTCAGCTGCCGGGAAAACACCTCTTTACATTGCACAAGGAGGCAGGCTGCTCGGCATCATCGCCGTGGCTGACCCTGTCAAGCAGGAAAGCGCAAATGCCGTGCGCAGCCTACAGGGCAGCGGGTTGCGCACCATGATGATGACCGGTGATAACGAACTAACTGCCCGAGCCATTGCTGCACAGGTCGACATACGCGAATTCAGAGCAGGCGTGCTCCCCGCAGACAAAGCTGCCATGGTCAGGAAGCTGCAACAGGAGGGATATAAGGTTGCCATGGTGGGTGACGGCATCAATGACGCTCCTGCGCTCACCGCAGCAGATGTCGGCATTGCCATCGGTGCCGGAACAGATGTTGCCATAGAGAGTGCCGGCATCATCCTGCTGCGCAGCAGCCTCACCGATGCGGCGGCAGCCTTGCAGCTCAGCAGAGCCGTTATCCGGAATATCCGGCAAAACCTTTTTTGGGCCTTTTTCTACAACATCCTCACCATCCCTCTGGCGGCGGGTCTGTACTACCCGCTGTTCGGGTGGACACTTTCCCCCGGCATTGCCGCTGCCTCCATGAGTCTGAGCAGTTTCTGCGTGGTCAGCAACGCCCTGCGGCTGCGCCGGGTTCAGCTGCCGACCAGCACACCCGCACCTTCCGTCCCCCCCTCCATAACCATGACCACCACCATCACAGTCACCGGTATGATGTGCCCCCACTGCGAGCGGCACATGCAGGAAGCACTCCTCTCCCTCCCCGGAGTAACCGCCTGCACCGCATCCCACAAAGAATGCTGCGTCCGCATTGAATCAGGTGCACCGCTTAGTGAAGATACACTGCGAGCTACCGTGGAAAAAGCAGGTTACCAATACGGCGGGCTCAAAGACTAATCAGCGGATTTTCCGCAAATAGGCCGCCAAGGTATCCAGAACCACAACATCGGCCGGCAACCAATCCGGGGTGTACAGCTCATCCGCACCTAACCAGCGGGCATCTGTATGCTCGCGCAGTTGAATAGTGCCGGCAACCGGGCGACAAATGATGCAGTGCATCCGCAGGTGAAATGTCGGGTAATCCCACTCCACAGTCTGCAATAACTCCCCTGCCTCAACCTGAATCGCCAGCTCTTCCGCAAGCTCACGCTGCACAGCCTGCGCCGGGGTCTCCCCTGCTTCAAGCTTGCCGCCGGGGAACTCCCAGCCGCCGCCGTGCCTGTGCGGGGCACACCGCGTAGCCAGGACTCGGCCACAGGCATCCACCACAAGTCCCGCCACCACCTCCACCGTCTTGAGTTGCTCTGTCATATACCTGCAAGATTAGCACAATTCCGGCACACGTGCAAGCGCAGAGCCTCCGGCACCCATTATCACTAACCGCGCGGCAAACCCACTCGCTGCATGATGCCGCTTTTCTCACGGTATCATGCATTTTGCTCCATATCCTATAAACACCGCCCGCCATGTCATTCTTCAAAGTAAAATCGGTCATATTCACAAGTATTTTTATGCATTTTTATCAAAACATGCATCCCCGTCACAAAGCGACTGCACACAGTAAAATTACACCACAATAAATATAATATGAACAGATAAGAACTAAATATCGAAAAGTGCCGCACTGATACTTCACACCAGAGCTCAGCTATATTTCCGAACTAACAACAGACGAAATTCTGATTTGATTATTGACTAACGCCAACGCTGTGCTATACTTGCGTTTGAAGCGGCTATTTCACAACAAGAGCCGATACAAAACAGTGGACGACGATATCATTTGCACGGAAAAAATCATTGCGGACAGAAAAACCTTCTACATCGACCTCAAGGCCAACGCTCGGGGGCGCGTGGTACGGATTACGGAAAAAGTGAGCTCCAACCGGGATCGCATCATGGTGCCGGCGGAGATTCTGGATGACTTCATTGCAGCGCTGGAGGATATCCGCCGCGCAAACAAGGAGGAATCCTGAAAATCCACCACAGGGTTTGCTCACACGCACGCTCCGGCTTGCGTGACATGATTTGTGAAATTTTGAACAGCGTTTAGGCTGGACAAATCACTTCCAATGAGGTTAAATAAAGCCGACACTGGGTGAATATCATCCATATTTTCTTTCAATATAACAGACAGAGCATTATGAGAAAAATAAAGGTACTGAAACTGGGATGGGAATTCCCGCCGCTCATCAACGGCGGACTCGGCGTGGCGTGCATGGGTATCTCGAGAGCTCTGGCCTCCAAGGTTGATCTCTCTGTAATTGTTCCCAAAGCTGCCCCTGAGGCTACCTATGACGGATTTTCACTCACCGGCATCAACACACTCAAACACGAGCAGATGGAAACCATAGAGGAGGGCTATACCTATGAGAGTTTCAGTGTAGTCGGCAAAGCCCCCATTAATCTGGATCCCTATGCCTGTGAGGAAGGAACCCCCGGCCATATTACCTTCACCAAAGAAGGTAAGCTTCTCTTTTCCCGCGTACACAAAGCGGATTTGGATCTCTTCACCGGCAAGGAGGATTTATACGCCGGTGACCTTGCCCGCAAGGTTATCGAATTCTCCAAAATCTGCGCCGTAATGGCTCGTAAGTATGATTTTGACGTCGTACACGCCCACGACTGGATGACCTATCTGGCAGGGGTGGAAGTTAAGAAAGCCACGGGTAAGCCCCTGGTGGTGCATCTGCATGCCTCCCAATTTGACCGCGCAGGAGCAGATGCCCGCGGCTGGATTTACGATATTGAAAAATACGGCATGGAGCAGGCAGATGCCGTCATCCCCGTTTCCAAATACACCGGAACCGTTGCTGCCGGACACTACGGCATAGACCCCGCCAAAATCTTCCCCGTGCACAACGGAGCTGACCCGGTGCATGTATTCCACAGCAAAAAGAAATTCCCGGAAAAGCTCGTACTCTTCCTCGGGCGTCTCACCGCACAGAAAGGTCCGGAGTTTTTCCTGCAGATTGCCGCCAAGGTACTGGAGCAGACGGACAATGTACGCTTTGTCATGGCCGGCACAGGAGAAAAACTCCGCCAGCTTATTGAGACCAGGGCCTTCCACGGCGTGGGTGACAAGTTCCACTTTACGGGCTTCCTCAACAAGCAGAAGGTTAATGAACTGCTGTCCATGACAGACGTGTACTGCATGCCCTCAGTCTCTGAACCTTTCGGGCTTTCCGCACTGGAAGCCGCACAGTTCAACATTCCTGCCGTCATCTCCAAACAGAGCGGTGTGGCAGAGGTGATGAAAGGTGCGCTCAAGGCAGATTTCTGGGACGTGAACATGATGGCAAAACACATTGTGGATCTCATCACAGATGAAGAGCTGTATAAGAAGGTGGCGGAACAGAGTGCCCAGGACATCAAAAACTCCAACTGGGAGACCGCCGCAGACAAAATGATTCGCGTGTACAAACATGTGCTCGGTTGGTAAACCTTTATCCCCCCAGACAAGGAAATGAATATTACCCTTACCTTTCACGCTCATCAGCCCAATCGCCTGATTCCGTATGATTTCTTCAAGATTGGCGAACATGCATTCTATGAAGATGACCGAATGAACGGACGCGTGCTCAGCGAGGTTTCCGAACGCTGCTATCTGAGAGCCAACAGCATGATGAAGCAACTCATCGAGCTCTCTGATGGAAAATTCAAGTTTGCCCTCGCCCTGTCCGGTGTCATTCTGGAACAGGCACATTACCACCGCCCTGACCTCATCGACTCTTTCCGAGAGCTGGCAGATACGGGCTGTGTGGAGTTTCTTGCCATGCCTTACTATGCCTCTCTCGCCTCCCTGTACTCCACAGAGGAATTTGCCGAGCAGGTAGAGGAGCACATGGACCTGATTGAGAAACTGTTCGGTCAGCGACCCACCGTTCTCTGGAACACCGGCATGCTTTACTCCAACGCCATTGCCGCACAGGCATTTGACATGGGGTTTGAGGGCGTGATGGCAGATGGAAACAGCCGCATGATGTCCAACCGCCACACCAATGACCTTCAATGCGCTCCGCTCATTGCCAAGACTAAGACACTGATACGCAACCGCCACCTCTCCAATGATTTAGCCAACCGCAGAACCGATCCCACATGGAGCGAATACCCCCTCTCCCCCTACACTTTTGCCGGCTGGCTCGCTCAGCAACAGGGTCAGGTGGTCAACCTCTCCATGGACTATGAAACGCTCGGTGAGCGGCAGGCAGATACCACGGGTGTCTTTGAATTCTGGCGAACCATGATTTCTGCAGCTCTATTCAACGGAGAAACGTTCATGACCCCCACGGAAGCCGTGCGTGAGTTCCCCTCCGTCGGCACCATAGATTGCCCCAACCCCATCACCTGCTCTACTTTCGGTACCACCACCCATTGGAACGGCAACGTGATGCAGCAGGAAGCCATCAAAAAAATCTATGACCTGGAAAAAGCAGTCAAGAGAAGTGAAGACCGGGACATGATTCACGTATGGCGAAAGCTCCAGAGTGCAGACCACTTCCACTACATGGAGAAAAGCAACGGGTTCACCCCCTACCCCTCTCCCTTTGATGCCTACATCTACTACATGAATGCTCTGGCTGACCTTCAGGTGCGCGTCAAACGGGAAGCGGAAATTATCCACAACGCAGACAAAGCCAATCTCGCCTGAGCCCCCCCCTCAAAGCAGAGAGATTTGTCATAAGAGACAGCAGCCGGAACATACGGCTGCTGTCTTTTCGTTTACTTACACTGAAGCATCAACCCCGAACAGGCATTCTTATACCTTATACGCGTTAGAAGCGTTAGACAAAGACTCCTATATGTAGAAATGCACAGCAGGAGAAAGCCGGCATTCATTCTGGGGCCTTATACCAACCCTCCGGGGGTTCTCCTATATTTCGGGGCTTGCAGCGGGGCTCAATCTTTGGACGCGTGCCGCACGATGGGGCTCCCCCCTGCCAACACCCATTTAGCTGACAAAATAGACCAATGAATCCAATTATTCCAACGCATACCTTATATCAAACAAGCCGCTTTCCTCCGACCAACGAAGGAAAGCGGCAAATGAATAATTTCCCGGAGTGGGCAACTCAACGCACCACGGTGAGGCTTTCTGCCTGCTCTCGGCTAAGCTCAACACAGTTCCAGGGAAGGCCGTACTTGTTGAGAGCCTCCATAAAGGGATCGGGGTCATTCTGCTCCATGTTGAACACACCTTTTCCGCTCCACGTACCGGAAAGAATCATGCGCCCGCCGATGGCGGCGGGAACACCGGTGGTGTAGGAAATGGCCTGAGAGCCCACCTCGCGGAAGCATGCCTCATGGTCACAGATATTGTACACATAGATAGCCTTGTACTGACCGTCCTTCTTGCCCTGAATCACGCAGCCGATACATGTGCGGCCGTGCGTGGTCTTGCCCAAATCGCCGGGGTCAGGCAACACAGCCTTGAGGAATTGCAGCGGCACGATTTCCACACCATTGTATACCACGGGGTCAATGCGGGTCATACCCACATTCTTCAGCACGGTAAGGTGGTTAATATAGTTCGGGGAGAAACTCATCCAGAACTGAGCACGCTTAATGGTCGGAATATGTTTCACGAGTGATTCCATCTCCTCATGGTACATGCGGTAAATCTCATAGGTACCCACGCCCTCCGGGCAGGTGAACGGCTGATGCATGCTCATGGCTCCCGTCTCCTGAAAATCGCCGTCCTCCCAATGGCGGCACGGTGCCGTCACCTCGCGGATATTGATTTCCGGGTTGAAATTAGTGGCAAAAGCCTGCCCGTGATCTCCCCCATTCACATCGATGATGTCCAGATACTCAATTTCATCAAAATGGTGCTTGAGTGCCCAGGCGGTGTAAACATTGGTCACGCCGGGGTCAAAACCGGAGCCCAAAAGCGCATACAGTCCCGCATCACGAAAACGCTCCTGATACGCCCACTGCCAGCTGTACTCAAACTTAGCAACGTCGCGCGGCTCATAGTTTGCCGTATCCATGTAGTGGCACCCGGCCTCCAAACAGGCATCCATGAGGGGTAAATCCTGGTAGGGCAAAGCCACATTGAGCACCAAATCCGGCTTTATTTCACGCAGTAGAGCCACTGTAGCCGACACATCATCGGCATCCACGGCATGCGTGGTAATCTTCACCCCCTCGCGGGCCAGCACATCCGCAGCAATGGCATCGCACTTGCTCTTGGTGCGCGACGCAAGATGGATGTTCCGGTAGACGTCCTTCATCTGAGCACACTTGTGAGCCACCACATGACCCACACCACCTGCACCGATAATGAGTACTGTGTTCATCGTGCCGAGAGAGTGCATGAACTCGCCCCAAAAGTCAAGCTTAATTGGTCATTGTTGCGACATCCTGACCTCTTTTTCGGAAGATTCCTGACCATTGCACGCCATAATCTCTCCGGACAGAAAAAAAGTCTCTGCCGGCAGCAAAGCCAACAGAGACATAACTGATATGGTACGAACAAACTTATTTGCTGAAATAGCGCTTAAGCAGGCCATCAAAGCCTTTGCCGTGGCGGGCTTCGTCCTTGCACATCTCATGCACGGTATCATGCACCGCATCATAGCCCAGTTGCTTGGCGCGTTTGGCAATAGCCATCTTACCGGCGCAGGCTCCGTACTCGGCATCAGCGCGCATCTGCACATTCTTGGCGGTGTCGTTGGTGAGAACCTCACCCAACAGCTCTGCAAACTTGGCGGCGTGCTCAGCTTCTTCCCATGCGTAGCGGCGGAAAGCTTCTGCCACTTCCGGGTAGCCATCACGCTCAGCCTGACGGCTCATGGCCAAATACATGCCAACCTCGCAGCACTCCCCGGTAAAATTCTCACGCAGACCCTTGACGATTTCCTCGTCCAATCCCTGCGCCACACCTACGCGGTGTTCATCCGCATAGTTTTTTTCTGTGTCCTTCATCTCCTCAAAGGTGTCAGCCCCACAGACCGGGCAAACTTCCGGCATGCCGTCACTCTCCACTACTTCGCCGCAGATGGTGCAGATGTATTTCATTTTCCTGATTTCCTTTCTTTGTGTGTGTATTTGTATGTAGATGCGCCTCCGTCTGCGGAGGACGCGTGAAGACTAACAGTTTTTTGCTCTCGCGTCAAGTATTTTTTAGAATTATTCTAAATTTGTTTTTATTTTTCGAATGAAACCTCAATTTTTTTACGTTTCCAGGCGCGGATAAAATCCTTTTCAAGCTTATCGGCATCGCGATGGGGCTTGATAAGCTCCTGCACCGCCTCCGGGTTAGGCGTACCATCCAGCAGGGCCTGCATATAAGCCTTCATCGCCTCCACGCCTTTTTTGCCGTCGAGGTGAACATAGAAGGAAATCAGCATGACAGAGAGCATGTAGGTATCCTTGCCGGAGCCCATGTGACCATACATAGTGGCTTGGTCCATATTCAAAAACGCTTCAAGAGAGAACGGGAAATCAAGAGCCCCGGCAGCGGAGCGTTTTTTAGCCTCATGGAGCACCATGGAGAAACCGCGATTAAAATCCAGCGTTTCTCCCACATAAGGGATGTAGCCCAGATACTCAGCCCACCCCTCCTGCCCCCAGATGGGGAGCCCGTTGCGCACAAAGTTCTGGTGCGTGAGCTCATGAACGAGAACATGGGTGTTGATATCACGGGACACCACGGAACCATTAGCTCCCAGGCCGAGAGACTCAAACGGCACCATCACCTTATCCATGGCAATCTGCTCTTCGGAAAGTGGGCCGAGCGGTTTCCCCTGCTCCGCCGGGGAGCGACGGGCGGCAAAGGAAAACAGGCCTGCAGAATCAGCGGGAGCCCCCCTGCTGATATACTGCTGCTTAGTGGGCCACAGCTCAACCATGTATTTCTTTCCGCCACGATCCCCCTGTGTCCGGGGGACAGGCAGCACCTCACCCACCGCCTTATTCGCCGCGTAAGCACATTCAAACAAACGCCCCACAGTCTCACAGGCGGCATCATCCAACGCAACCGGCGAATGGAAGCGGTAATTGTTCGTCTCATAGACAAACCCCACCCCAGGCTGCTGCCCCTTGCTTTCGAGGATGGTATCTTTCGGCACGGGGACGCCCTTTGGCCAGTCTCCGGGAGAGGCAACACGTACATTTTTCACCCCCATCTCACGCAATTCCTTTTTCTTTCGGGTAGCTTCCTTGCGCGGATCACGCTTTTTAACTTTCTTCTTCTTCTCTGCCTGCTGCAAAGCAAAATGCTCCACTTCCCCGGTTGAAAACGGGGGCTGTTCAGTGGCGTGCAGCGGCGACAAAACCACCAGTAACCCAAGCACGGGCAGGAAAAATCTTTTCATCTTATGAAATTTCAGTTAGAGGATAAACCGGGATGGTTTTATGATGAATGAAAATGCAGAGAAAAGCAAGTCAAAAAGACGACACCCCCGCATTGACGTTTTATTTGATTGCAAAACACGCGTACGGAGAGTAAAATGCCGCTGTGAAACTGACTCCGCTCAAGCTCTATGCCATCAAACTGGCTTTCTTTACCACCGTTCTGGGCTACATGGCCTTGGATTTACTGGTGTTCGAAGGTCCACTGCACGGGTTCCTGCACCGGGGTGACAGAATTCACAACGCAGAAGCGGTGGCGGAAGTATACGGAGAGCCGATTACGGTGGGGCAGCTGGCGCGCTTCACCACGGAACAGAACATGCTTGCCGGGCGGGAAAAGGATGACCCGGCCCGCAGAGCCGGCATGGTGCTGGCACTCGTGCGGGATAATTTGCTGCGACTGAGAACCCGATACAATGACACCAAACTCCCGGATTGCAAAAAAGCGGCGGAGGAAATTGTGAAGCAACTTGCCACCCGTGCAGAAAACGAACAGGCGTTCACCGCCCAGCTGGCTAGTCAAGGCTACACCCGCCGGAGCTTTACGGATAAAATCACGGCACGCATGCGGCAGCAAATTCTGCTGGAAAGAGCAGTCAAAGAAGTGAGTGAAACGGACAACGCAGCCATTGCCGCCCACTACAGACAAATTCGGGATGAGCTGAAGATTCCCGCTTCCCGCCCGCTGCGCCATATCTTCCTGGCCACTGATGGTCAGGATTCCGCTGCGGTAAAAGGACGCGCCGAGCTGCTGCTCAAGAGGCTGGAGGCAGGGGAGGACTTCGGCACGCTGGCACGAGAGGCCAGCGAGGATGAGCGCAGCGCGCCCAACGGCGGGAATCTGGATATCATACACGACAATGGGACTTTCCCCCTGCCGGAGCTGATGCTGTTTGGCGATGCCGCCATTCCCGCCGGAGAACCGGTATTGGCGCAAAGCCGCTGGGGGTGGCATATCCTGCTGGCAGGCCCCATCACCCCGGCCTACACACCCTCGCTGGATGAATGCCGCGAAAGCCTGCGCACCGCCATCATCAGTGCCCAGCGGGAACTGGGAGTCAACGCCTGGTTCAAGGGAGCAATTAAAGAAGGTTTTAAACAGAAACGTATCATTATCCATGCCAAGTGATTACTGCATCAACGTGCAGCGTTCGGAACACGGACTGCACGGCACGATTACCGTACCCGGAGACAAGAGCATTTCCCACCGAGTCGCCATTCTGGGAGCATTGGCGAACGGTAGCATGCACATAGAGAACTACCTGTGCAGTGAAGACTGCCTGAACACGCTGCGCGCCATGCAGCAGCTGGGCGCAACCGTCATTCCCGGCGATTGCCCGCAGAATTTCACCCTCACCGGCACCGGCATGGCCCCCACGGCACCGGAGCGTGATATTGACTGCGGCAACTCCGGCACCGGCATGCGGCTCATGGCAGGCGTGCTGGCCGCCCTTCCTTTCAACAGCTGTCTGTATGGCGATGAGTCACTGCAAAGCCGACCGATGAAACGAATCATCGACCCGCTCTCCACCATGGGTGCCAAATTGACAGCCTGCGGGAAAAAAGCGGGCTGCGCCCCGCTGAAGATTGAAGGAGGCACGCTGCACCCCATCCGCTATGAGCTGCCCATGGCCAGTGCTCAGGTCAAGAGTGCCGTACTGCTGGCAGGCATGCTGACAGAAGGGACAACAAGCGTACACCAGCCCGCCATTACTCGCGACCACACAGAACGCCTCTTCACCCACTTCGGAATACCCTGCTCCGTGTCGGATGACGGGCTGGACATCGCCGTAACCGGGCCTGTTCGCATCAAGGCGGCAGACATGGTGATACCCGGTGATATTTCCAGTGCCGCTTTCTGGCTGGTGGCCGCCTCCATCGTGCCGGGCAGCGAAATCACGCTGCGCCATGTGGGGCTCAATCCCACCCGAGATGCCATCATCACCGTCCTGCGCCGCATGGGGGCAAACATCACCATCACCAACCGGGTCGATGCCGGAGAACCGTACGGCGATATCACGGTCAGAGCCGCAGAAAAACTCACGGCAACAACCGTGCAGAAAGAAGAAATCCCGAACCTCATTGACGAAATTCCCGTTCTGTCCATTGCCGCCGCCTTTGCAGAGGGCACTACCGTCATCCGCAACGCGGCTGAGCTCCGAGTGAAGGAGAGTGACCGCATCGCCACCACGGCCGGGAATCTGCGCGCCATGGGTGCAGCGGTGGCAGAGTTCCCGGACGGCATGGAAATCACCGGTGGCAAGCCCCTGCGCGGAACCACGCTGGAGAGCTACGGCGACCACCGCATCGCCATGGGCTTCCTGATGGCGGGGCTGGCGGCAGAGGGTGAAACGACCCTGAGGAACTGCCACAACATCAACACCTCCTACCCCGGCTTTGAACACCATCTGCGCGAGCTGACCCGCTGACCTTCTCCTCCATGCCCCGTATCACAGAGGAATGTGTGGCCCGCATCAAGGACTCCACCGATATCGTGGAGTTGGTGGGACGCTATGTCCAGCTGAGACGTGCCGGCAATGCATGGAAAGCCTGCTGCCCTTTCCATGCAGAAAAGACCCCCTCTTTTCACGTGAACCCGGCGCGGCAGACCTTCCACTGTTTCGGCTGCGGCGTGGGAGGAGATGCCGTCAAGTTCCTGATGATGTTTGAGAACCTGGATTATCCCACCGCGCTGCGGCGAATTGCGGATATGAACGGCGTGGCCGTCATCGAGGAAGAGGAAAACCCTGAAATGGCGAGACAGCGGCGTATGCGCAGCAGGGTTATAGAAGCGAATCAGCTGGCGGCCGACTATTTTCACCGCAAGCTCTGCCGCGACCGAGCCGCCGACCACGTGCGGGCCTATCTCAGGAGCCGAGAGCTGAATATTGAAACAGCCAAAGCATGGCAATTAGGCTGGGCCCCCGGGGATTTTCGCGAACTGGGACAGCTGGCAGCCTCCCGAGGTATTGACCACAAGGTGCTTACGGATGCCTATCTGCTGGGTCAGGGACGCAGCGGCAGTTACCCCGTGTTCCGAGACCGACTCATGTTCCCGATTCACAACATACGCGGAGAGGTGGTCGGATTCTCCGGGCGTATCATGCAGGAGGGGCAAGACCCACGCAAATACGTCAACACCGCAGAAACAATCGCCTTTCGCAAAGGGGAACTGCTGTTCGGACTCTACAAGGCAACCGGCCCCATCGCCAAAGCCAACATGAGCGTAGTTGTCTGCGAGGGACAGCTGGATGTTATTGCCTGCCATGAAAAAGCAGATGTCCGCAACGCCGTAGCAGGGCTTGGCACCGCCTTCACAGAAGAACACGCCGCCATTCTCCGCAAGTACGCCAAAAAAGCAATCCTCTGCTACGATGGCGACAATGCCGGCATCAAAGCCAGCGAAAAAACGTTCCGCAAGCTGGCACAGGCAGGGTTAGAAGTCTACCACGCCGCCCTGCCGAACGGGGAAGACCCGGACTCACTCATCCGCTCACAAGGAGCAGACGCCCTGCGCACCGCGCTGGAGAACGCTCGCCCCTATCTGGAGGTACGCGTAGGAATGGAGCTGGAACAGATAAAGGGAGACACCAATGCACGCGCGGCACTCATTCCCCGCATGGCGGATTTAGCGGCGGAAATCACGGATCGAAACCGACGAGACGTAGCCGTTGCCGACCTCTCCACCCGTCTTAACACCGGGCTGGAATCACTGCGGGAATCCGTTGAAGCCATCATCCGAGCCCGCAAAAGTGCCCCGCCAGCAAACCGTTACGCCGCAGAACCGGAATACGAAGGGGATGAGGCAGAATACAGCGATACCCTGAACGACTACGCCGCCCCCGTCATCCCGGTGCGGCTGCACGCCTGTATCCGCGGTATTGTGGAGCTGGCACTCCGCAACCGCGAGATTCAGCACTTGCTGGTGGAACGCATTGAGGATTTAGTGGAACCCATGGAAACGCTATCCGGCGGTTCTATCCTGCAAACAATACTCGAAACCTTGCCGCAACCCGGCAATGATTCGGATTGGGAAACCCTGCTGGCCAAACTCCCCCCGGAACAGAGAGCCGCCATCAGCGATTTCAGCCATGACCCGCTGGAACTGCCCAACCCTGCCGACCATGTGGAGCAGGTTTGCAGCCACAGTGCCCGCGAGACCGTTCGAGCCAGAATTGACACCCTGCGGGCGCAGATACGCAACCCGGAGCTCTCTCCGCAGGATGGCCTGGCTCTGATGCAGGAATGCAATGAGTTGATGAAGATGCTCAACGACTGATGAACACGCCATGAGACCTCCCGGCATGGAGCATAACATGAGACAGAACATGGTGGCTACTGCCGCCATGCAGCTCTTCATGCGCACCCTTCAGGCCACCAACATAGAGCTTCGCCAAATGGCGGCTCAGGCCATTGCCGCCAATCCTGCACTGGAAGAAACAGAGATGCCTCCCCCGGTGGAAGCGGGAGCCCCGACCTCTGCAAATGACAGTGATTATCAGCTGAATTCCATCACGGAAGCCCCCACCCTGCTACGCTATCTGGAGGAACAACTGCGCCGCAGTGCCCTGCCCGATACCACGGAAAAAGCCGCCATTCTCCTGCTGCAACACCTCTCCCCGCGCGGGTTTTTCGAGGAAGCCCCGGCAGATATCGCCGCTGCGGAGAAAATTCCCGACAAACACCTGAAAGCGGCCCTGCGCGCCATCCGTGATTTGGACCCGCCCGGCGTAGGCGCCACAGATTTGCGAGACAGCCTCATGCTGCAACTCCGGCGTCTGGGAGAAGAAGACGGACTGCCGATGCAGCTGCTGCGGGAGCACTGGGACGCACTGGTGCGCCACCGCTACGCAGATGCGGCTAAAGCACTGGGAACCGACCCTTGGCATGTGGAACATGCCGCCGCACGCATTGCCCGCCTGACTCCCAACCCCGGGGCAGCCTTTGGGGCAGAAGAAAAATGCATCTTCCAGCCAGACATTATCGTGGAACGGGACAGAGATAAACTAACGGTTCAGCTGACGGGAGAGAACATACCCGCCCTAAAACTCTCTGCCGACTACCGGGACATGATGACCGAGCAGGCGGACAAACCGGAAGTGCGCCAATACCTCTCACGCTGCTTCAGGGAGGGGAGAGAACTGATACGAGCCATTGAACAGCGGCAGCAAACCATCCTGAGCATTGCAGAAGCCATCGTATCACGCCAGCAGGATTTCTTCCTGAAAGGGGAGCAACACCTCCTCCCCATGAAAATGGAAGACATAGCCGCCGATACCGGCCTGCACACCTCCACCGTCTCCCGCGCCGTCAACGGAAAATACCTGCGCTATAACCGCAAACTCACGGAACTGCGCCGCTTCTTCACCACCGCTCTGCCCGCCGGCGAAGCGCAAAGCATCTCCGCAGAGAGCCTCAAAGCCCGAATCAGAGCCCTGATAGCCGCGGAATCCCCCGCCAAACCGCTCTCAGATGCCCGTTTAGAAGCACAGCTTGCAGCAGAGGGCATACAAGTAGCCCGCCGTACCGTTGCCAAATACCGTGAGCAGCTCCGCATCCTCCCCGCCCACCTGCGCCGCAGAAGCAAATGAAAAGGGGCTCTGCATAAACAATAGATTTTAACGAAAAGCTCACAGCCAACTATCGCAGTAAGCAAAGGTTCCTCCGGTTGTGTCTTGATTGCGGGAGTTCCGGCATTATCCTTCAAGTTAATGCGGCGAGTCCATAAACAATTAGTAAATTAGATTGCACCCAACGGATACTCGTGGCATGATAGGCGCGTCGGGTGCAAGACTACACCCGATATTCCCAAACAACAAACCAACAACCCTACAATAATGACACAACGTAACATAACCCGCTATACCTATGAGACAACCTCTTTCCAAGGCTGGAGACTGAGCATCTGCCGCAAGTGGAACCAGTTCACCAAATACTTCTCCGACCGCCAATACGGCAGCGAGGAAGCCGCTTTCAAGGCTGCACTGGATATGCGAGACCGCATTTTCGATGCTCTCCGCGAAACACCGGAAGATCCCCGCGGTGTCTTTGAGCGATTCAAGGCAGCGGCAGAAACACCCACTCCCGAAAAACAGCAGGCCTCCTGAGAGCGAGAAAGCTGAGCTGTAACCAGCCCTGCCCCCGGAAGAGATGATGCCCCTTTTCCGGGGGATATTTACCACCACTCCATCCCCATGAAAGAAGATACCACCACTGTCAGAATCTCCCGTGAGCTATTGGAGAAACTGCTTGCTGAACGCGATGCGGAGCAGCGAGTCGTGACCAACCGTATGATACGTGTACTCTGTCACTGGAGTATTGTGACTCAGGTAATCATCCTGGTCACGGCTATCTGCACCGCCGTGGGCGGCATATTCAAGGAGAGCTTCCCCTAGCCCGGTACGCTGGCCGGGCTCATGATTGGTTGGCCGATTGCTCAATACTATGTCCACAGGCTCAAGAAAAAGTAATGCCTCCCGCCCCGCAGATGCGCTGTCAGTGGCGGGTTCCGCCGACAGAGGCTAAGGGGAACGAATCAGCTCCCCCTTAATTCCGTAACGGCTTTTTTCATGGCATTGAGTCCCTGCATGAGCAATTCCGGAGAGGTGGCAAAGTTCAGGCGCACGCACTGAGGAGCCCCGAAGTTGGCACCGTTGTCCAGATAGACGCCGGCTTTCTCCAGAAAAAACTTGTGCGGAGAATCTACGCCGAGAGCACTGCAATCAATCCAGGCCAGGTAAGTGGCCTCCTGATGGCGGGTGCGCAGCATGGGTAACTCATCAGCGATGAAATCCACCACGGTCTGCCGATTGCGGCGCAGAATCTGCAGCAGCTGGGCGTGCCACTCCCAGCCCTGTGTATAGGCCGCCAGCGAGGCTGCGTATGCGAACACGTTCAGCGTAGGCAGGCTGTGCCCCTGGGTCTTGCGGATGGCTTCCCGCAGCTCCGCATTCGGAACAGCCATGTAGGTGAAACAGATACCGGCAATGTTGAAGGTCTTGCTGGGTGCGCTCAGCATCACTACGCGCTCAAGGACATTCTCCGGCAGGTTCAGGGCACACTGGTGGCGCAAATCTTCATCCAGCACCAGGTCACAGTGAATCTCATCGGAACAGAGAATGAGGTCATGGCGCACGCAGAAATCTGCCACCTGCTCCATTTCCTCACGGCTCCAGGCGCGACCCAGCGGGTTGTGAGGATTGCACAGCAGAAAGAGCTTCGTATTGGGTGACACGGCGGCTTCCATGGCCTCCCAGTCGAACCCCCAGCGGTCATTCCGGTACACATAGGGTACCGTCAGCAGGCTGCAACGGGCATCCTCATGACAATGCAGCATAGGGGGGTAGGAGGGAGAGCACACCAGCACCTCATGCTCAGGGCGGTTGCAGACTGTACGCGTCACCAGCGTGAACGCCGGCACACAGCCGGGCAAAGCGTGCAGCCACTCCGGGGCGGCATTAGCCACGCCGTGTTTATCCTTGAGGTAGGCAACGATGGCCTCGCGCAGCTCATCCGTCATGAAGGCATAGCCGTAAAAGCGGTGATTAAGGCGCTGCTGCAAAGCCTCCACCACACAGGGCGGAGACTCTATATCCATGTCCGCAATGCCGAAGGGCAGCGGGCCCTGCAAATCCCATTTGATATTCCCGGTTTCTCGCCGGCAGTCCGTAGAAGCAAATCTGATCATCTTCGCGCAGGTGCTGTTGATTCTAACTGCAGAATAACATAATCAGCTGTTTTGACAAGTCAAAATGGCAGGGGAATCCCGCAAAAACATGTATTGTGTACCTGATACAGGTAAAGCCTGATTATCCTTTCGATTACTCGCGTTGGGTGCAGGGATTGATATGATGCTTAAATCCCTTGACAATACCCAGCGGCTGCGGCATGATAGAGCCGCGCCATGTATATACCGACACAGGAGGAACGCTACAGCAAGGCAGCCCGGCTGACCCTGCTGCTCTGTATCATCATTCCTGCCGGGGTGGTCGTGTGGCTGGCGGGCGGCAGCCTGAGTGACTGCACAGCAGCTTTTCTTCTGCCCCTTTCCCTGCTGCTGGACAAGGTGGGGTTCAACACCACCGCTGCAGCGTGCATTTCAGCACTGATTCAATTCATTTTCTTTTTATGGCTAACCCGCAGCCGCAAGCTAACGCCGAAAACCCGGCTTACGATAGCTATTACCTGGGGAATGCTGTTTGCGCTGATTGTGCGGATTGCCATTTACCAGGCAGCGGCGGCACTGCAATAACCACCGCTGCCCCTTTCAACCAAGGGCTCAGTCTGCCAGCGGAGAAGCCCCCGGGGCCAACGCTCCGAGAGCCCCCACGGCACCGCTGAGCAATGACACGCGGCTGTTGCTGCGTGCATTTCCGGCTTGTAACAACAAATTGCGGCGGTCATAAAGCCCCTGCAAACGCGTGTCATTGGCCTCCTGCAGAGCGGCGTTAGTCCGGTTGCTGATTTCGTCCTCCAGACGAGTGGCTAAATCCGTCTCGCGGCGAATCACACTCCCCTCCTGCAGTAAATTGCCGGCGGCGGCGTCTGCACGAGCCTCAGCCAACTGCATGTGGGCATTACGCTCGCTGCGTCGCTGGTTCTCCAGCGCAGTATTGGTAATGGTTTCAGCGGCTCGCGCAGCGAGCTTCCACTCATTGTCGGCAGCTTCACGGTAGGCGGCAGACTGCTGGCGCTGAGCGGATGCCTGCACGGCACCGCTCGCCAGAGCCCCGGCGGCAGATATGATTGATGCAAATCCCATAATGGGGTTCAGCATACTACTACCCGGCTCAAAATACCAGCCTGAGTCTGTCTGTTTCTCTTTGTTTGCGTCCGAATGACTGACAGGGTATCATTTTTTTTCACGCGTCATGTACTTCATGACCGCATAGAGCAGCATGAGAAGCACCACGCCCAGTACCACCAGATGTGACTCTGCTTTCACTGCCTCTATCAATGCCTCAGGCGATTCCATGATTCCGGGATGCTCACTGCCGACTTTGTCACCGAACCATGCCAGTACCCAGCACCAAATGGCAGAACCGACAATTGTAGCAATGCTGAAGGTCAGAAAATTGACCCGAGCCATCCCGGCAGGAATGGATATCAAATGGCGAATGACCGGCAGAAAACGAGCAAAGAAAATCCCGGCGGAAGAATATTTCTTCATAAACAACTCCGCCTTTTCCACCTTGTGTGGGGGCATGAAAAAATATTTGCCATAGCGCAGCACCAGCGGGCGCCCCAGCAGCAGAGCACACACGTACATCATTACAGAACCAATGTAGGAACCAACGGTTCCCGCCAGCACCACTCCCCAGAAACTCATGCTTGCGCCCTCCTGCGATGCCACGATGGCAGCAGGCGGCACCACCACCTCGCTGGGCACGGGAATAATGGAACTCTCCATGGCCATAAACGCCACCACCCCCCAGTATCCCCAGGCTTCAACATATTGCATACAAGCATTGATAAATTCGTGGAACATGCGGGCTATTATGCATACAAGCCGCCAAAAAGGAAGTCTTTTCTTGCTAAATCGGGCGTAACATGGTAGATTGGGGGCATGAAGCTGTTCATGGTAGCCGGAGAGAAAAGCGGGGATAAACAGGGGGCTCTGTTGATTCAGGAGTTACTCCGCCGACAACCCGATATGGAAATCGTGGGGCTCGGCGGAGCCCGCATGCATGCGCTGGCTCCGGGTATTGAGGACTGGGCAGATCAGGCAGGAGTTATCGGCTTGGTGGAGGTCCTCAAACACATCCGCTACTTTGCCCGTTATCTCAATGAAATGACCAACCGTATTGCCTCTGAACAGCCGGACGGGCTGGTGCTCATCGACTATCCCGGCTTCAATCAGAGACTGGCTGAACGCGTGCGTAAAGTGTCCCCGAAAACCAAAATAGCGTGGTTTATTGCGCCCATGGTCTGGGCATGGAAAAAGGGGCGTATCCCCAAACTGGCAAGAGTGCTGGATTTGATGATGTGTACGTTCCCCTTTGAAAAGCCTTTGTTTGAGAAAGCCGGGCTGCGCACAGAGTTTGTGGGACACCCTCTGGTGGATGATATTCTGGCTCAGCGTCAGCCAAATGTGCGGGAGAAAGGCCTTATCGGGCTTTTCCCCGGCAGCCGCAACCGCGAGGTGGAAAGCAACTTCCCTGTCTTTATGGATGTGGTACGGGAGCTGCGCACCCGCCACCCGGAATGGAGATTCGAGACCTCTGCCAGCACCCCGAAATTGGCAGAAAAAATGAGAGCCATGGCAAAGGCCTCCGGCATGCCGGAGGAGCTCATGAACATCTGCCCCGGCAGTTACCACGGGCTCATGGACAGAGCGGAAGCCGCGCTGGTGACCTCTGGCACGGCCACACTGGAAGCCGCGCTCCATGAGCTGCCCTTTGCCTTGGTGTATAAGGTTGCGGCGTTCACTTATTGGGTGGGTCGTGTCATCCTCACCATCAAATACATCGGCATGGTTAACATTCTGGTGGACAAACCGGTGACCCGCGAGCTGATTCAGCATGATTTTAACGTGGAGAACTGTATTTCAGAGCTGGAACGGCTCACAACGCCTGAGCCACGAGAAAAAGTGTTAGCCGACATGCGTGAATCCATGTCGAAGCTCGGTCACGGCGGTGCTGCAGCCAAAGCGGCAGAGGCTGTGCTGAGTCTGTTTGACTGATATATCCCAAACACAAAGGGAAAACAACGCATCATCCACCGGAAGCATGCGCTGCCGGGCATGTTATGCAATGATGCGCAGCGTTAACCCAATCACAACACAAGGTCTTTCTGCTGTTCCGACTACTTATCCAACGCGTAGCGGGCAAAAGAAAGAGCCATGAATACTGCAGTTTCCACACGCAGAATAATGGGCCCCAACGATATGGGAGCAAAGCCGTGCTGCATGGCTGCGGCGTATTCCGCTGGGCTGAAATCCCCCTCTGGGCCAATGAGCAGCAGGGTGCCCTGCCGCCCGGCAGAGCGGGCATCTTCGAGCACCTTACGCGCCGGAATTGCCTCCGGCAGGATTGCGCAGACCAATTTCAGCTCCGGCATATCCGTGCGGCGAATGAATTCAGTATAGTGTTGAGGCACTTCCACCACAGGCAGGGTGTTGACACCGCACTGCTTGCAGGCTTCCAACGCCGTACGCTGCCACTTGGTCGTCTTAGCCGCAGCCTCCCTGGCATTGAGCCGCACAATGGTTCGCTCTGTCACCAAAGGGATAATACGCTGTACGCCCAGCTCCACGGCTTTCTGGACAATCAGCTCCATGTTTCCCCCTTTTGGGATAGCCAGGGCCAGCGTCATTTCCGCCACAGGCAACATGGGAGGCAAGGGGCGGAGGTCCCCCAGCATGAGCCTGCCTCCGCCGCTTGTCAGAATCCTGGCACGAGCCGCATGCCCCGTGCCGTCAAAAACCTCACACTCATCCCCGGTCCGCAAGCGCATGACCCGCAGCGCATGGTGAGCCTCCTCCCCCTCCAGCGTGAGCGTGGGAGATGAAAAATCAGCAGCGGGCAGATAGCAGCGATGCATGACCGGGATGAGTGACTGAACGTTACTTCATGAATCGAGCCGCGCGCTTGCGGAACTCATTCACCTCAGGCTGATTGGAATCCTTGAGCGTCTCCGTGAACCCCTTCAAAGCCTTTTCCTGAGCAGAGTTAAGCTTGGTGGGAGTTTCCACCTGCACCTCCACCAGCAGGTCACCGCGTCCGCTTCCTTTTAACGCAGGAACCCCCTGATTGCGGATACGGAATATGGTGCCGCTCTGCGTTCCCGCAGGCATCTTGAGCTTGGAAGGGCCATCCAGCGTCGGGACTGTGAGCACGCCTCCGCAGACGGCATCCGCCAAGGTGACCGGCATGGTGCAAAGCAAATCCGAGCCCTCGCGGGTGAAAATATCATGCGCTTTGACCTCAATGAACACATAGAGGTCGCCCGTCTCCCCGCCGTGAACTCCGGCATCTCCATTCCCGGAGGAACGAAGCTTCGTGCCTGTGCTGACCCCGGCGGGCACATGGAGCGTAATCTTGACATCTTTGTGCACACGGCCTTCCCCATGGCAATGAGAACAGGGGTTACTTATCGTCTGCCCCGCACCGCGGCAGGAAGGACAGGTGCTCTGCTGCACAAAGAATCCGCTCTGCCGCGTCACCACACCCGTACCATGACAGGTGGGACACTGCTTAAACCCGGATGATCCATCCTTGGAACCGGTGGCGCCGCATTTATCACAGGGAACCATGCGCTCGATTTCCAATGTCTTATCACAACCGTGCGCCGCTTCCTCCAACGTAATATCCAAATCATAGCGCAAATCAGCCCCCGGTCGGCGAGGGTCGGCCTGCCGCTGTCTCCCACCGCCGCCGAATCCGCCGAACCCGCTAAAGCCACCGCCAAACATCTGGGCAAAGATATCCATGGGGTCGGTAAAGCCACCGAATCCGCCGCCGCCGGCACCATTCATACCGCCGTTCTTGAAGGCTTCATGCCCCATGCGGTCATAGGCAGCGCGTTTATCCGCATCGCTGAGCACCTCATAGGCCTCACCGATTTCCTTGAACTTTTCCTCAGCTTCCTTGTTATCCGGATTTCTGTCCGGATGATATTTCATGGCAAGCTTGCGGTACGCTTTTTTGATAGTAGCGTCATCCGCACCCTTGTCGACACCTAACACCTCATAATAATCTCTGGACATGGCGTAGAATGCTTAGTCTTTCTTCTCTTCGGACTCCGGGGCGGCAGCGGTCACAACATTGGCAGGACGCAGCAGGCGGCCGCGCAGGTTGTAGCCCTTGCGCAGGATACGCAGGATGGTGCCTTCCGGCTGCTCAGAAGGTTCGCTCATGATTGCCTCGTGAATATTGTGGTCAAACATCTGACCGACTTCCGTGGCTATGGGTTGCACGCCCTGCCCCTCCAGGAAATCCACGAGTTGTTTCTGCACCATGCTCATGCCGATGTAAATCATGGAAGCGGTATCCTGACCGGCCATCTGCATGCCCATTTCAAAGTTATCAATCACCGGCAAAAGCTCCTCCAGCAGACTGCGGTTGGCGTACTTCGTGAAATCCTCCCGGTCTTTTACGCAACGCTTGCGGTAGTTATCATACTCTGCCGCCGTGCGCATAGCCAGCTCACGCCACTTGGTCAGCTCATCCACGGGGGATTCCTCCGTGCTCTGTGTTTCCTCAGCAGCGGCATTCGGCATCTGCTCCTCCGCAAGAGGCTTTTCCTCATCAGGTTGGGTCTGATTATTCTGTTCTTCCTTGTTCATGACAATATCCTACTGCAAAATGGTTTTCCCGTCAATAGCTGCATGTGACAGCTAATCCGCAAACAAGGCTTCCGGCTTGCTGCGGGAATCAGACTGTCATCAGCTTTCTGTAAGAGATGAATCCTATCGATTCCCGCACACAGCTTTAATCTTCTCTTGTTTCCTGCAGCGAGGAAAACAAGGCAACCCACTGCTCAGCAATTTTTTCCACATGGAATTTTTTGACACTATCCATGGCGGCAACTGCCATTTTCTCCCGCTGCGCATCATCTGTCATCAGACGCGTAAGTTTATCGATATATTCTTCCTCACGGAAAGGCTCAACACTGTATCCGTTTTCCCCGTCAACAATAATATCGTCAAGAGAGGAATAACTTCTGTAGGCAATGGGAACGCAACCATACTGCTGAGCTTCGGTCAGAACAAGACCAAAGCCCTCCCAGCTACTTGTCAGGCAAAGGATTTTCGCATTGCGGTAAAATTCCGCCGGATTCTGAACACCCGCAAAGGTGAGGCGTTGCGTCTGAAGCCGCTCGGCTAAATGGACAAAATCTCTGTGGTGCGGACCATCTCCCAATATGATTAGCTCCCAATCCGGGAAGCGATTCATCACTTTTTCCCAAATTCTGATAACCCTGTCAATTCTCTTCTGAAACCAGACGTGGCGTGAAACCACAAGAATCTGATTCTTTTTTTTCTCTGGGCAAAACTGATACTCTACCGGGCAGATGGGGTTGGATATGGCATGCAATCTGTTACCAACGGATAATCCACTCAATTTGATGAACTCCTTCCGAAACTTGTCAGAAAGCAAAACCAGGCTATGACTGTGCAGGAACAAGCCCCTTAAAAAATTCCGAGCCACGCGAAATTTGTTGAGCAAAACCAGGGGATACTTGAGCGTTTGGAGCAAAAACGGTCTGAACTCTCCGTATTCCCTCCACCTGAACAGAGAATACGCATAGCGATCACGAAAATCTGCAAAAATCAAATAGGGATTATTGTGATACACAGACACAGTCCTGATGTTGAGCTGCTTACCGGTTTCATATACCAGCTTCTGCAGAAGCCCGTGCTGGTCATGATTCCAGATAAAATCCATTTGATTGCGCTTCAAAAACTCCGCAACAAGAAGCTGTGACTCCTCCCAGTTATCAGCACTGATTTCCTCCCGTAAGTTCAGGTACCCTATACCCGGCTTATCCTCCCCGCTATCGTTATGAATATAGATGTGAAAAATATTGATATCGTCACGTTTCATGAGCTCCATGGCCAAATTAATACACACGGACTCAACACCTCCAAGAGAAAAATCTATTTTCCTGGTGTATACAATACAAATATTCATAACTCAGAATCCAAATCAGCCTTTATTTTTCTGAAACCGGCGGGGGCACTGTCTGCAGCGACAAGCCCCCGCGGTCTGATTTACAAGTGGACTTATTGATTTATAGTAAACGCAATCAACAATTACTCCGGTGGTCAGAGAGAGAGTAAATGCCGGCAAATACGTTCACAGGCCTTGCCATCTCCGTACGGATTATGCGCCAGGCTCATGCGCTCATACGCCTCCTTATCATCCAACAAAGCGGAAACACTCTCTACAATGCAGCGTTCATCTGTGCCTACCAATTTAACAGTACCGGCATCTACTGCTTCCGGGCGTTCCGTGGTATCTCTCATCACCAATACCGGCTTGCCGAGACTGGGGGCTTCCTCCTGAATCCCGCCACTGTCCGTCAGAACAAGCGTTGACTTCTCCATGACGCACACGAAGAGCAGATAATCCAGGGGGTTGATAAAGAATATATTTTCGTATATACCCAAATCACTCCCGAAAATTTCATGTATCGGTTTCCGGACATTGGGATTCAAATGCATGGGGTAAATAAAATCCACTTCCGGATACTTACCTGCAAGTGTTTTTATTGCCCTGCAAATCGAAAGGAAACCCTCACCGAAATTCTCTCGCCGATGCCCCGTAATGAGCACCATTTTCTTACCGTCAGATAAGCGGCTCAAATCATAACCGGCATCAGCTATCTGACTGACCAGACTTTGTGAAAGGGAGACATCTGAATGAATCTTGTTCAACACCCACTGCAAGGCATCTATTACCGTATTACCCGTAACAATGATATTACCCGAGCTGACATTTTCCTGCAGAAGGTTCAACTGACTACCCTCAGTCGGCGCATAGTGGAAAGAAGCCAAACGCCCCGTTAACTGGCGGTTCATCTCCTCCGGCCAAGGGCTGTATATATTGTGCGTCCTGAGTCCGGCTTCTACATGAGCAACGGGGATCTGCTGATAAAAAGCAGCTAAGGCCGCCATGGTGCTGGTAGCTGTATCACCGTGTACCAAAACCACATCCGGTTTACTCTCTCGCAATACATCACGCAAACCCAGTATCACCTTTGCAGAAACATCATATAAATCCTGACCGGATTTCATGATATTCAAATCATAATCAGGCGTAATCTCAAAAATCTGCATTACCTGATCCAGCATCTCACGATGCTGACCGGTAACACACACGAGGGGGCGTATCCCCTCCCCTTGCTGTTGAAGATACTTTACCAGCGGAGCCATCTTGATGGCCTCGGGGCGAGTCCCGAAAATGAGCATCACTTTCTTCATCATTTCTTCCTGTAATTACGGTCAAAAATATTAATAACAGCCCTGTATGCAGCATGTGTTAAGCGTGCAGTCCAGTCCCAATCAAATTTACTGAATTGAGCAGATTCATCATCAGCAAGCCTGTTTCGTTCCCAAGCAGAGAGCACAGCTTTGCGAATGCTGGTCAAGGAGGCAGGATACAGATACTCTGCCATGATACCAAAGTATTCCTGGGTGCCGCCGTGAATGGGCACAACGGGACGTGCCCCGGCAGCTGCTGACTCCAACATGGCTATGCCGGGTGTCTCACAATCAGAGGTCAGCACCGAAACCCGCGCATGCTTGAGAATTGCCCAATACTTGGTATCAGAACTGGGAATATGTCCTAAAAAATGCATGTTCTCATCGGCTTCCTTTCGGCATTGGTCGTAGCACCCGGGAACCATATCAAACCTCTGCCCCAAAAAGACAATGGGTATACCACTGCCTTTCATGGCCCGGATGAGATTGATTTGATTTTTTCGCGGAGCAAATATACCGGGGCAAACGATGTAGTCACCCTCCGGGACACAATCCGGACGCGCTAATTCTGCAAGATTGTCCGGGATTTGGATTGCGTTGGGAACAGGTACGCTGATGGCGTGTTTTCTCAGGCGGTGAACCTTCTGAAACACATCTCCCTCTGCCCAGGAATTCGGGAGAATTCCCAGGCACCAGGGAGCATAGTGTTTTATTTTCCAGCCAATAGCGCGGCGCAACAGATACTCAAAGCTCCGCAGGATAAAACGCTTTGTTGTCCCGTTCTTAACGCTGATATATTCCCGGAAAGCATTATTCCAGTATACAGTGGAAAGCAGGGACGGAAGCTCTGAGAGAGCGCGCCGAATTACTTTGCTATACAGGGTTTTTCTGATAGCAAACACATGTGCAACATCATAGCGGTCGGCAAGCTCTGACCAGAGGATTTTTTCATTGGCCTCCGTAACCAGGTGGTCAGAGGTCTGATAGTACAGGCAGTCCAATTCCACACCGGGAATCTTCCGGAGAGCCTGCACTGTCATCCTCATCTGAGTAGCATCGCCGGTTACACAGCTTTTCGAAGAGAACAATGCAGGAGCTATAGCTGCAACTCTCATTCTACACGCGTACTTTACTTGTTAACTCTGGCAAACTGCTTGAGGCGCAAACCATTGAGGTGAATGAAGCCGCTGGCATCATCCTGGTTGTAGTCCTCATCGGTATAATCTGCTTCCATGGTGGCCATGGCATAGCTGTACAGGCTGTTCGGGCTGCGGCGTCCGGCGTACATCACATTACCCTTGTAGAGCTTGAGCCGCACCTCACCATTGACTGTCTCCTGAGTCTTGGAAACCAGTGCCTGTATCGCCTCACGCTCAGGGGCAAACCAGAAGCCGTTATACACCATGGCGGCATAATCGGGGATGAGAGAATCACGCACTTTCTGAGCCTCACGATCCATGGTGATTGTCTCAATATCCCGGTGAGCGGCCAGAAGGATGGTGCCGCCGGGGGTTTCATAGATACCGCGGCTCTTCATGCCAACGAAGCGGTTCTCGATGATATCCACACGACCGATACCGTGTTTGCCGCCGAGAGCATTGAGCACCAGCATGACACCCAGCGGATCCATCAGCGTGTAGCCGTCCTTCTCACCCTGAGCCGTTGCACCCACTTCCTTCATGATTTCAGCAAGACCTTCTGTCTGCAGACCGATGATGTTGCCCTTCTCAAACAGGCACTGCAGGTACTGCGGGGCATCCGGCGCATCCTCCGGGGCGGTGGAGAGCACGTACATGCCGCGGTCTTCCTCCTTGGTGGCATCATACCACGTATCCTCCAGAATACCGGCCTCATAGGAGATGTGCAGCAGGTTGCGGTCCATGGAGTACGGCTTCTTCATGCTCTGGCGAATCGGGATACCGTGTTCCTCTGCATACTTAATCATCTCAGCACGTCCCGGGAACTGGTCACGCCACTCCTTCATGCGCCAGGGGGCAATCACCTTCAGCTGCGGTGCGAGAGCATTGATGGAGAGCTCAAAACGCACCTGGTCATTTCCCTTACCGGTAGCACCGTGGGCAATGGCATCAGCACCTTCAGCCAAGGCTACGTCCACCATGGCCTTGGAGATGCAGGGGCGAGCAATGGAGGTACCCAGCAGGTAGCGCCCCTCATAGACGGCATTTGCCTGAAACATCGGGAAAATATAGTTGGCGGCGAAATCCGCCTTCAGGTCACCGATAATGCACTTGGAAGCACCCGTGGCGAGTGCTTTTTCAATCACGCCATCCAGCTCCTCTGCCTGACCGACATCTGCGCAGTAGGCGATAATTTCAGCATTATACTTCTCCTTGAGCCACACCAGAAGAACGGATGTGTCAAGGCCACCGGAGTATGCAAGTACAATCTTCATGCTTTTTATCTCGGGTTTTTCCCGTGTTCACGGGGAGTATACCCTGACTAACCTATATTGAAAAGCAAAATCGGCAAAGTGACGCAAATAAATGCGCCGCAGCATCAGCACCGATAGCTGTTCTCAAGCGTTTCAAAAGCAATCTTTGTCGCTTTATCGCGAATATTTTCCATTGTCAGCGCGCCGTGATAATCTGCTCCGCTGATAACGGATAGTTCATCCGCATCGGTATCAGGCATATCATCCTCACAAAGTTCCGGGAGCGACGGGTTATGCCCGGAGGGCTCAAACATGCCGGTGATGCATCCCATCGCCAGCACTTCCTCAAAACTGCGGCAATCTTTCAGCAGATATTGCAGCACTTCTGCCTCGTGATACTGAGTCAGGCAATCATCATCGGCATCAATATGCGCGGAAAGCTTTTGCTTCAGCTCGTCTATATCGTATGGCTCGGGTGAAGAAAAACGAATGGCATAGGACTGATACACTGTACCAAACAAACGTCTCAGGAAACCGGGAGATTTACCAATCGGCCTTACTTCCGCCACATGACATCCCTCCACCCCATACAAAACATAGTTGGGCAATTCCTCCGGGGACTCAACCATATCCGCAGTACTCTCAATCAGGAAAGGAAAATCTTCCGACTCGTTGTGAATTTTGATAAAGGGGGCTTTCATCTGTAATCGCGGGGGTGAGAGGTGGGGGGAATCAAAATCCCAGGCGTTGTTTCCAATCTCTCATAAGAATGGCAAATGGCTCTCGTGCTTCAGGCCACTTCCTGTACGGGTCAGATTCAAACGCCCGAGCGTAATCACCATGTAACAGACACATGAGACAAAACATCTCGTTAGATAACTGAACTTTTCCGATTTTAGCGGCAAGCTGCCTGACCTGCTCCGGAGAGGCATCAGACTTGAATTCCGCCGGAAAACGGCGTCTCAGCATAGATAATGCCTCAATGGCAACGCGGCAGACCTCCTGCTGCACGCCGTGCTCCGCCAATTCCAGCGGGCTGAAGTGTGAGGTATCTATCCTGCGCAAAATTTCCAAAGCCGTGGCGGCCTTACCCTCCCGCATCAGGCCTCTCACATACTTACGGCTCTCCTGCACCATGACACGGGGCAAATTCCGGCGCTGATTCTGCACCGTTTCCAACAGGGACTGAGTCACGGGGGAAGCGGGCAGACATTCTATGGCTGCATCCAAACACAGCGTAGCTGCGCCACCGTTCCCCCGAGAGGTGTAATCCCGCGCAGCCATCATCAGCACAGCAGCGCGCAACGGCGGTGGCAACGAGACTGACACATCTGCCGGAGCGAGGCTGTGGTATTCCAGAGCATTGGGAAGATTTTTACAAGCCGCTGCAATATTGCGGTCCACAGCACCTCCCTGTTCAGCGGCTTCAATATGACTGCGGAAAACTCGCATCTCTTCCTGTGAAATAGGGAAAGAATCCTCAGCCAAAGCATGCATCAGATACGCAGCCAACCGCACCGCCGGTTCCGGAGCCTGCTCAGAGAGGGAGCGAAACGACCTTGACGCAACCTCTACATCACCGTCCTCCAGGAGCTCACATGCCCGTTGGAGAGCCTCCCTGCTCACCCAGGAAAACTCACTTGACACAGGCAAAGCATCATAGCGCGGCGGAGGGGAACTCAGCAGGGCGGTCACCAACATAGCAGCCCCCCCCAGCAGCAGCACACCAGCCACCCCCAGTGTGCGGAAAAATCGCCGTCTGCGGCGTTTTTTCATCTCCTCTGCAACAGCCCCCACACTGGCTTGCACCTCATCTATCTCATCCAGCAATTCGCCATAGTCCGCAGGGCGATTCGCTGGTGCAAAAGCCGTCATGTGGTCAATGATATCACAGAGTCCCTCACCCAGTTGCGGGTAAAGCTCAGCCAGAGGCTTCATCTCCCGTTTCAGCTTCAACAAGGAATCCAGAGCCTGCACAGGTTCGGTAAAATTAGTGATACCGGTCAGCATGCTGCGCAGGGTCATGCCAAGAGCATAGATATCTGTCCGGGCATCCTCCGGATTGCCCATCAGCGTTTCCGGCGGAACAAAAAAAGGAGTCGCCCAGATGATTTCTTCCCGCTGAGCATCCGGTCTATCCTCCAACGAAAGCCCGAAATCCAGCACTTTTGCCCGCCCCTCCGGCGTGATAATGATATTGCCGGGTTTCATATCACGGTGCAGCACTCCGGCAGCAGCGGCCGCCTGCAATCCGGCAGCCACCTGCCGCACCACATCCAGCGCCTCATCCGGCATCAGGCACTTATGCTCTGCCAGCAGCTGTTCCAGATTCCGACCCTCCACCTTCTCCATGGCAATGTAAAATTGCCCTCTCGCCCAACCGGCGGAATACACAGATACGACATTCTCATGCCGCACCCGAGCCATCATAGCACACTCACTCTCAAAACGGGCAATGCGTTCCGGCTTATCGCGGTAAATATCATTGAGCACCTTGATGGCCAGCTCCCGCCCCAACACCAAATCCCGCGCGTTGAACACCACGCTCATGCCGCCCACGCCCAGTATTCCATCAATCCGGAAATTGGCAAGCTCCGTGTGCACACGGCTTACCTCTCCGCAAATGGGGCAAGGCAGCTCAGCATAGAAGCCGAGGGTCGACACATCCATCACCGTGCCGCAGGAAGAGCATGTGCAAACATCGGACATAGGGTAGAACGAAACGGCTTACCATGCGCACAACCGGGGGGAAGAATCCCCTCCCCCCGGCTGTGGAAAACTGCATTCAGGCAGCATCAGGCCAGCTTGGGCAGAGAGGCTGCGGCAACAGCCTGACCATGGCGCTTGGTCTTTTCATCCGGCACGCAGAGGGTGATGGAGAGCTCCGGGAACTCGCCTTTAAGCACCTCATTTGCCTTGTCGATGATAATTTGACCACCCTCACCCGTGGCAACACGCCCCAGGAACAGAAGGTTGCGCAGTGCGTAGTACTTGGAGAAGTAGGCAATGGTGTAGCCAAACTCTACGCCGATAGTCTCATAAATCTTACGGGCGCGGTCATCGCCCTCCAGCATGGCAGCCTGCACCTTCTTGAGCTGCTCCGGATAAGGCATGCTGCCGAAAGCGAAACCGGCACGGGGAGCCAGGCGCGCCACAGCCTGCTGGGAGAAGTACATGGCACCCACGCCCTTGTCCTTGGACCATTCATCCACACCGCCGTCCTCCTGATAATCCACAGGCACGAAGGCCAGCTCATTGAGCCAGGGCATGATGTGCCCCTCAGGATCCACATAACCGGCAGCCAGAGAAGTTCCCATGGCGATACCCAGCACGGCATCATCATTCATGCCCATGGCACCGGCCAGAGCCGTCACTTCACCGTCATTTACCACCTCAAAGGGAACTTCCTTGCCCATGCGCTCGCTCCAGCGGTTCTTGAGCGTGCCGAACATGCCGCGAATGACATTTCGGAAATCCTCCGGGGAGATACCGCGGAAGAGAGACCCCACGCGGGGCTCGCTGTTCACATAGACACCTGCAGCGGAACCGCCGATGGCATCCACCTGCGGCAGATGCGCAGCAGCACGCAGCAGAGAATCATCCACACCCTCAAGCTGGTACATGGGGTCAGTCTGGTGGTAGGGATCCCACACCACCTCTTCAGAGTACACCACCTCACCGTTCACCACGGCAGCACACTTGCGGTCGGAACCACCCAGGTCGAAACCGATTCGGTAGCCATCCAGATTACGCCCCAGAGACACGGAAGTAGAATTCTCAGCGGGCAAATCAGCGGCGGAAGCCACCTTCTTCACCTCAATAGGCTGGTCATATATCTTCTTACCAATGAAGTCCCAGTCGAACTCACGGGCACCACCCGCACAATAAGTAGCAGCCAGCATGTCAGCAATCTTGTCATCGCCTGCCACCAGAATGGTGCAGCCACCCTTCATCCAGAGCAGGAACTTGACGATACGCTCAATGTAGAGATTATTCAGTGCCACATTCTCGCCCTCCTGGGGGAGAATCTTTCCGCTCCAGCGGAAGCAGGTTCCGTCCAGGCGAACCAGAGCCAAATCCACGGTATGAGAACCGGGTGTGGCAGCTACTTTCTCTTCAAAAGCCTTGTTCCAAAGCACCGGAGCAATGAAGCCCGGGTCGAGCACGGGGGTGAATTTCGGTTGAATGTTCATAACGTACGCAGCCCCTTATAACACGTTATCAGCCGGATGACAAGTTAAAAATCCCGTTCAATCACACAGAGTTGCGGAAAAGATAGGTCTAAATCGGTCTGTGACGCGTAAAGCACTTGCAAGCCCGCGCGTTTTGGTGTTTCATAAGAGCAATGAAAAATCTGCATACCGGGAAAAGACGCATGGGTGCCATGGCACTCTGTCTGCTGCTCTCCCTGATACTGCACCTGATTTTTCTCCTGCTGATGACACTGAGCAACGGGCGGCAGCTCCGCCCCCCTGCTCCGGCAGCTCCGCAGCAGCGGCAGCGTCTTATCCGCGTGCAGCGCAGCACCCCCACCGCTCCGGCACAAAAACAGCAAGAACAGCAGCGCAAACCCTTTGCCAAAACCTCGGCAGACACACCGCAGGCTCTCCCGGAGCAGCCGGACTATGAAGGCAGCCGCAACACCCGTGCCGCAAGTGCTCCGGATTCCACGCATCTCCTCTCCGACAAACACGCCCCGGCTCAGACCGGTGAGAAAAAAGACGAGCTTGTCACTTTCGAACAGGACCGACAGGACGGCGACCTGAACCACGAGGGGAAGAAGCCGCTGCAACCTCCTGCCCCCCCGCAGCCCCTCCTGCCGGACATGGAGTCAACCGCACAGCCACAGAATACTGAACCACCTGCTACGGGGCGGGAAGATGCGGAGAGCAACACCCCTCAGCCCGACGCAACAGACCGGGAAACCCGACCGGCTCCGGTCACGCCTGCAGCAAAACAGCACCACCCGGAGCCGGAGGGCGAGCTTCTGCTCCGCAAAGATGAACAGAAAGAAGAGACGCCCGCTGCCGAAACTCCCGCAACAACCACAGCACAAGGCACCGCCACCGGCACCGGTCACGCCAGCACCCCGCCGAAAAACAGACGAAAAAGCCGCCCCATTTTCTATGACCCCAGCCTGGCAAACCCGCAACCGGACACTGTAGGTTTCCGCACCCGGGAGCGCCGCTCGCGCAGCACCGGCCGCTTCATCATGGGACGCGGAGCCGCGCTCAACGTCACCGCTACCCCGCTGGGACGATATGAGAGCGAAATTTACCGCCGCATCGCCTACCACTGGTATCAGGCATGCGCTGAACACCGCGGCGACATCATCCCCGGCAGCATTACCATCAGCCTGCGAATCAACAAACGCGGGCACCTGGAAAACATGGATTTAGTGCGCCGCCACGGTGCAGGCGTCATTCAACAATCTTTCACCTTCCGCGCCATCCGCCGCGCCTCCCTGCCCCCCATGCCCAATGCCGTGCGGCAGGAAATCGTGGGCGAGCTGCTGGAACTCATCTTCACGTTCAATTTCGATTAACAACCACCAACCCCACGCCACACACCATGCCAGAAACCATCCGCCAATTCCTCGATGCCTGCCAACCCTTCGGCTACCCGTTACTGACCTGCTCTGTCCTGCTGATAGCCGTCATCCTCTACCACCTCATCTTCGTGGGCAGAAGCTGGCACCGCACCCTCTCTCAAATCGACTTTGCCTTGCAGCACCCCGCCGATGCAGAAAAAGCACTGCGCGAATACAGCCTGCAGCACCATGATGCACTCACAGAGGTCATCCTGAGCATCCTTAACGCCCCCACTCAGAGTGCCACCGAAAAACTCACAGAGGCTCGCCTGGCACACGCCATTGACAGCGGGCGCAGCGGGCTCGCCCTCATCAGCATTATCACCAACATCTCCCCCATGCTCGGCATCCTCGGCACAGCGTGGGGGCTAGTGGACATCTTCGGGGTCTTTGGCGCAGCAGATGCACAGGCAGGTATCGCCATTGGTATCTCCAAAGCTCTCTACACCACCATCTTCGGTCTTGCCATCGCCGTTCCCGGAATCATCGCCGGCACCTGCTTTGAGCGCAGATTGGAAAACCGCGCCGCCCGCATCAACGAAAGCTTCACCACCCTGCTCAACAGCCTCCGGGCATAAGTGCCATGAACATCTACACCCGCAAATCGCCCACCGTGGGTATCACCATCGTTCCCATGCTGGACATCCTCACCATCCTGCTCATCTTCTTTATTGTCCACACGGAATTCAAGCGTCAGGTCAACGTGTTGAATCTGGATCTACCCCGCACCCACAACCTCTCCGGAGAAAAAGGTAACAACAGCAGCATCCTGCTGGAAGTCGGCGCAGACGGCACCCTTGCCTTCGGCGGGCAAATCATCTCTGAGCAACAACTCCCCGCACTGGTACAGGAGCAGCTCGAAAAAGCCCCAGACTCCACCATCCAGGTCTCCGCCGCAGACAGCTCCTCCCTCGGTCGCTTCCTGCAGGTTCTGGATCAACTCACCGCCGCCGGACTCAAGGTGGAAGAAGTCCCCGTCCGCATCGACTATAAACCGTGAATCATTACCATCAAACTATTCTTTCCTTTACAGCATTATTGAGCTATACGTATCATAATACAAAGCGGCATTGATACTACATTTGCAGCATCAATACCGCTTTTATTTTCTCTGAGGAAAAAATCTCAGTTAACGCCGACGGCGAGCAGCCAACCCGGCAAAAGCAAGCAGAGTAAAAATTATCTTTTTCATATTTTGTTGATTGTGAGTATGTAAGCCACGGAATATGCCCTCATCTCATACAAGACTTATGCATAAACCGTCGCTTTTCACAAGATATGATATTGTCAATTCAACAATGTAAAGAAAAAAGCCAATTTTACAAATAATTCACAGGCGCGCCACGGCCGAGAGAATAGCTGCGGGATAGAGGATGTGCTCCTGCACCTGAATGCGGGCATGCAGGGTCTCCGGCGTATCCCCCGGCAGAACCGGCACATGCGCCTGCATGATGATTTCGCCCGTATCCATGCCGGCATCCACATAGTGTACCGTGCACCCCGTAGTCTTGGCCCCGGCTTCCAATGCCTGCTTCCACGCCTCCACACCCGGGAACGCCGGCAGCAGAGCAGGATGTATGTTCAATATGCGGTTCGGAAACGCCTTGAGCAACGGTTCTTTCACCAGTCGCATGAACCCGGCCAGGCATACCATATCCACCTTCAGCTCCTGCAACAGCGAGGCAACTGACTCCTGGCATTCCAGCGGAAATTTATTCTTATAACCACCGCAATCCATCACCTCCGCGCGAACCCCTCGCTGCCGGGCTCGCTCCAGAATGTAGGCCTCCGCATGATCAGAGAGAACGATAACCACCTCTGCATCCAAACGACCGTCATCTATAGCATTGAAGATGGACTGACAATTACTGCCCGACCCCGAACCGAGTATTGCAAGACGAAGACTCATAACAACCACAATCTACAGCATTCGGTAATATTTGTCAAGCTACACTCCGGAACAAAAAGAGCTCAACCAACCGCCGCCGGAAGAAGAGATTCCCTCTCCCGGCGGCGTGAGATGCTGATACGGCTGAGAAATAATCAGAACCGAAGTGCTGCGCCGATGTTGGCGGAATGCATGGTTCCCTCACTCAGGGTTTCCAGACTGTAACCGGCGTTCACGCTCCAGCCGCCGCCCAGCTCCTGCTGTGCCCCCACCGTCACGCCCACACCCTGCCGCCCGGGGTTGGCCCCGTAACCGCGTATTCCATTGAAATCCGCATACGGATTACTGCGCACCATGTCATTCAGGTAACGCACCTCGCCATACAGCGTGGTGCTGCCGCTCGTCATGCAGGCGGAGAGACCTATTTCACCGCGCAGGTTTTGTATGGAGCCCATGCGTACCGCGTCGGCAGTATCGCTGCGCACCTCTGCCGAGTCGCTCGCAAAGTATTCTGTCCCGGCAAAGATACTGAGGCAAAACGCTTCACTGAGTTGAGTTATCCACGCCAGGCGAGCATTCAGTTGCACGCTGTCCTGCGCCGGGCTTACCAACTCTTGACCGATGGTGTACTCTGTCTCCGTTTCGCCGTAAACGGCGCTCCATTTCAGATTCAGGCTGTTGCTGCGGTCTATTTCCGCCAGTCGGTGGGTACCGTACACGCCGATGTAGGTTCCGTCCTGCTCAGTTTGGCGGTCGCTCTGCTTCAGCTGCACGTCTCCGCTCAAACGCCCCATGGCGATACCGATGGTGTTCCCGCCCGGCAGCAGTCCCTCAAAACCGACCGCCGCACCGTATAAGTCTATGTCCGAACCGGATGCGGCAGCTGTACCGTCTATGCGGTGCATACCGCCCAGCGCACTCACCCACGCCACACTGCGGCCTCTGCCCACATAACCGGCAGCACTGCGCTGCCCGCCGATGGTATCCGCAAAGGCATGCGAAGCCGTGAATACGCCCCAGCTGCTCTGCACCAGCGCGTCAATATCCTCCCGATTAAGTGTCGGCACCGGGGTGCCGGGCTCTGTCAGGGATTCCTCTGTCAGGGCAAGAATCAGGGCATTCCCCTCTCGCTCCACCGTATATTTGTCTGATTCCGCGCCGTAATCCACGCTCAGCTGCTCCTCGCTACCGCTCAGACTGCCGAAGTTGATAAGCACATCCCCTTCCCCGAAATCGGAGCCGACCAGATTCAGCACAGCACTGCCACCCAGTGTCAGCGTGCCGCTCACGCTGATGGTGCTGCCGTTGAGCGTCAGCACACTTCCCTGATTGATGCGCATGCTCGCTGCGGAAAGATTCCCGCGCAGCCCCACGGCACCGTTGAATACCACAGAACCGCGGAAACCGCTGCCGCCGGAGATGATACCGCCCTGCGCCAACAGCTCATTGCTCAGCCCGAGTCCGCCCAGATTCAGCTCACCACGGTTCAGGCGTACACTGCCGCTGCCAAGCGCATTCTCTGCCGCTACAAGCAATTTACCGCCCTCGATGACCGTGCCGCCGCCATAGCTGTTTGACGTTGCAATCGTCAGCGTGCCCTCACCCTTCTTGGTCAGTGACGTTGTACTGCCTGCCAGCGAACCGTTGCCGGTGAAGCGGTAATCCTTTCCGGCACTGTTATTCACCAGCACATTTTTCGGAGCGTGGGTTCCCTGCAAAGCCACATCACCGGCCCCGGCATCCCCGAACACGATACTCACGCCGTCGCTGTAAGCGCAATCCGCCCCATTCTGTTTCCAGTTCACGGTTCCCGTATCCCACACCCCATTCCCTGAGGTATTGTACCAGACCACCTCCGGGGCAGCGGCAAGTTTCAGGTACAGCGTATTGCCACTCCAACTCAAATCATTGAAATCTGCTCCCAGACCGCTCACGGATACCAGCTCCGCATTCCAGACATCTGAGCCCGGAGCGGCGGCATCCGCCAGTGTCAGCAGCTTGTAGCTGCCCCCATTTGTCAGAGCCTCATCAGCGGCAAGCACCAGATTCAGTGCGCCCTCCTGGTTGAACTCCCCGCTCAGCGTCAGGGCGGCAGTGGTGAGATTCGAGCTTCCTACATTGAACTTCAGTGAGCTTCCCTCATGCAGGTACAATTCACCCGTTGCCGTGTTGGTTCCGCTCAGTTCCAACGTGGTTCCCCGGGAGAACTCCATTTGCCTCCCGGCAAGATCCATGCCGGCATTTTTCAGCACCAGAACCGCTCCGGAGTCCTCCACGGCATAAAATCCCGTTCTACCTTTGAACAAGGCTCCGTCTTCCACTCGCATGCGCCCGCCCCAAAGATAAATGGGAAATCTGTTAATACGATTCATCTCAAATGTGCGGGATACCTGCAAAGCCTCCGCAAAAGCTGCGCCGGAAGCATCCAGTCCGTGTTCCTGCCACAGTTTTTTCAGGCGAGCTTCCGAATCCTTACCGGAGAAGAGGATATCCCCCCCGGTTACGACCCGCTCCGTTGCCCCCTCCGGCACATAGGCATTCAGATGATTTTTGTCTATATCATCGAGCCCGTCCGCCACCATGCCGTCATACAGAGCAATGGTTGTTCCCTTCTCGGCAGCCAGCGTGATATCGGTACCGTCCGAATTAATGCTGTTGAGGCGGATACCTGTCAGCTTGTCATCCTCATCATACAAGCGAACATAGTTCCCGGAGAATGTCACATCCCCCGTATTCCCGGCTATCACCAGATTTCCTGCATTCAGGGCAAATGCACCGCCTTCCGCTGCGGCGTTATTACCGATAAAAGAGACAGCACCATTCCCGATGATGGTTATTCCATTGGTCGAATATATCGCTCCACCCTCACCATTTACCGCAACGTTATCAGAATAAACAACATTCTGATTGCCTCTGAGAACAAATTGACACGCATTTACCATAGCCATGGCACCGCCGTTTTGTTGAGCAGTGTTTCCGGTAAATGAGATATTCCCACTATGACGTATTTCTGCTGTATTTGTTCCACTGAGATAAATAGCTCCACCATCATCTCCGGCTGCATTTTCGGCAAACCTGATAGCATTGTTATCGGTTAGAGAAAGAATATTTCCGGAGGGAAAATAGGAAATGCATGCAGCTCCGCCGCTAATTCCGCTATGATTAGAAGTAAATAATACGGTATTCGCAGTATTCTGTATGTGCAGTTGACCTGTATAAACGGCACCTCCGTCCCCACCTCCGGAGTTGTTAGAAAACGTTACGCTGTCATTTGCAGAAAACACCAGGTCTCGGTATGAACAGTAAATGGCACCACCTTCTCCCGCATATAAATAAGCACCGACAATTTCCCTCTTCGACTCATTACCTTCAAATAAAACATCCCCATTTCCGGAGAACGTAATCCCCATGTTATGCGACCAGATAGCCCCACCACATGCGGCACTGTTGCCGACAAAAGAAATTTTTCCGTTATCGTCAAACAACATGGGACCAACCTGATAACCGCTATAACTATGAATAGCACCGCCATAAGCGCGGGGATTACTTTTGTTTGCAAAAGACAATTCACCATTACCTCTGACAAGCATCGTAACAGATGCAGGTGACGCATGGTTAATACTTATAGCCGGCCCTCCGGAATTCGCAGTAAAACTGTTATTATCTTCTATGGTAACACTTCCATCATGAGTAATGCACACCAGACCACCAAGTCTTACATCTCCTTGGTCGATTACGGAAAAAATTCCTTCATTAGCATCTATTCCGGGAATTGTTACAACATCCGCCATAGCAGGCACCACGCACGCACACGCCAGTAGAGCGGAGCGCAACATCAACGGCACATGTAATTTCATGATAAGCTTATCTTGTTTATGGTTAGAAAATAAAAACGGAGCTTAAGGAAGAATCCATGGGTGTTCAACACGAGGCTCCCCCTCCTCTCAGGCATGATACAGCATTGCTAATGCTGTATCATACTCAGGTGTTCCGATGAAGCATAAGAATGCTCTCCGGAAACACAAGCCTAATCTAACCAAGAACACAGATATGAAAAAGACTATCGTCATCATCAGCATTGCTCTTACCGCCTTGACCCTCAGCAGCTGCGGAACCACCCGCGCCGGAGCTCTCTATACCGACGTGACCGCCCCTGTGGCAGTCGGCAGCGGCACCGGTTCCCGCGTGGGTGTATCTAAATCCACCACCTACTTCGGTCTGATTTCCCTCGGCGATGCCTCCATTGCCGCAGCCAAGCGCAACGGTGGTATCACCACGGTGAACACGGCAGATGAGCACATCAGCAGCATTCTGGGCATCATCACCACCTTCACCACCACGGTGCGTGGCAACTAAAGAACCCGTTCGTCCTTAGCCATATACGCCAACCCTTGGTCTGTCAAGAGGGTTGGCGTATCTTTCTTTGAAAAAATCTGTATTTTTTATTTTAGCTATTGACTCAGCATTAGCAATGCTGAGTCAATAATAAAAAAACTCACGTCTGTCAATTTTTCAAAGAATTCGGTCTGGAACCGCATCAAAAGATAAGCAGAAAGCAACATTATGAAAAAAGAAAAACGAATGAAAAGCAGCATATTAAAGCGTAAGGATGCAGCAAGATTGATGCAGGAACTCACGGAACGGCTGGAGGAGCAGCTGGGCGTATGCGATCAGAAAACGCTCATCGCACGGATACGGCGGGTCATTGAAGCCGGGGTACAGGCGGTGGCACAGGCGGAGCACACGGTAAGCCTGCGCGAGGCGGCGGAGGCAAGCATCCGCGCTCGCGCCGGGCGGCGCCCCTGCACGCTGCGGGATTTGCGGCATTTTGTGCGGCGCATCCTGCGCGTGGAAGGCGTGGGGGAGCGGCCCCTGAGAGCCATGAGCACCCGCGAGTGCCGAGACATACTCACACAGGCCTTTTCCGGCAGCCGCCACAGCTACACCAAGGGGCGCGCTATCCTGCACAGCATTTTTGCCTATGGTCTGCGGCAGGAATGGTGCGCGGAAAACCCGGTTGCCAGGATAGAAGTGCATGCACCTCAGGAAAAAGAAATCAAACCTCTGAGCCTGCCGGAAATCAGGCGGCTGGAGCAAGCCGCCCGCCACCCGAAGCATGCGGACATGCAGCTATCCCTGCACCTGATGCTCTACTGCGGGGTACGCCCGCAGGAGGTGGCACGACTGAGCCCGCAGGATATCCGGCAGGAGCAGCGGCGGGTCATCATCCCCGCGCGAAGCAGTAAAACGGGCGGCGGGCGGGTTATTCCGCTACACCGGGCAGCAAAGCTGAAAGGTATCAACCTCCGCATCCCCCGCAACTGGAAAAACCGCTGGAAGCAATTGCGGCGCGCCGCCGGATATGCCCCCGGAGAGTGGCAGCCGGATGCCTGCCGCCACACCTTTGCCAGCTACCATGCGGCCTATTTCCAGAACCTCCCTGCACTACAGCTGGAAATGGGGCACCGCAGTGCGGATTTGCTGCGCACCCGCTACCTGAACCTGCCGGCCGTAGAGGAAGCGAAGCGGTATTGGGACTGATAGACTTAATGCCATGATTGAAACTTGACCATAGCGGATGATTCTCTACAATAGGTGCATTATTTTCCCTACAACACTATGCAGACACACCAATTTCAGACTGAAGTCCGGCAGTTGCTGGACATTGTGATTCACGCCTTCTACAGTGACCGCGAGGTTTTTGTGCGCGAGCTGGTTTCCAATGCCTCGGATGCGTTGGAGAAGCTGCGACTCCGCCAGCTGACGGAATCCGGTATTTACCAGCCGGAACGTGAGCTGCGCATCAGCATCACCACGGATGAGGAAGCTCGCACCCTCACCATCGCCGATGCCGGTATCGGTATGACCGCTGATGAGGTGGTGGAGTTCCTGGGTACCATCGCCCACTCCGGCACGAAAAAGTTCCTGGAGATGATGAAGGAAAATCAGGGCGGTCCGCAGGACCTCATCGGTCAGTTCGGCGTGGGCTTCTACAGCGTGTTCATGGCGGCGGACAAAGTGGAGGTCACCACCCGCTCCTGGCAGCCGGAGGCCGCACCCGTGCACTGGGTGAGCGATGGCCGCGAAGGCTATGAACTGGGTGAAGCCGCCGCCGACACCCCGCGTGGCACCAGCATCCTCATCCATTTGAAAGAAGATGCCGCCAACTTCTCCAAGGCTGACCATGTGCGCTACATCCTGAAGAAATACAGCAATTTCGTAGGCTTCCCCATCGATTTCAACGGCGAGCACCTCAACACCGTGCAAGCCATCTGGATGAAGAACAAGAAAGACGTGACCGCAGAGGAGTACGAGGGCTTCTACCAGTTCATCCACCACACGGACAGCAAGCCGATGAGCTACATGCACTTCAGTGCAGATGCCCCGATTGTGCTCAACTCTGTACTCTTTGTGCCGGAAGAAAACCCGGAGGCCATGGGATTCGGGCGTTGCGAGCCAGCCGTGTCCCTGTACTGCCACAAGGTACTCATCGACAGCAAGCCGGAAAAACTGCTGCCGGAGTGGCTGCGTTTCCTCGCCGGCGTGGTGGACAGCGAGGATCTGCCCCTGAACATCTCTCGCGAGATGCTTCAGGACAACTCCCTGTTGCGCAAGATTTCCGGCATCATCACCAAGCGCTTCATCAAGCATCTGGAAGGCGTTGCCAAAAACGATGCAGAGACATACGAAAAATTCTGGGCACTGTTCGGTCGCTACATGAAGGAAGGTGTGGTCACGAGCTGGGAGCACAAGGATGCGCTGGGTAAGCTGCTGCGTTTCCAGTCCACCTTCACGGAGGACGGTAAGCTCACCTCGTTGGATGACTATGTGAGCCGCATGAAAGAGAACCAGAAGGATATCTATGTGCTCTACGGAGCCTCCCGAGCCCAACTGGAAAACTCCCCGTATCTGGATGCGCTCAGGGCTCGCGGCTTTGAAGTACTCTTCCTTACGGAGGGCGGCGACCAGTTTGTAATGGACAGCCTGATGAAATTCGCAGACAAGGACATCAAGGCCATTGACCGTGCCAACCTTGACCTGCCGGAGCTCGAGGATGCCCAACCCGACCGCCCCGGGCTGGATGAAGCCGCCGCCACCGCCCTGACCGGGTGGGTGAGCGAGACTTTCAAAGACCGCTTCAGCAAGGTGACCACCGGCAATCGTGTCACGAACGCTCCCGCCATTGCATTGCAGGGAGAAAACGACCTTTCCCCGGAGGTGAAGGCTTACTTCAAGGCCATGGGGCAGGACGTGCCGGAGAATCACCCGGAGATTGAGTTCAATCCCCACAACCCCATCGTGATGAAACTGGCAGAGCTGCGCGAAAGCGATGCTGCGCTGGCCGAACTGCTGGCCGGGCAAATCATCAACACCGCCCTGCTCCGCGCCGGTATGCTGGAAGACCCCGCCGCACTGGCGGATAATTCCCAGGCACTGCTGGAAAAGCTGTTGCAGAAGTAACCATGATTTCCAACCTTTGTGTCTCCATCCCGCCGGCGGGATGGAGACACTTCCTTTTCCGAAACTTCTGAATTGACAGCAAAGAGCGGATATGTTATAAGCGTGCTCAATCGGTAGTAGTGTTGAACACTCCGGTTCGCATCATCATGAAAATTTCATCCCATTACCCCCTTATTCTGGGAACAGCCCTCTTCCTGACCGGGGCACCGCTTTTTGCCGCCGTGGCTTTCCCCGGGCCAAAACCCGGTAAAGCCGAAGCAGCCGATGACGGCAACGGCAAGCTGACCCTGAGCAACAACGTACTGCGTGCTGAGTTTCATAAAAACGATAAAGGTATCATCCTTTCCTCACTCAAGGATGCGGCGGGAAAAACGCTGGTAACCGGCACGCCAGCTCTGTTTACCGTGCAGCTGCACAACGGGAAAACATACTCCTCCGGCGATTTCAGCTGTGAAGCACTGACCGTTACCCCATTGGAAAAGGACAAGAAAAACGTCAATCTGGCAAAACGGCAGAGCGGTCAGAGCATCAGTGCCAATTTCACCGCACCGGATAAGAGCTTCAGCATCCAATGGCAGGCCGTACTGCGCAACGGCTCGCACTATCTGCGCCAGGAATTCCGCATCCAGGCGGCGAAAAATGTAGAGTTCGATTCCATCATTCCCCTCAGCATCAATATCAAAGACGGAGGGGATGCCACCGTCTCCGGCAATACAACACACGGCAACCTCGTTGTCAATGAGCGCATCTTCACCGGATTAGAAACGCCCATGTCCATCATGAGCGTCTCCGGTCAGGGTGGAAGCGGAACCTCCGTGGGAGATGCCACTGTCTGGAGTCCGGATTCTTTCGGCGAAGCTTTCCATCTGGAAGGCGGCATGGCCACCAAATACGGCAAGCACTTCACCGAAAAAGACGGGCCGACAATCAAAAATCTGGGACTGAGCGAAAACAGCATCCAATTCACCCGGGGTGGCAAATGTGAACTGAGTTTTCAGCAGGATTCCGGCGATGGGGGGCTGCATCTGCTGGGTGTCCAGTTGTTGAGCGAAGAGGGGCAACTCATCACTGAAGATATCCACCAGGGAACCACAGGTATCTCTCCCCAAAAAAACACCTACACCATTCAAGTCCCCTCTGCCGGCACTTATACCCTGCGCTACTGGGTCAACACACGGCAGGGGGCCGTCGCCTGCGGCGGGCAGGTAAAGCTCTCCCTGCCCATTGCCGAAAGTGAAGCAGAAGCGGCAAACAGCAGTGATAATCTGGTACAGGGCACATGGAAGCGCCGCACCACTCTGCACAAGGGCGAGGAATGGGAAGTATCCTCCGTCATCGGACTCTTCGCGCCGCAGCAACAGCGACGCTCCTTCCTGGCCTACCACGAGCGAGAACGCGTGCAGCCCTGGAAATTGCTCGTGCATTATAACGACTGGTATGAAATCGGTATCGTTGTGCATGACCACCAGGACCCCGCCAAACGCACCAACGAGAGCATGTGGATGAAGCTGTTGGATATCTGGCAAAAAAATCTCGTCCAAAAGCACAAGGTTGCCATCGACTGCTTTGTCATCGATGACGGCTGGGATGAATTCAACAGCCTGTGGGATTTCCACTGTGGTTTCCCCAGAGGATTCGCAGCCATGGATAAGAGTGCCTCCCGCATGAAAGCCGGATTGGGCACCTGGCTTGGCCCGGTGGGAGGCTACGGTGCCTCCAAGGCCATGCGAATCGGGCATTGGAACAAGACTCACCCCAACAACCAAATCAGCAGCTTCCAGCTCTCTAACAAGGAATATTTCAATGCCTTTGCCGGACGCTGCAAGGATATGGTCAAGAAGTACAACATGCGCTACTTCAAATTCGACGGCATCTCCACGAAGTTCCATGCCAAAGGCCCGGCAGCCCCGGAAGATGCAGAAGGAATCATCAGCGTTATTAAAGCCCTGCGGGAGCAGAAGCCCGACCTCTTCATCAACACATCCGTGGGCACCTGGGCCAGCCCGTTCTGGTTCCATGTATCCGACTCTGTCTGGCGACAGGAGAACGATTTCGGCCAGACTGGCAGCATGGGAGATGAACGCGACCGCTGGATTAACTACCGGGACAATCTCGTCTATGAGGTCTTTGTGGAGGGGGCTCCGTTCTGCCCCATCAACTCGTTGATGACCCACGGCACCATCATCACCAAAAACGGTCCGCCGAAAGTCATGAGCAAATCCCCGACCAACTGCATCAAGGAAATGCGCACTGCCTTCGGTTGCGGCTCCGCCCTGCAAGAGCTGTATGTGGACAGCGACCTCATGATGCAGGAAAACGGTCGTCTCTGGAAAGAACTGGCCGACTGCATCCGCTGGATTCGTCGCAATCAGGATGTCCTGCCGGATATCCATTGGGTCGGCGGTAAACCATGGGACGGAACAGATGGCAGCGTTTACGGCTGGGCCGCATGGAACAGCAAAAAATGCACCCTCACCCTACGCAACTCCTCCGACAGCAAGAAATCCCTCAATGGCTCGCTGCGCGAGATTCTGGACATTCCGCCGGGCTACAAGGGAGCGGTAGTACTCACCAGTTCTTTTGCCGACCAGCGCAAGCCGGACATCATCGGCAAAGCTCTGGACGTAGACAAAAATCTGGAAATTGAACTGGATCCCTTTGAGGTCATCGTCATGGAAGGCATCAATGAACTGAGCTCGGCCGATGCAGGAGATTCCGATGACGAGGCAGATGACACCCCCCAAAAGAGCAAAAAGAAAAAAGGCAAGAAGAAAAAGAAGAAAAAACAAAAGAAATAATTCTGAAAACATTTCCGGCTGCGGAGAATCATCCGCAGCCTTTTTATGTCAGGACGAGGACTTGCGGACAAGCTGCAAGTCCGATACAATGGCGGCAATTACTATGGCAACGCTTCTTTCCTACCTCGAAACCGCATGGCTCATCATTCTGGTCGTGCTCTTCTTCAACATCATGATTTTCGTGCACGAGCTGGGGCATTTTCTGGCAGGCAAGTGGCGCGGTGCTTACATAGACCGTTTCCAGATATGGTTCGGCAAACCCATCTGGCAGAAGAAAATCGGCGGCGTACAGTGGGGGCTGGGCTGGATTCCGGCGGGCGGCTTTGTTTCCCTGCCCCAGCTGGCAGACATGCAGAGCATTGAGGGTGAGGCTGAAATACCCGCTGATTTGAAACCACTCAAGCCGCTGGATAAAGTAATTATCGCAGCAGCCGGCCCCCTGTTCTCCCTGTTGCTTGCCTACGTCTTTGCTTTCATCGTCTGGGGTGTCGGCAAGCCTGTCAGCGAGCTGACCACCACCACCATCGGCTACATTCCCCCCGGCAGTCCCGCCGCAGAAGCCGGGCTTCTTCCCGGCGATACCATCCGCGCCATTGATGGTCAGAAAGTCGATAAATGGATGGGCAACATGGAGGGTGTACGCGAGCTGGTAGCCCTCAGTGAGCATGAAAAAATCGACTTCACCGTGGAGCGAAAGAAGTCAGACGGTCAGGTAGAAACGCTCACTATCCCCTGCGCCTACAAGCTGCCGGAGACCAAGTGGTGGCAGCGCAGCGGCATGCGCCAGGTGGGTATCATTCCCGCAGCCCCCGCCATTGTGGGCAAAATCACACCGGGTTCACCGGCTGAAAAAGCAGGTCTGAAACAGGGGCAGCATATCGTCGCGCTGAATGGGCAGCCGGTCTACTCTCCCTCCGCTGTTTCCGTGGCCTCGGCAGAAGGAAAACCCATGCAGCTCACACTGACAACACCCGGAACGGAAGGCTCCACCACCGTGAGCATCACCCCCGCTGTTCCCTCCAATTGGCAGGGCAAAGAGGGGGCCTACCCCCTGCTGGGTATCAACTGGGCCAATTCCCTGGATGCCGATTTGGGGCTGACGCATCCTTCCCCGCAATCACAAGTCAGCCAGAGTCTCAAGTGGATGGGTGATACCATTGCCAAGGTAGCCGCACCCGGCAGCAGCGTGGGCATGGAACACCTCTCCGGCCCCGTAGGAATAGGTAACTACCTCTTCCGGATGCTTCAGTCCGAAAACGGCTGGCGGCTCATCCTCTGGTTCGCCGTGGTGCTCAACGTCAACCTGGCCGTGCTCAACATCCTGCCCCTGCCCATCGTGGACGGCGGACACGTCGTTCTCGGCACGGCAGAAATCATCCTGCGCCGCCCTGTCAGCGGCAAGGTGCTGGATTTGGTGCAGAACGCTTTCTTCTTTGTCATTCTGGCATTCTTCCTCTTTGTCACCTTCAAAGATGTGGGTGATATGGTTGGCGGGGACAGCCGTGAAACAGAGCTGCCGGCCCCGCAGTTCACCGTCTCGCAATAAAGCGAAAGCATTCATCCCCCTTTCACAATCAGCCGCTCATGCGGCTGATTCTGTTTTGGGGTATTTGCTCCGCAGACGTGGTCAGCAGCTAACTGGTGCCATCAGCAAAATTGCCGAATATTCCACGTCCGCCGGAACACAGTGGCACAATCATTCCGGGCAACAGAACGCCGCTGCCCGACTCTGTCAGGCAGCGGCAAATTCAAGGTATCCGCACTCAATGAATCAGCGTATGACTCAATGGTTTCTGCGACGGCGGAATGTAAGTGCCACCAGACCAACCAAGCCGAGCAGGGCTGAGGACGGCTCCGGAACAGCAGCAGTGGTAATGCTTACCTTGCCGGAAGCCGAGCCCTCATAGACCAGGCGATAGCTGGTCAGCTCTGCGTTGCTGAATGCAGCAGATGCCTCCGTACTCATTGCTCCGGTCCAGGATTCACTGCCGATGATTAACTCATCCACCCCCGTAAAGAGCGTGAGCGAGCTGCCGACAGTCAGCGATTTTACCAGATTCACCGTTGCATCATCCAACTCTACACCGCCCAGAGTGAGGCTGCTGCCCAGCTGCAGGCTGTTGCCTGCAAGATTCAGCATGGAACCCTCCGCCATCACCAGATTAGCATTCAAAACAGATCCGGCCCCGCTCACCCGCAAGGAATCAATGACCGTGAGCGTTGTTTCCGTTTCCGTGGAAACCGTATGGTCTGCACTCCTGAAGAGCCCCAGAGAAGAACCGCCGCCCAGCTCCAGAGACTGAAGTTCCATTTCGTCCCCGGCGGTAATCTCTGCCATAGAAGCATTTACCGCACTCAGTGACTCCAGCCCCTCCAGCGTGGCCAATATGTTATTCTTCACATTATCCAACACCACAACCGGGGCGAAAATGGTACCGGCATAGCGGTCAAACCCATCGGCATATCCACTGGAGCTGACATTCTTCAGCGTTACTTTATCAGCTTCAATATTGCCACCGATAGAAGCCTTATTGCCGTCAATCGTGACAACGGATGAAGCGGCAGCCCCCTTGCTGATACCACCCTTGATAACACCGCCGGAGATAGTCACCTCTGCGCTGCCTACCGTACCGCCGGTTAAGCCGCCTGCCACAATATCACCGGTAATCGTACCGCCGCTCACGCGGATATTAGCGGAACCAACGGTTGAGGGAGCCCCCATGGAGCCACCGTATACCGTGCCGTTTACCGTGCCGCTGTTGATGTTCAGATTAACTTGATTGATGGTTGCGTTACCACTGGCAGCACCACCGATAATGTTGCCGTTTACCGTACCGCCGTTGACGTATACGTTAAATGATGCGGCCTTGGCATGCAGCCCGCCTGCGGCGTAGCTGCCCGCAATGGCGACATCCTTACTGGGGGAGTATTGCTTACCCGTGCCTTCGATAACAGAACCCTCAGCTATTTCCAGCGTCAAATCACCGGCATTTCCATTGTTCATCACACCGAAAATGGCATTCACTGCCGTACCGGTCAATTGCGCATTCACCGCACCGGTAGGATTGCTGTTTGTCAGCCCGATCCAACCCGCCGTGGAGGTGATGACAAATGAGGAATCCGACGAGAGGGAGCTGGTTACCAGGTGACTCTGGGCTGCAACAGCCTGACCGGTAATACCGGTGTAGTTGACATTGCTGCCGACAACAGCCGAAGCATTGTCATGTCCCCCGGCCGGCATATTCGGCAGAGCGGTGTAAGTATTTGCCACCAGCCCGCTGACAGCGGCTGCATCCTGAGTGGTGATGTAGGCGTGCTCTGCGCTGTACTTTCCGAGCGTGGTCGGTGCGTAGGAGCCATTAGTCCAGGTCAGATTGGTAATGCTGCCATCCGCTCCGGAAGCGGAGAAGAGGATACCGTTCAGCCCCTGCCCCCCGGTAGCAGACAACCCCTGCCCGATAAGCATATCACCCAGCCAGACATAATAGCCCTGCATGACGTTTTCAGCAGAGTTGCCGTTGTGCCAGGCAATGCGAAGATTGTTATTGGTTGCAGTTTGGGGCAGGTCTGACGTACCGGACAGAGTGGAGGTATCCGCGCAGTAAAGAATATCACTTCCCCACATGATGTAGCCCTCGCTCAGATTTAGCGTTCCGCTGTTCGTACCGTCGCCCAGAGAAATGGAAAGCGCCTTGTCTGCCGACAGCCAGCCGCCCGTCACACCATTGCCGAAAGCTGCCGAAAAATCTACCGTGTACCCATTGTCCATGGTAAAGGCATTCTCACCAACCAGAATTGCGTTTGCTCCGTCACTGACCGTGCCCACGGTTGTGGATTTCCAAGCACTCGTATCCTGTCTCTCCAGCCCGGCAGTGCGCCCGCCGATTCCCATTCCCTGTGCCAGATTTCCGGCAATGATCAGAGCACCCTGTTCTGTAGGATGCAGGCCATCTGAGGCGTTCATGAACGCGTCCGGGGCAATGAATTTACCGGCCGTCACATCCACAAGTCCGCGATTCACTTCCACATAGACCACCTTACCCTGCGTGGAAGCACTCGTGTCCGTATTCCAGTGATTCACCCACTGCTTCAACAACCCGTTGTACTGTTCCGCGGCAGCGCGACAGGTATCATCCAAGCCATGTTTGCTATTTTTGACTCCCCATGTGGGGACAGACATGACATAGAAGGTATCATTGTCGCTGTTGACCACATCGGAAACGATGATGCCCATCGTCCCAAGATGGTTTGTATTTGCTTCCCATCTCCAGGTGTTAGTTGAGCTGTCCAAAGACACTGTACCGCCAAGCATTTTCTGCATCTGCCCGGTATAAGCGGAAGCCGCCGCATTCTTACCTACATCAGACAACAGGTCATTGGTTCCCATCATACAGACAAAGGTATTGCAGTCAAAGCTTTCACCCGCAGATGCCGTGGAATGCCCGCCATAATTCACACCGGTGCCATAGGAAACCCCGTTGACGGTGTAGCTGACAGAACCGGAAATGATATTGTGTGTGCGCCCGGAAGACTGAGCCAGATGCACATTATCAAACTCCACTCCGCCATAGGCTGTGCTGTGCTTATCCCTGTCATCCAAGCCGGAAAAACCGGTATGATACCCGGATCGGGGACCTACTATTTCATTTTCAATACCGGCATCCACCAGAGTCTTGAAAAATTGCCATCGGTGTGACTGGTTGCCATAGCCGTGCGTAATAGAATCGCCAAGGAACATGGTGCGCCCTACACTAGTACCATCCTTGCGCTCACTTTCGTAAGGCTGCGTATAATCAACCGGAGGCTCATAGGTACTGACATCCAAAGTAGAGGGCGTATACAGAGTGATACCTGTCACGTAGTTCAGGTTAATGTGGTAACCCTGCGTTTCCGTGTGTGAGGAGTATTTGAGAGCGGAAGCTGAGTAGACAGAGGTATCTCCAATGGAAACAGACACACCGTTAGAAGAACTGTTTGTGATGGTAAGTGTCACATTATTCGAAGCGTCTGCATGTTGCCTCAGCGTTGAGTAGGATATGGGAGTCACACCATTCCAGACAGACCCGGTTGCCCAACCGGTAATGGAGGGAGAATAGGTACTGCCATCAGAATTCTGTGTACGGATATCAGCCAAACCGTAATTCGCAAAGTTACTTTTATATTGCAACATGTAGGAGGGCAGATAGTCATGCCCCTGTGCGTAATTATACATGCTGTCCAGATTAATGGTCAGGTCTACGGTTGTTCCGGAGGCGGACTGAACCGCAAAATAACCATTTCCATCGTAGACAACGCCATTTTCCGCATCCTGAAATGCAGATGAGAAATCAGCACTTGTGTAAGTCACCGCAGCGGACGCGCAATTCATGCAGCACGTCAGCAACATCGCCAGAAATAGAGTCTTTTTCATCAGTATGAGGATGGGGTTATAAGGGAACCTTTTTACAAGGTATATAATTTCGGGCAAGATAGCAAGCACAAATGTTGCATTCAGCAAAAAACAGGGGAAAACGGTAAAATTTACTTCACGTTAAGGTTCGGTCACTCCCGGCACCAATAATTTTGAAGCCCCGCAACAGGCTCAAAGGTGAACTGTCACTCATGATTTTCGACACCCCCTTGGACAAATCTGCAAACGTCACCATCTACCCCAAAGACAACCACGAACTGGCATACGAAGCCTATGTACGCGAAGAAAAGCGCAACAGCCGGGAAAGCACGCGCCAGGTGGTACTCGTCAAAATGGACTCCATCCAAAAACCGGAAAAAGCCTACCCCAACTACTTTGCCGGACTGAAAGAATTCCGGACCGAGCTACAGCATATCTTCACTTGGTGCCACTAAACCCACCGTCAAACGCAGAAATTCGGCACCCACGGCAGCGCTATTCCCGAAATTCGGGAATGCAGAACTCCCGATTTTCGGGAATCTGCACGCCATTTTTCCCGATTTTCACCCCCTCAAGTCCCTAAAATGTGGTCAAAACGCCCCAAGTTCGTCCGAATTTTGTGGGAAATTGGCCCAAAGATCGTCCGAATTTTGTGGTTAAAACAGGAAAAGTTCGTCCGAATTTTGCAAATTAGTGTTGATAATGAGGAAGAAATGAATTATACTGTTTTCAACAAAGAAAAGCATGAATCGACACGCTGAACAACAACTGCTGAAGTGGAAGGAAAGTTCGTCCCGAAAGCCGCTGCTCATCATGGGCGCGCGGCAGGTGGGGAAGACTTGGCTCATGCAGGAATTCGGAAGAAAATACTACAGCGATGTGGCGTATATCAGTTTTGACAGTAATGAGAACATGCGTCTGGTCTTTGAAAGCGGCTTCGATGTAAAGCGGATTCTTCTCATGCTGCAGGCAGAAACAGCAAAGAGCATTCATCCGGAGAAAACCCTGATTATTTTCGATGAAGTGCAGGAGTGCCCCCGAGCCCTGACTGCCTTGAAATATTTCTGCGAAAATGCCCGCGAATACCACATCATAGCGGCCGGTTCTCTGCTGGGGCTCCAGGTAAACAGCGGAAGCGGCTTCCCGGTGGGGAAAGTAGATATGATAAACCTTTACCCCATGACCTTCTCCGAATTTCTGGAAGCCGAAGGGCAGCAAAATCTGGCACAACTGGCAGAGAGCATTGACCTGAGCATGGTAAATGCATTTGCTGCACGGTTTGCAGATTTACTCAAGCAATACTACTTTGTCGGCGGCATGCCCGAAGCGGTATCAACCTTTGTTCGGACGCATGATTTTTCTGCCGTGAGAAAAGTACATCAGGCGCTTCTGGCAGGATACCGCAAAGATTTCAGCAAACACGCGCCGAAGGAACTTTCTCCGAGACTCTCTCAAATATGGAACTCCATCCCGCAGCAGCTGGCACGTGAGAACAAAAAATTCATCTGCAAAGATGTAGCCCCCGGTCTGCGAATGCGAGATATGGAATGTGCCCTGCAATGGCTGACAGATGCAGGACTCATCCACATAGTACACCGTCTCACCAAGCCGGCATTCCCCCCGGCTGCCTACAGAGACAAAGTATTCAAAGTATTCTTCGCAGATGTGGGGCTTCTGGCAGCCATGGCAGATTTACAGGCGCAAACGATTCTCGAAGGTAATCGTATATTCACCGAATTCAAAGGAGCTCTTGCAGAACAATATGTTCAGCAAGAACTCAGAGCCTCCGGTGAAAAAGAACTCTTCTACTGGTCCTCCAACCAGTCAGACGTAGAGATTGATTTCGTCTTCAGTAGTGGGGCAGCAATCATCCCGATTGAGGTAAAGGCAGAAATCAACCTCCGCGCCAAAAGTCTGTTCACCTTCTGTCGCAAGCAGCAAGTAAAGCTCGCGATGCGAACCTCCATGGCTCCTTTCGCCGTGAACACAATTCCCGGCAAAACGGAAGACGACAACTTAACCCTGCTCGATATCCCACTTTACGCCATCGAACAAGCCTACGCACTTTGCGAAAAATGGCAGCAATCGTAATCGCTCTTCCCACCGCCGTCCTCCGCGACAAAATCAAAGCCCTGCGCAGCGAATGAGGCGGGGCTGCCCCCCTGCTCCCCTCGGCGCAAAAATTCGCCCCCTGGCAGCGCTATTCCCGAAATTCGGGAATACAAGACTCCCGATTTTCGGGAATCTGCACGCCATTGTTCCCGATTTTCACCCCCTCAAGTCCCTAAAATGAGGTCAAAACGCCCCAAGTTCGTCCGAATTTTGTGGTTAAAACAGGAAAAGATCGTCCAAATTTTGCAAATTAGTGTTGATAATGAGTGAGAAATGAATTATACCCGAATCTATTTCATGTAGCATCACCTCATAAAAGTAGCATATGAAAGCCATACGTCTATCACTTCCCCTCCCGCCTTAATTGCATCTGGGTAATCGAAATCACCAAGTGAACCTAGAATCTTTGCTTTATCATTGCTTGTTTTAGCAAAGAAATAATCCAATACAAGGCTAATGTATTTGATACACGGGAATTTTTTCTCGATATCATGTTGAGCAGTACCATCTTCTCCACCAATAGCAATAATAACGTGAAAAGCATTGGTTTCTTTCGATAGTATTTGCATGGCTAATCCATGCTCAAAACAGAGGAGATAAGCGAGGAAACAGACAAGACAAGCAACAACGTCATTTCCGGCAGCATAATCGTGCCTATATCTTTCTGGTATTGTAGATTGAATAAATCTCATCGAATTAACGAGTTTCTCTATTTCTCTCAACTGGAGTCCTTTTTTATCAATAATATATGAAACAAATTGTCCTAACAATTCATTGCTTTGCCAGCAGCGCTCCCCTCCTTTCTTCAACAACTCGTAAAAATAATGATATGAACACAATTCTGAATGACGCAAAGGGCCGCTAATGATGTTTCTCGGAAGTTGAAAATCGGTTTTAATGTATTTAGACAAGTAGATTTCAGCCTCTTCGCCATCCAAACCGTATAAATGCGTAATAGCACTACACATGGACATCTTATTCATGACCAGAACAAACTTGCATTCTGCAGAGTCAAAAAGATGCTTGATACACTCAATCATCTTCAAGGCAAAATCCGGTCGACACCTATCTAATTCATCGATGATAACAATAAGTGTTTGTGTTTCTCCTTTAGCTAACTGTATTATTGAGCGCGCTGCCTCCATGCGCATTCTCTCATTCCCTGCAGTTTTCAAAAAATCATCGAACTGATGCACAATCGTACTCCTTGTATCAAGGTGTTTCACACCAGCTACAGCATCTTCTACTACTTGTTTCAAGTCAACTCCTGCCTTATTTTCTAAACATTGTCTAAAAACACTCCAAGCACCTCCGACTAACGCACCATAACATAAAGTAAAGGCTTGTTTCCCAAATTCTTCTCTACTTTCTTGTGGAATAGAATCGTATAAGGCGGCAGCAAACATGGGGAGAGGCTCAGAAGCAAAATCAGAAGTTGCCGCATTCCAATAGATACATTTTACACGAGTTATATATTCCTTACGAAAGCAATTGCGCATTCTTTTGGCATGAGTCGTTTTTCCACATCCCCAAGCTCCGTCCAAAACGACAGGGGAAATAACGTCCGCAGGAGTTTCTACAATATATTTACA
>JAFQEY010000015.1 GCA_017398765.1 Akkermansia sp.
CCGTGGTGTCTCAAAAGCCGCCTCAATATACGCCGCGCATTCTGCCGCCGTGATGCTGCGCACCCGCCGCCGCGCCAGCCCGGGGCAGCGTTTCATGAATCGCCGCGTCACATAGCGGAAATCGCAGAGCGTCCGCGCCCGGCGGTGTTTCCGTGCCTCCAACGCCGCTTCTACCGCCTTGTCAAACGTCACCGTGTGCTCCTGCCGCTTCAGCTCCTCCTCCCCCGCCGCAATACAGCGCAGCGCACGCTTCATTTTTCCCCGTCCCGCCCTGATAGCCGCACAAGCCACCTGCGCCGCTTCCAAGAGGGGTAATTTGGTGCTTTTCAGTAATGCTAAAGCCGCTGTTTCCTCATCTGTCTTTGCTATTGTATTCATAAGTTCGTTGCGAATTCGGAATTCGTAAGTCAAGCAGAATACCTGTTATTTGTAAATAATTGAGCAGGCTGATTCTCTTCATGCCCGCCCCTAGTGACGCAAAAAGTGTATAGAAGGGCAATTTCTGGATGAAATATCCTCAAATCAGGATTGATTTTTCGGCAGTTGAGTTGTATTTCCTACGAATTCCGAAAGCGTAGAATACCACGTCATGAAACTGCATCTCCCTGTTCGCCTTTTTCGGTATGTTTTTTTCTGTTTTTCGCTTGCTGCCGTGTTTTCGCTGAGTAGCGGTTCGGTCACTGCTGCCGATACGCTTGTGTTGAATAGTGAGAGTGTGCTTTCCATAGATTACGCTGATGTTTCCTCCATTTTCGATTTATCCGGCGGTATTCTTCAGTTGTCGGGTGACACTCTACTGAATCTTTCCAACTGCGGAGAGGGTGATGGCAAAACCTACACCCTGTTGACCGGTGTTTCTGCATTGCTCGATGCGGAGGGGAATGCCATCGTGTTGGATTCTTCCAACAACGCCATTTCCCACTACTTCGACACCACCCGACCCGGTGTCGGTTTCTGGGCAGATGCCACGCTGGCACTTACTGATGATGGCACACTACAGTTGGTTCGCCACCATGAGACGGTGAAAGCCGCACAAACTATCACCACTCGTCAAACCGAATCGTTGGTGTACAGTTATTATGCGGGAATCAGCTTTGAAGATATTACCCAATCTTCCTCCTCCTATGCCTGCGGCGGCGCGATTTATGGGTATGGCGACATCACTCTGAGCGGGAACGGGAGCGTGACGTTCAGCGGGAACACGGCTTCTTCCTCCAACTATGATGATGCCTGTGGCGGCGCGATTTATGGGGATTATGGCAGCACGATAGAGCTGAGCGGGAACGGGAGCGTGACGTTCAGCGGGAACAGTGCTTCCAGTTTTTACTTCCCCGATTCCGCCTCCGGCGGCGGCGCGATTTATGGGTATAGCAACAGCACGATAAGGCTGAGCGGGAACGGGAGCGTGGAGTTCAGCGGGAACACGGTTTCCTATGGCGTCGGCGGCGCGATTTATGTGTATGGCGACATCACTCTGAGCGGGAACGATAGCGTGACCTTCAGCGGGAACACGGCTAGCTCCGGCGGCGCGATTTATGGGGGCTGGCACAGCACGATAGAGCTGAGCGGGAACGGGAGCGTGGAGTTCAGCGGGAACACGGCTAGCTTCGGCGGCGCGATTTATGGGGATAGTTACAGCACGATAACGCTGAGCGGGAACGAGCGTGTGACGTTCAGCGGGAACTCGGCTTCCAACGGCGGCGCGATTTGTGGCAGCACGATAGAGCTGAGCAACAACGGGAGCGTGACGTTCAGCGAGAACACGGCTTCCAACGGCGGCGCGATTTATGGGGATAGTTACAGCACGATAACGCTGGCCGACAACGAGCGTGTGACGTTCAGCGGGAACACTGCTTCCTCCTCCGGCGGCGCGATTTATGGGAATGGCGACATCACTCTGAGCGGGAACGGGAGCGTGGAGTTCATCGGGAACACGGCTTCCTACGTCGGCGGCGCGATTGATGGGTATGGCAGCACGATAGAGCTGAGCGGGAACGATAGCGTGGAGTTCATCGGGAACACGGCTTCTTCCTCCTCCAGCAACGGTGTCTACGGCGGCGCGATTTATGGGGACTGGGGGGACAGCACGATATCACTGAGCAACAACGGAAGCGTGGAGTTCAGTGGAAACACAGCTTCCTCCTCCTCCGACTCCTCCTCCGACTCCTCCTCTGCCTACGGCGGCGCGATTTATGGGGGCACGATAGAGCTGAGCGGGAACGGGAGTGTGACGTTCAGCGGGAACACGGCTTCCTCCTCCTACTACTCCTCCTCCGCCTACGGCGGCGCGATTTATGGGGATGGCGACATCACGCTGAGCGGGAACGGGAGTGTGACGTTCAGCGGGAACACGGCTTCCGCCGACGACTCCGCCTCCGGCGGCGCGATTTGTGGGGATAGCAGCACGATAACGCTGAGCGGGAACGGGAGCGTGACGTTCAGCGGGAACACGGCTTCCGCCGACTCCGCCTCCTCCGCCGCCTCCGGCGGCGCGATTTATGGAGGAAGCAACAGCACGATAACGCTGGCCGATAACGAGAGTGTGACGTTCAGCGAGAACACGGCTTCCGCCTTCGCCTACGAATCCGCCTCCGGCGGCGCGATTTGTGGAGGAAGCAACAGCACGATAGAGCTGAGCGGGAACGGGAGCGTGACGTTCAGCGGGAACAGTGCTTCCTCCAACTATGATGATGCCTACGGCGGCGCTATTTATGGCAGCACGATAGCGCTGAGCGACAACGGGAGCGTGGAGTTCAGCGGGAACACGGCTTCCTGCTCAGGCCGTGCCTATGGCGGCGCGATTGATGGGTGGAATATCACGCTGAGCAACAACGGGAGCGTGACGTTCAGCGGGAACACGGCTTCCTCCTCCTACTACTACGGCCGCGGCGGCGCAATTTCGGCTTATCGCAATTTGAGTATACAGAACAATGACTCCGTACTCTTTGAAAAGAATGCGGAGATTGAAAATGGTGCATATCGTCTTCGCAGTATTTACGCCGGAGGCAGCGGGGATGTGATTTCTCTGTCCGCCGCAGGAGGGAAGAGCATCGAGTTCCGGGATTCTATCTATATTGCTTCCCACAACACGGTGAATCTGAATGCCGATTACACCGATGCGGAGGGAGTGATGCATAAGCAGGCGGGGGATATTATCTTTACCGGCGCGTATACAGAACAACACCTCAACAAGCTGTTGGCGGCAGACGGTTTGAACCGCACGGCAACGGAAGCGGAAATTCTCAACTCCCGCACCACGGAGGTACGGGCTATGACGAACCTGTACGGAGGCCGCCTGCGTGTGGAGGCCGGCGCGATATACAAGGGCTATGGCATCACTGTTCATGAAGGTTCAGCTGCCACCGTGTTGGTGAAGGATGCCTCGTTGAACCATGCCGGGTATGATTTGGTATTCCATTCCGGCACCTCGCTGGAACTGATGGGGGACAATGCTGTGTCTGCCAATCGCTTACAGATGCACACAGGCAGTAGTATGGTTTTCCGTGAGAATGCAAGCATGGCACTTGACGGTGTGCTGAATCTGCAGGGAACGGGTACACTACTGCTGGAGGATGGAAACCTGAGTGCCCAAAAGATTGATGGAACCGGTGGGATATCCATTACCGGGGGCAGACTGGAGCTGCAGGATGATACGGATGCGCTGGCGGTGGACGGAGCGGTCAGTATCAGCAATACGACTCTCAGCGGCAATTGGTGCGGTGAGGGGCTGACGGTTGACGGCGTAAGTGTGACTGCTGGTTCAGAAATCAGCTTGAAGAACCTGACACTCAAATCTGTGCTGAGTAACGAAGGTACTTTAGTGTTGGGTGGAGAAGTATCAATATCAAGCGAAGTTTTTGGTTTTGTTGGTGGTGATGTGCAATACTCGGCGGGTGCCAGTGGGTATCGCTATGTGGCACATGACTATACGCTGGTAGAAGGCAGCGGACAAAGTACGGCAGCGGCAGACGTGATATGGAAGATAACGGAGAACGGTGCTGAGCAGGATTATCTGTCGTATTCATACACCAATGGCGTACTTACTGCTTATGTTAATGAGAATGCAACGACCTACTGGGTCAACGATGCTGTCACCTATGACGGACGCAATGAATTCGACACGGCTGAGACGCTGGTGCTTAACGGCGGCAAGCTGACGCTGGATAGCAAGCTCGGGAGCAATCTGACGGGCGGCATCCGTGTGGATGCGGCGAGCACGCTGAGCCTGAGCAGCGGCGTGGAGGTGCAGCGGGCACAGCTCAGCGGTGTTTCGGCAAGCAACACCGTGAGCCTGGACGGCTCAGGTAAGCTGAATCTGGGCAGTTCTGCGGATTTCACCGGCTATGCGCTTGCCAAGGGCTGGAGCGGCACGGTGAAGCTGGAGAATATCACCACGGATACCAATCTGAATTTCGGTCAAATCGGTCAGAGAGGTTCGACGATTGAGCTGGAGAATGTGATGGGTTATACCGGGGTGAACGGCGGGACGGTGGCTGCCGATTTGCAGCTGAATCGCAGCACGGCGGCGGACGGCACGGAGCAGGCGGCTCTGGTGATATCCAACGGCTATTCCCACAAGACGAACGCAGACCACGTCATGACCACGTTCAGCGGCACGGTGAGCGGGGCAGGCAAGATGGTCTACGAGCAAACGCTCAGCAATGAGTACACGGGTTTTGCTTTCAGCGGCGATGTTTCCGGGTGGACGGGAGCATTCGAGATGAACGGCGGCAAGACCTTTAATCTGGTGTTCAACGGCAAGGCTACGGAAATCAATGCGGATATCCGCGATATCTCAGGCAATGGCACGCTGAATCTTCGCCTGGGGGCTAATGCTGCCATGAGCGTGAACGGCACGGTGGATGCGGATAGTATCATCGTGACCAATAACCACGCCGTGAGCTTCAGCAACACGGTGGAAACGGGCAGCCTGTCCGCCGCAGGCAGCAGCCTGAGCTTTGATGCCGCTGCTGTGGTGAGCGGGGATATGAGTGCCGCCGCCCTGACGCTGGGTGAGTCCGGCAGCCTGAGCGTAGGCGGTACGCTGAGTACCGGGCTTATCACTCTGCAGTATCTCACGCTGACTGCTCCGGCACTGACGGTCGGACAGTTTGGTGCCGGGGACACAATCTTCTCACTGAGCCGGGAAAATCTGGACAGCCTGAATCTGGGCCATGGGGAGAGCGTGGTCATTGCCCGCGCCGGCAATGACATCTCGCAGGATTTCCGCGCCTGGGTGGCAGAGGGGAGTACCTCCATAGATGCCGTGGTGTACCGCTATGATTTGTCGGTGAGCGGTGCGGATGTGATGGTGAGTAAGGATTACGCCAACTGGGGAACCCGCGTGTGGTACGGCAATGAATGGGTGGGCAAGGAGTCCTGGAAGGACTATATGGCCGCCGGTTACGATGCCGTGAACGGTGTGGAGACGCTGAATCTCGGCGGTGAGCTCATTGAGGCGGAGAACCTGATTATTGCGCCCGGGGATGGTGCCGCGGTCACAGAGCTGAGCAATGGAGACATGAGCGTGAGCTACACGGAAGTGGCAGACGGTAAGCTGCGTATAGCAGAAGACACCGTGCTCGAAACAGTGGAACTGGCGGCAGAAGACCGCGATATTGAGCTGCAGGGTGAGCTGATTGTGACGGATGGTCAAATCGGCACGCTGAGCGGCACCACCGGTGACTTGACGATAGACGGTGAGCTGCGCGTGGACAGCAATGTGACGCTGGGGAGTCTGGATAATGCCGGGAGTCTCGACATCGGGAAACACAAGCTGAACGTGGCGGGGGCACTCACCAACGGCGGCAATGTGATTGCCGGTGAGGTGGTGGCGCACAACCGCACGCGCAATTTTGCCGAGTTCGATACGCTGGTAGCCGACCGGGTGACCGTGACTAATACCTCGACCCTCGCAAGCTACACGGATAATATCTCCGTGGGAGACGGTTCCTCCATCGGGGAGCTGACAGCAGAGAAACTGGAGGTGCGCGAAGGCGTGGTGACGCTGGGGCGCACGGATGCTGCCACGGAGCAGGTGCTGAAAGCTCTTGATTTGCAGGATGATGCCGCGTTGGTGCTCAATCGGCAGACCTCTCTCTCTGTGACGGATGAGCTGAGCGCGACGGAGGGCTCAGAGCTGCGCCTGAAGCAGCAGTCGAGTGTGAGCTATGGCGATATGAATATCAGCAACCATGGGGCGGCCACGCAGGTGGTGGTGAATGCATACGAGCTGGCAAATGATTCGATTCAGGAGCTGAGCCATGCCCATGTGGCGGTGTCCGGCAGTGGGGAGACAAGCATTGACTACAAGCTGACGAACTCGAGTGTGGAGAACACGGGCAGCGGTAAGCTGGTGATGACGCATGCGGAGAATACGCTCAGCGGTGTGTTTGCCGCCGGCGGTGATATCACGGTGATGAATCAGGCTCTGGCGCTGAATCTGGATGAGCTGGTGGTGGGAGAGGGGGTCAGCTTCTCTGCTTACCGGGGCGAGACAGAGCTGCCGGAGCAGGAGGCGGTGGTGAGCGTGAGCCAAAGCGTGAGCTTTGGAGCCGGAGCCCACATCAATGCCGACCTGAAGCTGCAGAGCGGGGTTCGGGTGGAGATGAACGGTTCGGTGTCCATGGGCAGTGACCTGTATCTGTTCTCCGGGATGACGCTGGGCGGTGCTATGCTGGAGAATATACAGCGCGCCGAGCAGGGGCAGACGGTGGTGCTGTTCAGCGGCATAGATACGTTGTATCTGAGCGGAGAGGAGCAGACGGATGCCATTACGCTGTCACACGGTATTTCCGCATCGGAATACTTCGTGAACCTGATATCCTCGCAGGAGCGCAGTTATTATCTGATATACGATAATGAGATGCCCGGAGAGGGCGTGCTGAGCATCGCCGTGAGCGGCCTCGCCGTTCCTGAGCCGACTTCATCCATGCTGGGTCTTATGGGGCTGGTGGCATTCACGCTGCGCCGTCGCAGGAAATAAGAGCCATTTTATAAGTGAAATTCTCACCTGACGGTGAGAGTGAAATTATCCGCGTTGCGGATAGTGAAATTGTGCCTGTCAGCACAGTGAAATTACCGCCGCCGGGCGGCGGTAGTGATTCACCGGCTCGCATGAGCCGATTTCACCCGGCGCGGCCGGATTTCACTCTGCCCGCAAGGGCAGAATGCCGCTTCAGGTGGCCAATTAGTGCCGGCGGTTGGGGTGGAGGTCGCGCAGGTGGTCTTCGCGATCCTGGCGATTGCGGAGCAGGGTGCGTTTTTCGCGGCGGTGGACGCGTTCCAGCGTCATTTGTCGCTTCTGGTTGCGGCGTTCCAGTTCAGCAATTTCGGCATCCAGATTGAGGAAGTGTTCGTAGCGTTCCTGCGAGAGCGCGCCGGATTCCAGCGCGGCGCGGATGGCGCAGCCGGCATCCCTGCGGTGGGAGCAATCTGCATAGCGGCATTGGGACTCCAGCTCTGTGAGGTCGGCAAACTCGGCGCGGAGGGTGGCCGTATCCGTCCACATGTGGATTTCGCGCATGCCGGGGTTATCAATCAGCACGCCGCCGCCTGGCAGCACCACCAGCTCACGGGCCACCGTGGTGTGGCGACCCTTGCCGGTGACGGTGTTGACCCCGCCTGTTTCCAGCCATTCATCGCCCAGAAGCGAGTTGACAAAGGTGCTCTTGCCCACGCCTGAGGAGCCGACGATGGTGATGGTCTTTCCCTTGGGCACGCGGCGAAGGTAGGGCGGGTATCCTTTTTTCCAGCAGGCGGCAATGGGGTAGACCTCCGGGCCGAGGGCGGCAATCTCTGCACAGACGGCTTTCATGCGTTCCTCCGGGGCGGAATCGCATTTGTTCACCAGCACCACGGGCGTGGCACCGCATTTGCGGATGAGGGTCAGGTAGCGCTCGATGCGGCGGATGTTGTAGTCGCTCTCTGCATCGGTGATGACCACGACCATATCTACGTTGGTGCCGATGACTTGTTCGGCGCAGGAACGACCGGGAGCCTTGCGTGAAAAGCGGTTGCGGCGGGGGAGCAGGGCACGGATGACGGGCAAATCCTTGCCGCTGCCGGGGTCGACGGCCACCCAGTCTCCCACGGTGGGTAAATCGGCATCTGAAACGGCATCATGCCACACCTTGCCTGCCAGCACCACCTCGTGGTCGCCCTTGCCTTTGGCGATGACGGTGAAGTTGATTTTTGTCTCGCGGATGATGCGGGCTGGGTACCACTCCGGGTGGTTCAGTGCGGTGAAGGCTTGGGCAAAGTCACTTCCCCAGCCGAGCATTTCCATGGTAACTTTCATGGTTTGATGATGGTGGCGTGTTCAATGATGCGCATGGCAACCTGTTCCTTGGTGTCTTTTTTCAGCGGGATGGTATGCTCAGCAAACACCAACAGAACTTCATTTTCCCGGGCATCAAAGCCTATGTCAGCACGTGAGACATCGTTGGCAACGACCATGTCACACTGTTTGCGGTGTAGTTTTTCGCGGGCGTAGGATTCTACGTCCTGCGTTTCGGCGGCAAAGCCAATCAGTTTTCCGGTGAAGCCGAAAACGCTGCGCATGCTGCCCAGAATATCCGGCGTGCGTTCCAGTTCAATGACGAGTTTGTCTGCGTGTTTCTTGATTTTCTGCTCAGCGACAGCCACCGGGCGGTAATCTGCCACAGCGGCACAGAGGATGGCAATATCTACCCCGCCGATGAGGTCCCGCACGGCATCATACATCTGCTGAGCACTTTCCACCGGCACAAAATCTACACCGGCGGGGATATCCAAGGTGGTGGGGCCGGAGATGAGCAGCACCTCATGTCCCTCATGTCGGGCGGCACCGGCCAGGGCATACCCCATGCGGCCGGATGAGCGGTTGGTGAGGTAGCGAACGGGGTCAAGTGCTTCGCGGGTGGGACCTGCGGTAATCAGAAACTTCATGCGGGCAGTCTAACACCAATTGCCCGCTTTGGCAAGCCTCTTTGCTTGCATGGAAATGTCAGGGAAAAGTGCTGCGGGCGCCGGTCGGGTCAGTCAGTGGGTGGACCGAAGATGCGGGAGAAGGTGGGGCTGTTGATAAATTCTGCGAGGTCAGCGGAGTTGTAGCAGTTGTGCTCCTGCATGTGGCGGAGAAGTGGGCGAACGCGGCGTGAGAGTTCGCGGGCTGTTGCAGCTGCGCTTCCCCAGCATTCCGGCCATTCCTTATCTTTGTCTGCGTGGGTGTTGAGCAGTTGTTCGGCGCGGCGTTTGAGCCCGGGCAGAAGGGCGGCTGCTGAGCCGGAATCCTCTGCCAGAGCAAGAAAATGGAGGTAACGCAGCAGTTCTTTTTCAGCCGTTGTGCCGCAGAATCGCTCGGGGAGCCCGGTGGCGGCTCCGCGCAGGACGTGGTGGCGGGGCAGGTGGCTCAGAGCAGGGGGGATGGTGACTTGTTGTAAATCTGCCGCGCCGTCAGCCAAATCAACCACCATTTCCTGCATGTAGTAGGTTTGTCTGCTGAAGCCGAAACCGAAGTCAGCTGTCAGTTCACAGGCCAGAATGAAGTGGCGCTGCGGGTGCAGGCGGGTGCTGGGCATGCGAAGGTTGACGGTGGGTTTTTCCGTGATACAGAAGCGGGCGTTTATCTTGCAGAACGGAGATACGGCTTCAAGCACGGGTGGGTCGGCTTTCAGGGTAAGTTTGCCGTCTTTAGCGGTGAGCTCAATGCACCAGATGGCATCACCCGCAACCTGTTCGATGGCACCCGGTTCTGTTGCCCCCAATATCTCTGTTCCCGTGGGGCAATCCCGCAGGTTCCAACGGTAGATAAAATGGAAATCTGCCTTTTCTTCTGCGCCGGAGAGAGCCGTGCCGTCTGCATGGGGCAGGGGCAGGGGCATGGAAACCTGATTTTGTTGCAGGAGCCGGTATCCCAGCATCACCACCAACACGGCTGTGACCACCAGGGATATGAGCATGCAGAAACAGGATTTGCGGCTTATTTTCATGTATTTATTCTAACTCCGCCACATGCCGGAATCAAGACTTGTTTTTTCAAAAATTCAGGTATATGCTCTCTTTTATCAGATATGAGCATCTTACCGTACGCCAATCAGAATGTGTGGGAGCTGGTGGCTTATAAGCCCGGCAAACCCATTGAGGAAACTGCTCGGGAGCTGGGCATGGCCCCTGAGGATATTGTGAAGCTTGCCTCCAATGAAAATTCGCTGGGGCCTTCACCGCTGGCTCTTGAGGCCATGCAGAAAGCGATTGGTGGGGTACATATCTACCCGGATGGAGCGTCTTTCGCCCTGCGTTCCCGCCTGGCGGCGGATTACGGTGTAAGCTTTGAGCAGACAGCTGTGGGAAACGGCAGCAGTGAGCTGATAGAACTGCTGGGGCATGCGTTGCTGAAACCCGGTACCGAACTTGTGGCGGCGGATTATTCCTTTGCCATGTATTCCATTGTGGCGAAGCTGTTCGGTGCTGCCTATGTTTCTGTGCCGAATAAGGCGGACTGGACGCATGATTTGCAGGGTATGCTGGGGGCTATCACGCCGCGGACCCGCCTGGTGTTTATCACCAATCCCACCAATCCCGTGGGTACCATGGTGGGGCCGGCAGAAGTGGATGCGTTTATGGCGGCCGTTCCGGAGCATGTGACCGTTGTGTTTGATGAAGCCTACATGGAGTTTGCCGCAGAACAGGTTGATACCGCGCAATATGTGCGCGCCGGCAGAAATGTAGCTGTGCTCCGCACTTTTTCCAAGGCATACGGACTGGCCGGCGTTCGGGTGGGGTATGCCATTACTTCCGAGGAAATTGCCGGGCTGATGAATAAGGCTCGTTCTCCTTTCAATGTGAACAGTATTGCTCAGGTGGCTGCGTTGGCGGCCCTGGATGATACGGAACACCTGCGCCGCTCTGTGGAAATGGTGAATGAGGGACGCGCTGCGTACTATGCGGCCTTTGATGCCTTGGGGCTGGAGTACATACCCTGCCATACGAATTTTATTCTTGTGCGCGTGGGCGACGGGGCAAAGGTGTATGCCGAAGCTCTTGCTCGCGGTGTCATTACCCGCCCCATGGGGGGGTACGGCCTGCCGGAATATATCCGCATCACCATTGGCAGTGAGTCGGAGAACAATAAATGCCTGGCGGTTTTACGCGATATCATGACCTTGGTCTGAACCGATGCCGGGAGCCTGGTTCCAAAGCGGAGCAGGCTCGGCGCAAGAGCAGCAAGAACCCGCAGCTGCCGGGGGGGAAGAAGACCATAATTCCCCATCTGACAGTGCGGGTTGCTCCGGTGCACGGTACTCGTGGGCCGCGTGGCATCAGGTGTGTTTGAAGCTCATGGCATCATTTTCCTCGAGGTGCTGTGCCGGTGAGTGGTGCGCCAGAAAATCCATGCTGCGCTGCATATCTTTCAGCAGCAGTGAAGCCATATCCATGGTGAACCCGCGCCGTACCATGACGCGCATGACCACCACATGCTCTATGGGGCGGGGGAGGCTGAATGCCGGTACCAGCCAGCCGCGGGTGCGGAGGCGATCGGACAGCTCATAGAGATTATAGCCGGGGTGGAAGTCGGGTTTCATGCGGAAACACACCGCCGGGATTCCGCGTTTTGCACTGCCGGTGCATATAAAGTCAAATCGACCGAGTTTTGCAATCTCTTCAGCCAGATAGCCTGCTACATCATAAGCCGCCTCGTGTATGCGGCGGTACCCCTGCATACCCAGGCGCACCAGGTTGTAGTACTGAGCAATCACCTGACCGGCGGGGCGGGAGAAATTCAGGGCGATGGTGGGCACACTCCCCCCAAGATAGTTTACCTCAAAGCAGAGTTCCGCCGGCATGTCATTTCTGTGTCTCCATATCACCCAGCCGCAGCCCAGCGGTGCCAGCCCGTATTTGTGACCGCTGGAGCTGATGGATTTGATACGTTTCAGCCGGAAATCAAACGGAATGTGTGGGGCGCAGAACGGTGCCAGAAAGCCCCCGCTGGCACCATCCACGTGAACATCCACATCCGGGCCGCCGGATTCAGCCAGCTTGTCCAGCGCGTGGCAGATATCCTCCGGGAACTCGTAGAGCCCGGTGTAAGTGACCCCGAAAGTGGGCACCACGCAGATGGTGTTTTCATCCACCCGCTTGAGCATCTCTTCCGGTGACATGCAGTATCGCCCCTCAGCCATGGGAACCTCTCGCAGCTCAACATCCCAATAGCGGCAGAACTTATGCCAGCAAATCTGGACCGGACCGCAGACCAGATTGGGACGCTCCGCCGGCTTGCCAGCCGCTTTACGGCGAGCGCGCCAGCGGTGCAGAGCAGCAAGACCGCCAAGCATGCAAGCCTCACTCGAGCCGATGGTGGAGCAGCCTATGGAGGACTGCGGGTCGGGGGCATGCCAGAGGGCGGCAATCATGCGTACACAGCGTTGTTCAATTTCGGCACACTGGGGGTATTCATCTTTGTCAATCATGTTCTTGCTGATGCACAAGTCCATGAGCCTGTGAACTTGCGGGTCTGCCCATGTCTGGCAGAAAGTTGCCAGATTCTGCCGGGCATTACCATCCAGCATCAATTCTTCCTTAATCAGTTCCAGTGCATCAGCCGGGCGCATCGGCTGATCGGGAATAACCTCTGTCGGCATGGGTTTTGCCATATCGAGAGCACCGAACATATCCGTCGTTTCTGAGTCAGAAAACATTTTCATATTCGCAGTATGGGATGTCGGCTCCCCCCTGACCCACTCAAAAACAGCCATGGGAATACGCCGCTGCCAAACTTGTTCCGGCGGGTATTCCATCACCCCGTTTATCCTGTGCCTGCCTTGCTGAGCGTATTTACAGGATTGACGATTGCCTTGGTTTCTGGCAAAATAGGCGCACGTAGATAGATATGATGAAAACGTACGGCTATTATCGTCTGGCGGCAGCGACACCACGTGTACGCGTAGCGCATGTTGATTCCAATGTTTCAACACTGGTGGAGACGATGAACACAGCGGTGTCCGGCGGTGCAGCAGTGGTGGTATTCCCGGAGTTGAGCCTGACCGGAGCAAGCTGCGGCGATTTGTTCTTTCAGCCCCGCTTGCAGCAGGCCGCTGTGAGGGGATTACTGCGTTTTGCGGAGGAAACCGCCGCTTTGAACGCCGTGTCTGTGGTGGGGCTCCCGCTGTTGGTGGAGGATGCTCTTTATAATGTGGCAGCCGTGGTGAAGCAGGGTAGAGTCCTTGGCCTTGTCCCTGCCGGGGTGGTGGCCTGCTTGCGTGATAATGATGCGGCGCGCCGATTCCGCCCTGCCGGTGAGCTGCGGGTGGATGCCGTGGAACTCCCCGGACAGGGGTCGGTGCCGCTGGGTACGGATTTGCTTTTTTCCGATGGTGCAGGTTTGTGTTTCGGGGTGGAAGTGGGAGCGGATTCCGGCAGCGTTATCCCGCCCTCTGCCCGTCTGGCATTGCAAGGTGCCTGCGTGATACTGAATCCTGCTGCCGCGCCGGAATTGGTGGGCGGAGCCGACTACCGCCGACAGTTGGTAACAGGGCTGAGCTCACGCTGTGTGGCGGCGTATGTGCAGGCCTCCGCCGGTGTGGGTGAGAGCACTCAGGATACCGTGTGCAGCGGTCATGCGCTGATTGCCTGCCGTGGTCGCCTGTTGGCGGAGAATGAGCGATTCAGCCGTGAAAACGGTGTTATCTATGCCGATGCGGATGTGGCGTGGTTGGGTAATGCCCGCTTGAGTGACAGTTCGTTCAACGTATCGCGGGCGCAGGAGATGCTGCCTGCGGTGCGGCGTGTGTCGCTCGGCGTGTTGGACAACCGCTGTGATTTGCAGTATGCGTATCTGCCTGCCCGCCCCTTTGTGCCGGAGCCGGAGCATTTTTCCGCCCGGTGTGAGGACATTCTGAATATTCAGGCTGCCGCTCTGGCGAAACGAGTGGAACACTCACATGCCAAAACAATGGTGCTGGGTGTCTCCGGCGGGTTGGACAGCTCGCTGGCCTTGCTCGTTTGTGTGCGCGTGTGCCGCTTGCTGGGGCGGGATACTTCCTGTATCCTGGCGGTGACGATGCCCGGATTCGGTACCACGGGGCGCACGTATAATAACTCTCTGGCGATGATGAAAGCCATGGGGGTGACGATGAAGGAGGTCAATATCCGCGAAGCCTGCCTGCTGCATTTCAGGGATTTGGATTTTGACCCCGCGCTGCGCACCAATACCTATGAGAATGTGCAGGCGCGTGAGCGTACGAAAATACTCATGAATCTCGCCAACAAGACCGGAGGCATGGTGGTGGGTACCGGAGACCTCTCTGAAGTGGCTCTGGGCTGGTCTACCTACAACGGCGACCACATGAGTATGTACGGGGTGAATTGCAGCGTGCCTAAGACACTCATCCGCTGTTTGTTGGAGTATGAAGCCCGCCACAGCTCCCCGGAGCTTGCCGCGACACTTCGGGATGTGGTGGAGACACCCGTGAGCCCGGAGCTGCTGCCCCCGGCGGATGACGGCAGCATGGAGCAGAAAACGGAGGACATTCTCGGCCCCTATGATATTCACGATTTCCTGCTGTACCATTTCATCAAATATGGAGCTGAGCCGGAAAAACTGCGTTTTCTGGCGCAGAAAGCCTTTGCCGGAGAGTTTGATGAAGCCCTCATAGACCGCACGCTGCGCATGTTCCTGACTCGCTTCTTCCGCCAGCAGTTCAAGCGCAGCTGTGTGCCGGATGGTCCCAAGGTGGGCACGATAGCACTTTCTCCGCGTGGGGATTGGCGCATGCCCTCCGATGCCTGTGAGGAACTCTGGACTGCTGATATTAACTGCTAACTCTCTCTTCATTTATGCCGAACAGTCAACTCTACCGCCCGAACGCCGCCATCATTTACCAGCGAAATGACGGAACTGTGCTGATTTGCGAACGCTCCAAACAGCCCGGGGCCTGGCAGTTCCCGCAAGGTGGTATCAAGAAAGGTGAGGCTCCCCGCATGGCCGCCTGCCGTGAGGGAATGGAAGAAACCGGTTTCCGCCCGAATGAGTACGAAGTGGTGGCTGAAACGGGACCTTACCGCTATGATTATCCGCCGAAAGAACGGGAGCGTGTGCTGCGTAAGCGCGGTATACCCTATGCCGGGCAGGAGCAGCACTATTTCCTCTGCCTCATGCACCGGGATGATGCCGAGCCGTGGTTGGATAATAAGGAATTCCGCGATTACCGCTGGGTGCAGCCTGCGGATTTTGACCTGTCCTCTCTCCCGGAGTTCAAACGCCCGGTGTATGAGCGGGTCATGAGTGATTTCTTTTCTCTGTGAAGCTTTTTTCGTCATGCAGCCTATTGCACACATACGCAGCCCCTACGCTGAAAAATTCGGCGTGCCGCGGCAAGGCAATCTCGCTCCGCATGTCATCAGCGAAATTATTTTTGAGCCGCCATACCGCAATCCGGAATGTGTGCGTGGCCTGGAGGCTTTCTCCCATCTCTGGCTAATCTGGAAGTTTCACCACAACGGCGAGACATGGCATCCCACGGTGCGACCTCCGCGTTTGGGTGGTAATACGCGGCTGGGTGTCTTTGCTACGCGCTCTCCTTTTCGCCCCAACGGACTGGGGCTTTCCGTGGTGAAATTGCTATCCGTTGAGCCCGGCCCTGTATTGCGCGTCTCCGGGGCTGATATGGTGGATGGTTCGCCCATTTATGATATAAAACCCTACGTCCCCTATGCAGATTCCATCCCGGAGGCGGCGGGTGGTTTCACCAGTGTAGCGCGTCCGCTCCTGCAGGTGGAGTGGCAGACGGCCAGACCGGACGAGCCGGCAGAGTGGGTAGCGGCATTGGAGGAAACTCTGGCGCAGGATCCGCGCCCTGCATATCAGGACGACGCGCAGCGGGTGTACCATCTGCTGTTTCGCCCCTGGGAGATAAGTTTCCGCGTGGAGAATGGAAAGGCCTGTATCATCAGTCTCAGGAAACAAGCATGACACGCTTACAGAGAGTTTTTGAGTCGCTTCTTGCTGCGGAACCGACTTCCGGCTCTGCCTTGTCCCTATATAGGGATGGGGAAGAGCTGCTGTGTCTCAGCGGTGGTTATGCTCGCCCCGGGCAGCCTTGGGGGCACGATACGCTAGTGCCTGTGTTTTCCGCAACCAAGGCGGTGGCTGCCGCCTGTCTGCTGAATGCGTTGGCGGAGCAGGGGCAGGATGCTCGCCTGATGCTGGGAGAAATCTGGCCGGAGTTCCCGCGCCCTCGTGCCACCGTGGCTCAGTTCTTATCTCACCAACTGGGGCTTGCGGCGTTGGAAAATCCCCTGCCCATGGAGGATTTGGATGCGTTCCGCGTGGCGTTTGAGCGCAGCGCGCCGGATATGGTATATGGGTATCACCCCCAGACTTTTGGCCCGCTGGCGGATATTCTGATGCAGAAACTGAACGGTGGGCGGATATGCGATTATTGGGAATACCGCATTCGCCGTCCGCTGGGCTTAGAGCTGTATCTTGGCCATGTGCCGGATGAGGTGCTGCCAAGGATTGCTCATCTGCAGGCTCCCCGTCTCCCCGGCGGTAAGATGCCGACGGATGCATTTTACGGTGCTTATTTTACCGCCGGAAGTCACGTGTACCGAGCTTTTCACAGTGTGGTGGGCTATGATTCCCCCCGAGAGATGAACACGCCCGCCGCCTGGCGCAGCGGTTCTCCCGCCAAGGGGGCTGTCGCCTCTGCACGGGGGCTTTCCCGCTTTTATCAGCTGTTGATGAACAGGCGCGGGGATTCTCCTTTTGCGCCTGCTGTGGCAGAGCAGATGGGCGCGAGGCAAGTTTCCGGTTTTGACCGTACGCTGCTGTGTCACACCGCCTTTGGCTGCGGTGCCATGGTGGAGCCGAAAGAATATTTTCCGGGGGGAGGATTCGGTCATGCCGGGGCTGGTGGCTGCCATGCTTTCTGTATTCCTGAGCGCGGAATCTCCTTCGCTTATATCATGAACCGCATGCAGTTGGGTATTTTACCCGGGGAGCGTGTTCTGCGTTTGCTGGCTGTTTTAACTAATGGTGAAAAAGAATGATGAATGAGTTGATTACATGGGATTTCCGGTGGCATAAGGCAGCATTGATTTCTATGATAACTGCTTTTCTTTCTGTACCCTTGGGGACATATCTTCCCGTGGAGTGCGGATATGAAAATGGTGTGGTGGAAAATATGCAACTGGCTGCTTTGGCACTAGGGGTGTTTTTCTGCCTGAGAGCGCGGAATCACCGCACGTTTTTTGTGTTCGTGGCCATGGTGCTGTTGATAATGATATTGCGTGAGGTGAACTGCGGCAGAACTCTGTTTTTTGCCAAGCCCGGAGCAGTGAATGAATTCTACAAGTGGCGGGAGATTCCGTATGGGTGGGTGGCGAGAGTGCTCTTTGGGCTCTACATGGCTGCGACGGCGGCGTTTTTTCTGTTCGGGAAGTTGTATCTGCAGCTGGTTGAAGTGCTGCGAAAAACAGCTGTTCCGGTGTGGAATGTGCTGTTGATAGTGGTGGGCATGCTGATAGGCTGTTATGGCGAGCGTGTTCTGAATAATATGATAGTGGAGGAGTTTGCCGAGTTGGTTTCCTATGTGGCCTTGGTGGGGGCTATTCACCTGTATGCCCGCTGCAGGTCTGGTGTTAATGCGGCGTCAGCGTGAGCTGTGTGTCTGCCTGATAATTCAATCTTGACGTGTTGGGGGGGAGATGTTAAAGTTTTGGCATGAGTATGAAGTTCTGTTGGGTGCTTCGCCCGGCGGATGGTGATGATGATTTCGGAACTGAGCTGAATAACCAACTGCCCCGGCTGGTGCGGCGTCTGCTGGCGCAGCGCGGCGTCTGCGGGCGGGAGGCAGCTCTGCGCTTTCTGAATCCTCGTCTGGCAGATTTGGAAGACCCGTTTTTGCTACGGGAGATGGATGCTGCCGTGACGCGCATCTTCCGTGCGGCAGATGAGGGTGAGCATGTCTGCATTTACGGTGATTATGATGTGGACGGAGTGAGTGCGGTGACGTTGCTGCACACGGTGTTGTGCGCTTATGGTATTCGCACGGATTACTTCATCCCTGTCCGCACGCGTGAGGGCTACGGCTTGAGCGAGGAGGGCATTGCCCACGCTGTGGAGAAGTGCGGGGAAGTACCTCAGCTGGTGATTACGGTGGATTGCGGTACCTCCTCTGTCGCAGAGGTGCAACGCCTGAACGGAATGGGGGTTGATGTGGTAATTCTGGATCATCATGAAGGAGGTCCGCTGGGCCGACCGCCTGCCGTGGCCGTCGTGAATGCCAAACTGGAGCCGGATAGCCCGTTCAAATATCTTTGCAGTGCCGGTGTGGTGTTCAAGCTGGCGCATGCTATGCTGAAACGCCGCCGTTTGCCCGGCTTTGACCTGAAACAGTATCTGGATTTGGTGGCCACTGCCACGGTGGCGGATATTGTGCCGCTTGTGGGTGAGAACAGGCTGCTGACACGGCATGGCTTGCGGGTGATGGAACGTGGCGGAAATGTGGGAATCCAGGCAATTAACCGGGTGACGGAACTGAACCGCCGACCCAGTGCGAGCCATGTTTCCTTCCGCATCGGGCCGCGTTTGAATGCAGCCGGGCGTATGGACAGCCCCATGGATGCTCTGCATTTGCTGATGACTCATGACCCGGCGCGGGCGATGCTGCTGGCGCAGCGTCTGGAGGAACACAACCGCGCCCGCCAGCTGGAGGAGGAGAAAATCCGCCGTGAGGCCATGGAGATGCTGGAGTGTGGGCATTTCAGCCCGGAGAAGGACAGGGTGATTGTGCTGGGCTCTCGCAGCTGGCATCCCGGTGTGGTGGGGATTGTGGCTTCCCTGCTGATGCGTCGCTACCACAAACCGACCTTTATCATCTCATTGGATGATACCGGACTGGGCAAGGGCTCCGGGCGTTCCGTTCCCGGTATTTCGCTGGTGCAGGCAATTCACTATTGCTCAGATACCCTCATTTCAGGCGGTGGGCATGAGATGGCGGCGGGCCTGGTCATCCGCGAGGAGATGATAGATGCTTTCCGGCAAAAGTTTGATGCGTACGTGGCGGCTGCGGTTTCTGCCGACAAGCTGAAACCCGTGTTGGAGGTGGACGCAGAGGTGTCTTTCCCGGAGCTGACGCTCGGACTGCTGGACAGCTATGAACAGCTGGAGCCATTCGGCAATTCCAATCCTCAGCCCGTGTTCATGACCCGGGGAGTAATGCTTTCCGATGCCCCCAGACATTTGCAGGGCAATCACCTGCGGCTCTCCTTGCGGCAGGGTAACTGTGAGTGTGATGCCATGTATTTCAACGGCGGCAGTGTCCGCTTGCCTGACCCGCCGTGGGATATTGCGTTTACTATTGACCGCAATGTGTGGCGCGGACGTGTCTCCGTGGCCATTTCGATTCAGGATATTCGCCCGGCAGAGTAATGGTCAGAAGATTGGTCAGGGGGGCTCGCCGGCGCAAGGCTGCACCGCAGGAGCCGGATGCTCGGCACGGAGATTGGCGGCTGGAGCTTGATAATCCGCTTGAGGCGGAGCATCTGGAGGTTCTGCCGGTTCGCAGCCTGTTCCGTAGAACAAGGGCACACGCCAACTATCTGCGCAACGTGGCGGTGCCGTATTACGGGCAGGACTTTTACGGAAGCTATGGGGAGGAGGTGCAGGACTGGGAACCTGCTCACGGTCTGAAACGGGTAGTTCGGCTGGCTCTTGCGCTGTTTGTTCTGTTGCCTCTTTCCGTGGTTCTGGTGTTTGCGCTGATGATGCAGTTGTATCACGCCGCCCCCGCCATGAGTGATATTGGATTCTGGCTGTCGGTGCCGATTTGGTTTTCCCTCATGGGGGGGCTGCTCTTTGTCTCGCTCAAAATATCGCTGGTGCTGGAATCTGCTTTGGTATACGTGTATGTCCTGGGGCATGAGCTGACACACGCTCTGGCGGCTCTCGTGAGTTTCGGCCGCGTGCAGGCTGTGCACGTAGACAGAAGCGGCGGCTATGTGGAGACAGATGCGGACAACCTCTTCATTGCTCTGTCTCCGTATTTTGTACCGCTGTGGATGCTCTGTTGGCTGGGCGTGTTGTCCTGCGTGAATTACTGGTGGCCTTTTGAGGCGTTCGGTCCATGGTTATACGGAGGCCTTGGTTTTTGGTGGACCTTTCACCTGTATTGGACGGTGTGGATTATTCCCCGCGAGCAGCCGGATATGCTGGAGAACGGTCTGCTGTTTTCCATGCTGCTGGTCATGCTGGCCAATGTGGGGATTCTGGTGGTGATTCTCTGCTGCTTCGGGGTGGTGAATTCGGCCGGGTTTTTGCAGGATGTCCGGCTCTGCGCTCTCTGTCTCTACGATCTGTTTGCCTATGTTGGTTCGTGGCTGGGCATTTGTTGAAATGATTTTGCGGTTGTGAACGGAAATTAGCCTTGCATGTGGGGCGAATTCTGCCATAATTCCCTGCACGCTATGCTGAATCAGGAAGTGTATACCGAGGCGGAGGCCGCCGCCATTCAGATTCCGGGGGGGAACGCCGTCATTCTGCCGGAGGGGTCGCGTATTTATGTGACCCAGATGCTGGGTAATTATATTACCGCTGCATCAGACATCGGCCTGGTGCGCATCTCCCGCGAGGAGGCCGCACGGTGTGGTATTATCCCGCCTGCGGAATCCGTGGTTGAGTCAGATGAGAATCTGACGCTCGAGGAGCGCGTCTGGAAAGTTCTGGGCAATATCTATGACCCTGAAATCCCTGTGGATATTGTGAATTTGGGGTTGATTTACGGCGTCGAGGTCATTCCTCAGCAGGAAGGCGGAAGCCAGGTGAATGTGCAGATGACGCTGACTGCCCCCGGCTGTGGCATGGGGCCGCACATCATGGCTGAGGCCGAAATCAATATCTCTGCGTTGGAGGGGGTAAAGGCTGTGGATGTGGAGTTTGTGTGGGACCCGCCCTGGAACCAGGATATGATGTCGGAGGAAGCCCGCATGCAGCTGGGGTTGATTTGATTCTTTTCTCAGACAATGCCGAAGGTTACACTGGAGCTGACGGAGAAGGAAATGCGCCACCTGGCAGAGGTGTGTGCCATGTCTCTTACCGTTCTGGGGCAGGCTATGCCGGAAACCCGGGATGCCCGCGCAGATGCCTGGCAGCGTTTGTTGGTAGAGCTGCTGAAAGCCGCTCGCTCCGTACCCTCTATTGCTCGTGATATGGAGCTGAACCCGGATTGCGGATATTGGTTTTTCAAACGCCCGTATGTGGATGAGGCTTTTTATTCTGATGTGGTAGATGAGTATCGGGAGTCGGTATTCTGGGAGGAATTGGTGACTCGCATGGCTGCGCAGAGTCTGTTGGAAAACCTGGGTGCAGAGGAGTACGAGTCGCTTTCCGCCGAAGCGCGTGCCGAGCGTGTGGCCGGCATGGAAAAAGCCCTGTGGCACGAGGTGTCTCACCATGGGCTGGCGCGCTTGTTATTTATGCTGCCTCCGGAGGAAAGCTGAGATGGTGCACCGTGTCCCGACGCGTCAGCCGAGACACGTTCTGCTGGGCGGAGCGTGTGCTCTTCTTTTTCTGCTCTGTCTGGGGTTCAGCATTTTTTTTCTTCTCCGTGCACCGAATACGGATGTTATGTTGCTGAGTTGCGGGGCGGCTTTGCTTCTCTTGTGGCCTTTGTCGGTTTTGGTCGGGAGAATTTTTGGGGAAATCATGATTCAGGTGGAACACGCCGGGGTAGTGGCGGCGTTTCATTGTTTCGGTATCAGAATGAGCCGCCGGGGGTGGCTTGCAGCGCAGATTCTGCGCTTTGACTGGGAGCAAACGGCGGACGGTTTGTTTGCTCTGCGCCTGCTCCTGTCGCGCCGGGATGGGGGCTCATCATTCCTGACAGTGCTGCATACGGATTCTCCGTACGCCTTGGCGGCAGTGTGGCGTGATTTGGAGCTTCATTATCCCGGTAGCGGATTACGCTCTGAGCTCCCCACGAGTGTTGCTCCGGCGGGGGGTGGGGCTCGCCGCTTCAGCCTGTTGTTGCTTTTGGGCGGTGCTGCGGGTGTTCTGTGTTTGTGGCAGCCGCTGAGCCGCCCTCTCATGGCTCTTGCTCTGGGTCAGGTTGTGCCGGCAGAGGTGCTGGCTATTGACTGGGGCAACTCGAAAAGCACCGGTAGCCCCTATCATTTGCAATTGCTGCCGCGCGGGGCTTCGGAGCCGGTGCGTAGTGCCTCCTCCTTTTATGCTCATTCGAACCGCGTTCCACGCATAGGACAACGCTTGCCTGTTTTGTGGGCTGAGGGCTTGTCCTATTGCTATCTCCCCGGGGAAACTCTCAGTTTTCTGGCTCCGATTCCGGTGCTGGCTGCTTGTTTGCTGGCAGCATGGTTCGGCGTTTGGGGGCTTTTCATATCCCACCGGCATCTTTTGCCCGTTCGCCCTCTCCGTAGAGCGTAATATTCGGCAGAACCTCCATGC
>JAFQEY010000016.1 GCA_017398765.1 Akkermansia sp.
CCTTTCGGGCTGAACTGCTCCGGCGCAGCATAGCCGGGCGAGCCAACGGGCGTAAGGGTATGATTCGCCGTACCCAGATGCGCGGAACCGAAATCGATGATGATGGGCTGTCCGTCCTCGCGGATGATGATGTTTCCGGGTTTGATATCGCGGTGCAGCACACTGTTGCCGTGCAGGTAGTGCAGTGTGCGCAACAGTTGTTCTAAAACCCGCTGCACGTCAGAAACAGCCCCGGCATGGCGCGGCAACCACTCTTTCAGCGTGCTGCCCTCCACATACTCCATCACCAGATACGCCGTGCCGCTACCCTCAAAAATATCATGCACCTTCACCACGTTCGGGTGATTCAAGCCGGCCAGAATGCGCGCCTCTCGGCAAAAAGTAGCGAGTGAGCGGCTGTAGAGCACCTTATCCGGGGCTTCGACTTCAGCACTACCCTCCATGCGCAGGCAGAGCCCCATGGGGAAATGCTCTTTGATGACCACGTCCCGCTCCAGCGCGCGGTCATACGCCAGGTAGCTTATGCCGCCACCTCCCTGCCCCAGCACGGCACGAATCTCGCAGCTGCCCAGTACGGCTTTCTCCGGCAGAGCAGGCGTGTTTATCATACGTCAGAGTGATGTAGGGGGGGGGGGGGAGAAGTTGCTCAGCGTCCGGTGGGCAGAATCACCTTGCGGCTGCGCAGGGCTGCCGCCGTTGCAGCATCCGGGGGCTGCACCAGTTGGGCAATAGCCTGCGCCACCAAGGCTTCCATGGTCATTCCCTGTGCCGCAGCCCGCTCTGCCAGCCGGGTATACAGCTCCGGCACCAGCTGTATCGTCAGTGCCAGAGAGGCATTTACCTTCACACCGGGGACTTCTTGCTCTGCCGGAGTTCCCGCCGCGGGCATCTGCACCATCACCTTTTCCAATAATTGCAGTTTAAGTGGCGGGATATTCTTCTGACTCATCCAGTTGCGCACCGTAATTTCAGACACGCCACACTGCTCTGCCACCCAGCGATAGTCCAACCGATGACTCTTGAGCCACCGCTTGACCATCACCTTGAAGTCCGATTGATCCGCACTCTGCGTCATGCTTTGCATTCTAGCACACTAACCCGCAAAGTCAAGATTTCTCTCACTCCGCATACTCAATGCAAAACCAATTACTGCAACAACTTTGCCACGGTCTGTGCCACCAACACATCCACCGACACCCCTTCCTGAGCAGCAATCTTCGCCAGCACCGCATAGTCATGCGCCGGAAGCTCCACGCGTACACTACAATCTATCATCTCACTACGAGACATAACAACAGAGACTTTCTTCTCTCTGCCTTTCGCTGATACCGGGCTTTGCACCATATTCCTGTCGCTCGCATTATGCAGAGCCCTGAAAGATTTGCATTCATCGCTCACGCCCTACGTTATATCACAAAAAAAACTGTTTGTAAATTATCTTTTCGCTATTTTATTACCATAATAATATCTCTGCGAGACAAACAAGAGAAAAGTCTATTCAGTTAAGAGACAACGGCGCGTTCTATACGAGAACAATTGCCGATTGACCACCGATGACAGATTAGGCAGTTTTTCGGCGGGCGGATGCCTGGTCGGAACGTTTGCACCGGACAGATTGACACACATTTTGTGAACTGCCTGCGGAACAGAGAAATGCTCAGAACCGTTCAACAGACCTGCCGGTGCTCCTTGCCATCGGGAACAGCCCGAATCATTGTTGAACGCATCGTGTAAGCGTTCAGAAAAAACCACCCGGTGCAGCATCAGTTGCACCGGGTGGTCGAGAGTTAGTTTGTTATAGGCCCTTATCAGTCATCAGAACCCACGGAGATAGCATCTTCCGACATGGGGAGCTCCTCCTCTTCCTCATAGTACGTGGCACGGGGAATGGGGGTGGCCCCGGGCGCGGCTTCCACCACGATGTTGCGGTACTTGTTGAAACCGGTACCGGCCGGGATAAGGTGCCCCAGAATCACATTTTCCTTAAAGCCTTCCAACATATCTACCTTGCCCAGTGTAGAGGCCTCCGTAAGCACACGCGTGGTGTCCTGGAACGAAGCGGCAGAGATGAAAGAATCCGTCTTGAGGGAAGCCTTGGTGATACCGAGCAGGATGGGCTCATAATCAGCAGGACGACCGTTCATGGACATCGTCTCCTTGTTGATGCGGCTGAGCGTGGTACGGTCAACCTCATCGCCCCAGAGCAGACCGGTGTCTCCCGGGTCCTTGATGCGTACCTTGCGGAGCATCTGAGAAACGATGATTTCCACATGCTTGTCATTGATTTCCACACCCTGCACGCGGTAAACCTGCTGCACCTTGTTGACAAGGTGTTCCTGCAGGGCTTCCTTGCCGCAGATACGCAGAATCTCATCCGAAGCCTCCGTACCGTCAGACAGCGGCTCACCGGCGCGCACAAAGTCACCGTCATGCACAATGATGTGGCGATCCATGGGTACCAGGTGCTTACAGGAGATGGTGCCTTCATTCTCATCTCGCTCTTCCAGCTTGGAGGAACGGCGGCGACGCTTGGTGGCAGCCTCGCGAGCCTCGGCATCGCGGTAGATAGTCACTACCTTCTTGCCGCGAATCATGGCATCATCGATGGCGACGATACCGTCCATCTCAGCCAGGGTGCAGGTATCCTTCGGGCGGCGGGCTTCAAAGAGCTCTGCCACGCGGGGAAGACCACCGGTAATATCGTTTGTCTTCTGCACCTTGCGGGGTGTCTTGGCCAGCTGTGTACCGGCAGAAATCTTCTGCTTGTCGTTTACCACGAGGTAAGCCCCCGTGGGAATGGCGTACACCCGCGGCTTGTCCTGCTTGGAGCCGGGCTTGGCGGTGTGCACAATCACACGCGGAGCCAAATCCTGACGGTGGTCGATGATGACCGTCGTACCCTTACCGGAATCGGAGTGTGCTGAATCCGTGCGGCAGGTGATACCCTCAATCATGTCCTGGAACTCGACTGTACCGCTCACCTCAGCGATAACGGGAATGGCAAAGGGATCCCATTCGGCAATAATCTGACCGGGTTCCACGTTGTCACCGTCCTTCACACGCAGCACGGCCCCCAGGGTCAGCGAGTAGGATTCCACTTCCTTGCCCTCGGCATCGTAAATCTTCACGCTGCCGTTCTTGCAGAGCACAACCATGTTGCCGTTCTCATCCTCCACGCAGCGGTCACGCAGGTTCTCATCATAAATGAGACGCCCGGCGGACTTGGCCACATATTCGGGACGGTTAGCAGCAGCCGTAGCAGTACCACCCACGTGGAAGGTACGCATGGTCAGCTGGGTACCGGGCTCACCGATGGACTGAGCAGCGATGATACCCACGGCTTCACCCACCTTCACGCTCTTGCCGGTTGCCAGGTTCAGACCATAGCACTTGGCACAGCAGCCCTTGGACAGGTCGCAGGTGAGCACGGAACGTACCTTCACCTTCTCGATACCCACGTTCTCAATCTTCTTGGCGGCTTCGTCGGTAATGATTTCGTTCTTCGCCACGATGAGTTGACGCGTGGTCGGGTCATAGATATCATCACAGGTCACACGACCATAGATACGGGTGGACAGAGAGGCAATCTCATCCTCACCGTCATAGATGGCGGTCATCGTGATACCATTTTCCGTACCGCAATCCACATCGCGCACAATGACATCCTGAGCCACGTCCACGAGCTTACGGGTCATGTAACCGGAGTCAGCCGTCTTCAGAGCCGTATCGGCCAGACCCTTACGGGCACCGTGGGTGGAGATGAAGTACTCCAGCACGGAGAGACCCTCACGGAAGTTGGAGGTAATGGGGCGCTCAATAATCTCACCGGAGGGCTTGGCCATAAGACCGCGCATACCGGAGAGCTGCTTAATCTGAGCCTTGTTACCACGAGCACCGGAGTCCACCATCATGTAGAGCGGGCTGGCCACGGCGGAACCGCTGTTGTATTCCAGCTTGGTGTAGAGGTCCTTCTGGATGGCATCGGTCGTAGAGGACCAGATGTTCACCACCTTTTCATAGCGTTCGCCGTTGGTGATGAGGCCTTCCTCATACTGCTCGGTCACCTTGGCGACCTGCTCGTAGGCATCTGCAATCATCTCATCCTTGCCCTCGGGCACCACCATGTCTACGATACCAATGGAGCAGCCGGAACGTGTAGCCTCCTTATAACCCAGGGACTTGAGGGCATCCAGAGTCTCCACGGTGCGCTTCTGACCGCAGGCCTGATAGCAGCGCCAGATGATTTCACCCAGCTGCTTCTTGCCCACGTTGCGGTTGATGTAGCCGATTTCATCCGGCCAGATTTCGTTGAAACGCACACGACCGGCAGTGGTGACGATAGTCTTGCGCCCCACGTTCTCACGGTTGAAGGAAAGCTTCTCGAAAGCCTCGCCCTCCTTGCCGTAATCGGGGTTCTTGAGGCGAATCCACTCGTGGTAGCCAATCTTGCGGGCGGCAATGGCGAACTCCACTTCGGAAATGGACTCGAAGAGGGGCAGCAGGTGTTGGTTGTCCTGCTTCTCCTTCACTTCCTTGGCGCGAGTGTGCGTCAGGTAGTAGGACCCCAGAATGATATCCTGTGTCGGCGTGCAGATGGGCTTACCGGAGGCGGGTGAGAAGATGTTGTTGGGAGCCAGCATCAGGAGGCGGGCTTCCAGCTGGGCTTCCACGCTCAGCGGCACGTGCACGGCCATCTGGTCACCGTCGAAGTCAGCATTGTACCCCGTACACACCAGCGGGTGCAGACGAATGGCACTACCTTCAATCAGCACAGGCTCGAAAGCCTGAATGGAAAGACGGTGCAGCGTAGGAGCACGGTTCAGGAACACGGGGTGGCCCTTGGTCACCTCTTCCAGAATATCCCATACGATGGCTTCCTTGCGGTCAATCATCTTCTTGGCAGAGCGCACGGTGTGCACATAGCCCATCTCCTTGAGGCGATGAATGATGAAGGGCTCGAAGAGGTTGAGAGCCATCTTCTTGGGCAGACCGCACTGGTTCATCTTGAGGTGCGGACCAATCACAATCACGGAACGGCCGGAGTAGTCCACGCGCTTACCGAGCAGGTTCTGACGGAAGCGGCCGCTCTTGCCCTTGAGCATGTCGGAAAGGGA
>JAFQEY010000017.1 GCA_017398765.1 Akkermansia sp.
CTTGTTTCCACAAGCACACCGCAAAGCAGTAAATGGGACAGTAAAACCCAGGAAATAAACTTGACAAGTTACGCGAAATGTTTGAAGATTATCCTGATGAATATGTTAGCTCTGAAGATCGGTCATCATAATAAATTATTTTCGATATTATGCCTTATTGCATTATTGAATGCTTGTGTTCAGTATCCGAGTGCCCCCTCTGATGATTCTGACAGGACTAATGCTTCCGGAGAAAACACATTACCCCCAACGCTTCATCCCAAAGCGCAACGGGCATTAGATAAGGTTCTGGCAGAAGGATTGGCGGAGTATGATGTGTATGGTGATAGGGGTCCCTTTGAGAACATAGAACCTTTTTTGAAAAGTGCGACCAACGAAACACAGTACATTATGCGTATATTGACGAATAATCAATGTGATTTAGGTGATGGTCATAGCATTTTGCGTATAATCATTCTTCCGAATTTGTGCAGCGATTTAGATGAATTATTAAAACAAGAAACACCCTCTGCACAAACCCTGGATCACGCTGTTTGGATGGCCTCAAAATTGCATCTGAAAAATGTCATTTCATTTTTGATACACATGGGTGCTCCGCCAAACAAATATAAGGTGGGAGACTGACTCGTAAAATACAGACGCCAAAACAGGGCAGAACAATAAAAGGAAACGCAGTTACAAAATCTATAGCAAAAATGATTTATTTACTGATAAACGCAATCGTTTGCTTAGCTATTTCGGCACTATTGTTTGTATTTTCGAGAAAGAACATGCTGCTGTTTCTGTGTCTGTTGCACAATATGCAGTTCGTCTTATTGTTTGTGCTTGCACTTGTAATTGCTGTCGATGATGTACTGTTAATCCGACAGGCTTTTATGATGTGTGTATTATTGATTGCTTGTATTATTTTGTTCTTTTTTAACCAAAAATACAAGCCTTTATCATTTTTTCTGCTATTATTACCTTTAGTCGTTATAATTTTTATCAATATGGTGGGAGGGTATTTTATCATGAGTTAAATAACCGCTCGCGCTCGCCGGGACTTCCGCCCACGCCCCCCATTGAGTTGTCAAAACATCTCAACGAATCAAATTATCACAACACGCACACAAAAGTAAATGATGAGCCCTATCGTATACGCATTAAAAAAAAGCGCATGGTTTATCATCGCAGCATCAACATTCACATGCATCGCGATATGGCTAAGCCTCCCATCGCTTCAATCTATGGAAAACAGATTGCATGATTTCATCCCCACCCTGAAAAACACCGAAATCAGGCACTATGAAAGAGCCATAAATGGGGACTATGCCATCTTCCTGGAAATTTCCGATAAGGATTTCGAAGAGATACGTTTGACATCAACCCATTTTAAAACATGGAATAAATTAACCCGCGAGCACAACTTCCAAATAGGTTATCATGAGCTTAGCGGCTATGACGGACTATTCTCTGCCACAGACAGCCGGGATGGCAGGGTCTATTGTCTCCTTTGGGATAAACACAGCTCCTTACTTGTATTTACCCTTTGTTCATCAGTATTCTGACGCAACACCTCACCCCGAAGCCGCTCCGGCATGCGTCCGCTCAAGTGCGATACGACAGCCCGCGTGTCACGTTGCAGACAGCGTGCGCGAGAGCACGAGGCAAGGAGGTCAAACGGGACAAATTGAGGACGGAGCGGATGGGGGCGAGGGCGTTCTCCATCACCTCCTGCGGATTCAGTCGAATGCGCCGGGAGGCGGTCTGAACATCCCCGCTGAACACGGCGCGCAGGATGCGCGGAGAAAACCCACTCACCATCGCGACGTTATCATGCACAGAATCCGGTGAACCGGTATTGGTGGCATTCAGATTCCAGTAGACGATGGCGGGAAACTCATATCCGGCATACTTGAAATCCAGACGCAACCTATCCAGGAGAGTCTCGCTATACTCCGCGCCGGCATCGAACTGCATATCGGAGAGGATGAGCAGGCAACGGGGCATAGTATCCTGCCCTGCCCCGCTGCGGCGAGCCGTCTCCAGCAGGAGGCGAAACACATCTGCCACGTTGGTGCTTTCCGCGATATTGTATTGCTGCAAGGCTTCCATCCTGTCTGTCACGGAATCACCCTCTGGCAGCTCCAACCAGCGCGCCTGCGAGCTGAAACTGCACACGCGGTTGCGGAAAGGCCCGCTCAGACGCTCCGCACAGTACAGTGCCAGCGGGTACGCCACCTGATGCGGTGTCAACGCGCTGCCCCACCACATTGAGCCGGAGGTGTCCAGCACCGGGAGAATCCCGCCACCCGCTGACGGCAAAAAATTTTCCAGATGATGCCACTGGGCATCGATGATGCGCTTCAGTTCCTCCCGCGAGAGCCCCTGCGGCAGCCTGCCGAACCAGGAGCGGAACAACTCATGCGGATACCCCGCAGCTGTGTTCAGTTTCTTTTCTGCCATCGTGCGGAAGAAGCGTTCCTTATCCCTCCGCGCAAACAGAGTACGATAGCGGTTAAGAGCCTGCGTGGGCAGCTTATCGTATTCCACCGCCTCGGACTTGCCGGCTGCCAGCAGCTGCTCCACGGTGGGAGAGGCCGCCGCCACCGCCCGCCGGAAATCACCGTTACACATCCCGAGCGCGGCACGCACCGCCGCCCACAGAGCTGAGCGACGCGGCAACCACTTGCAGGCGTAGTAATTCCCGCTGCGCACCCCCTCTGCAAAAATAGCCACCACATCCTCCCGCAAGGCCGGAATCCGCGCTGCCACCTGCACATAGTCCCGGTAGCAGCCCAGCTCACCCAACAGAGGCA
>JAFQEY010000018.1 GCA_017398765.1 Akkermansia sp.
ACGCTTGATATACCTTATCATCTGTCGCCCATTATATCCATGTCTACAAGTATAGCAAGTGCAAATCTCATGCGGATTTTTCTGACTACGGTCGCTTTGCCTTCTCAAACAAGAGACGGATAAAGGCATAGTCATCTGCGGGCACCACTCCGCAGGCCAATCCGCTGATACCTAAATGGTCATCACAATCCGTCCGGGAACTATCGGTCAAATCAAGGCTGTCCATCTGCAGGATTTCTTTACCGGCGGCATCCAGAAAAGACAGATGACTGAGGTAAGCCCAACTGATATCAGAATCACACGGCGGGCCGGAATACGGTTTCAAACGTTCGCAAAGGATTTCCCGCACACGCCAAACCTCTGCAGCGGTAAGCGGCGTTGTACACACCTCATCCGTATCACACGACCACACCTGTATGTGCATGAACGTACAGGTCTGCGCTGCCCGAGCTAATTTCCGGCACTCTTCCTCATTCTTCACGGTCTGTATGCGGCGCTCCTCAATCTGCGGAACGTCCGCAGCCGTTACGCAGGCGTTCATCGGCATCACCGGCAGAAACACCCACGCTATCTTGTATATCCGTCTCATCATTTCTCTTACTATCATCCACCAAAAGCTCCATTCCGCAAGTTTTTTTGCAGATTTTCAAAAAATCCACTTGAAAGCCATTTTCATTCCCGAGCGGGAATGTATCGCAATTTTTTCCACATTTTTACACATTTCTTTCCCGTACGGTAATAAAAACTTGATTACGAAAAAAAAAACTTGTAAAATATTACCGAGCAGGAGTAAAAAACAATGACTCAATTCGGAAAAAAATTACGAACAGCGGCAGACATTGGCCAACTTGTGCGGGAAACGCGCAAGGCGCAGGGGATTTCACAAGAGCAGCTGGCCGGAGTGGCCGGCACGGGAATACGTCTCGTATCAGATTTGGAAAACGGGAAAGGAACCATCCAGGTCGATAAAATGATAAAGGTGGTGGAAGCCCTCGGGCTGGGCATATACGCGCTGAACAGATGGGAGGTGAAATGATGGAAACGCTGTACGTCTATCTGCATGGTGTACGAGTTGGCTCTCTATTGAGCGAAAAAGGACGCCTGAAATTCATCTATGAAGATGACTACCTGAACCAACCGGGAGCCACCGCGCTGTCCTACACATTACCTACGGAAGAAAAAGAACATCGTGGCGGAAATGTCATTTCGTTCTTCTCCAATCTCTTACCGGATGAAGGCGTCCGTACCAGAGCAGCTCATTATCTGGGAATATCTCCGGGGAATATCTTTGCCCTTCTGAAGCGCATTGGTGAAGATTGCGCCGGAGCAGTAGCACTGGTCCCCCCGGAGAGAGAACCCATTGGCACCCCCACAGAAGAATACAGAGCATTAACGGAGGATGAAGCGCATGAGGTGCTGAGAAACCTGCCGGAACGTCCCTTATGCGTCGGGGCGGCAGGCGTTCACATATCCGGGGCCGGAGCGCAGGACAAATTAGTAGCCTGCCTGCGGGGAAGCACGCTGGCGCTACCGTTGAATGGCACGCCCTCCACGCATATTATCAAACCCGGTATGGAACGATTCCCGGAAAGCGTCTTCAACGAGTTTTACTGCATGAAGCTGGCGCAGGCCTGCGGAATTCACACAGCAGATTGTGATATTCTGAGAGTAAAGGGCATCCCCTACTACATCACAACCCGATATGACCGTACCCGAGTGGCCGGGAAATGGAAGCGGCTGCATCAGGAAGATTTCTGCCAGCTACTCGGCTTCGAACCCACAGTCAAATATGAATCTGAGGGTGGCCCGCGATTATTGCAATGCTTTCAGCTTCTCCGCGACCTTGAGTTGCCGGCGAGCGATGTCATTGAATTTCTGAGACGCATACTCTTCATCTTTCTGATTGGTAATGGTGATGCCCATGCCAAGAATTTTTCTATTCTGTACCAGGAGGAAGGCGCGAGACTCGCTCCGGCCTACGATTTGCTCTCCACCACCGTCTACCGGAATCTTCCCCCAAGACTTGCCATGAAAATCGAAGGCCGTAACAACTTCAACTGGATAAGCAGGGCAAAGCTTCTCCGCATGGGCAGCAAAGCCGGATTAACAGAACGTCTGGTCAACACCGAAATAGATAAACTCATCCGGCAACTGGATAAAAAATTGCATACGTTTACATCCAAACTTCGACAGACTGAACCTTCTCCGGTTTATGAGTCACTGGAGTCCGGAATACAGCAGCGCATGCAACAACTGAAACATCATTAGTTCCGAGCATGGCCAAAACACCGGCTGAATTGAACCGAAGCGATGCCTGACATGTCGCAACAATATGTCTCTCCGCGCCCTGCTACTACTTACATTCCTCCTGCTGCCAACGGTTTCTGCTGACCATATCAGCCGGAAGCGCGGCACGCATTACCCGGTTATTCGTCACGAACTGACAGACGAGGAAAAAAACGCTTTCTCCTGCTTCTTCGAGCCACTTCCCACAACTGCCGGCAAGGCCTGCATCCAATGGGATGCCGCCGCCCGCACACTCACCACACGGAGTTGGAACCGCGGCAACAAGGACGGTACGGCGCGCTATACGGAAAAAATTCAGAAGCTCAGTGCAGATGGTATGCAGCTCACCACCCTCATGCGCAGCAAACTGCACGGCAGCAATCATTGGGGTGACGGTATCTCCGTCTCTCATACCGCAGCTAAACCCTATTTTTTTGTGTACCCGCCCTCTGGTATCGTTGATGAGAAATACCACACCTTTGAGACATGGAATCTCCACCCGGACGGCACACTGAACAATATCCGCGCAGCAAGCTCAGATTCCAAACTTCTGTATTACATCCATACCACAGCCCCGCTCAAAGAGCCGAGTCACAAGCTCATGGACGGTGTGCAGCCCTTCCCTGCCCCGGCAGATGAGCCCATCCTCACCGGCGGCAACTCATACCACCGCCGCCCCAAAGCCGCCTTCTATGATCCCCCCACCCGCATTCTCACCTGGGAATGCCGCCGTCACCCCGGCATAAAACAGAATTACAAAGCTCTCGGCCCCTTCAACATCTATCAATTCCGTGTAGCCCCGGACAACAAATCCGTGGAGATTACCCGCCGCATATACTGCAGCGGCTACACGGCACCGCTCCTCAGAACCTGCCGTCTCACGACCGACACCCCCGGTCAATTCACCGATTCGTACGGCTACCTCTACTTCTTCACCCTCACGCCGGATGGGCACATTGCCACCTACAGCAGAAGCCCGGGGGCTAATGTCAAACGGGATAACGGAAGCAGTGAACCCATTTTCATCTATCCACCGAAGCAGAAATAGGTTTCTGCCGCTAATTTCTTGACTTGCCTGCCGGGCTTGGCTAGACTGGCAGCGTAACACTCTTTCCCATGTCCGCATACGCACCATACGTGAACCTCCTCTTCGGCATACTGATGCTGTATTTCGGTCTGACAGGGCTCAGGAAAGCAAACCGCCTCAGCAAAAAAGGCATTAAAACCCAAGGGGTGCTGGTACGGATAGTTCCCAGACGCAGCTTTTCCATCAGCATCGGCTCAGGCTCAGCTCACAGCCACCGCGACAACGACACGATGGATGGCTTCTACCGCTACACGGATGAACAGGGCCATGAGTATGAAATTAAAGGCTCTGCCTACGACTGCTCCGTTATCGGCTCCAGCACCACCACGGTACTGTACAATCCGGAGAATCCGAGCGATGCAATCGTGACGGACTCCGGCATACCACAGCTTCCCCCCATGATAGTGACCCTTGTCGGCATCGGCTTTGCAGCCTACGGCATTTTCCAACTACCTCTCTGATTAGAACAGCTGTTTCACACCAAGAGCAATCAGAAGAAGGCCGGCGAGCGTTTCCAGCCAGCGGGTGGGCAGCCGGTGCAGCAGCCGCGCCAGATGAAAAGCGGACAAAGAGCAGACAAAAGTGATGATACCGATGATACCCGCCGCCAGCACCACCTGACCGGGGCACAGGCAGCAGCCCACCAAATCCCCGAGCGCCATGCAAGCCCCCACAGCCAGGGCATCTATAGCCGTGGCAATACCCACCAGCAGCAGGGCAAACAATCCCAAAGGCGTGGCAGAAGCTGCCTCATCCTCCTGCCCGCCCCATGCATGGCGGATGATACCCAACCCCAGCAGTAAAAACACAGCCAGCACAATCCACGGAGCCCAGGCATCCACATAGTTGCGCAGCTCCTGCCCTCCCCAAAAACCGAGCAGCGGCATCGCCATCTGAAAAGCCCCCACCGTCAGCGCCAGCCAAAAGGAGCTGACAGCCCGCCGCACACGCAGAATCAGCCCGTAGGAGAACGAATAAACCGTTGCATCCAGAGCCAGCACCAGGGCAATGACGATGAGTTCCGCGTAATTCATGTGCAGGGAAAAACATAACAGGAAAGCGGGAAAGAGTCAACCCCACCGGCCCGTTTTTTTGACTCCGTGCATTTTTAGATTGATTTATGAACGAATTTCATTAACATGTACGCATGTCCGCAAAACGATTTATTCTGAACGAGACCAGCTATCATGGTCATGGAGCCATCAGCGCCATTATCACTGAGGTGAATGCGCGAGGATTCAAGAAAGCCCTCATCGTGACCGATGCCGACCTGGTTCGCTTCGGGGTGGTGAGCAAGGTGACCGCCCTGCTGGATGAAGCAGGTGCTGCCTACGAGATTTACGACAAGGTGAAAGCCAACCCGAGCGTAGCCGTGGTGAACGGCGGCGTGGAAGCCTTCAAGGCAGCCGGAGCCGACTACATGATTGCCATCGGCGGCGGCTCCCCGCAGGACACCGCCAAGGCCATCGGTATCATCATCAACAACCCCGAGTTTGCCGATGTGGTATCCCTGGAGGGCGTAGCTCCCACCAAAAACAAGGCTGTGCCCATGATTGCCGTGGCCACCACCGCCGGCACTGCTGCTGAGACCACCATCAACTATGTGATTACGGATGAGGAGAACCGCCGCAAGTTCGTCTGCGTTGACCCGCATGATATCCCCGTGGTGGCCGTGGTTGACCCGGATATGATGTCCTCCATGCCCAAGGGCCTGACCGCCGCCACCGGCATGGATGCCCTGACTCACGCTATCGAGGGCTACACCACCCTGGCCGCCTGGGAGCTGGCAGACACCCTCAACATCAAGGCCGTGGAAATCATCGCCCGCAGCCTCCGCAAAGCCGTGGAGAACGATCCGGACGGCCGCGAGGACATGGCTCTGGGGCAGTACATGACCGGCATGGCCTTCTCCAACGTGGGGCTGGGCGTGGTGCACGGCATGGCTCACCCGCTGAGCGCTTTCTACAACACCCCGCACGGTGTGGCCAATGCCGTGCTGCTGCCCTACGTCATGGAATACAACGCCCCCTACACCGGCGAGAAGTTCCGCGAAATCGCCCGTGCCATGGGCGTGAAAGGCGTGGACAACATGACTCAGGAAGAGTACCGCAAGGCAGCTATCGATGCCGTCAAGCAGCTCTCCATCGATGTGAACATCCCGCAGACCCTGGCTGAAATCGGCGTGAAGGAAGAGGATCTCGAAGCCCTCACCGATGCCGCCATGGCAGACGTCTGCACCGGCGGCAATCCCCGCCCCTGCACCTGGGAAGAGGTGCTGGGTGTGTACAAGACCGCCTTTGGTAAGTAATTACCACACCGTAACATCTCCCGAGGGGCGGGAGGCTGCTGTCTCCCGCCCCGTTTTCACCAACCAACCACCCTTTCCCACCACACCGCCATGACCAGAATCATTCTTACCCTCCTCACCTCTCTTTGTTCCCTTGCTTTTGCCACCGATGATTGGGTGCTCGTCTTTGAAGACAACTTCTCCGGCAAGAAGCTCAACACCAAAAAATGGAGCCGCATCGAGTACGAAAAGGCAGACCGATTCCCGGATTGGAAAAAATACCAGTCGCGCGACAAAAAGCTGCTGAAGATGAACGGCACCAGCATCAGCCTCTGGGG
>JAFQEY010000019.1 GCA_017398765.1 Akkermansia sp.
CAGCATTCGCAATGCATACCCACCTACCAAAATAAATCATGAAAACAGCCAAGGACATCATCAAGGAATTACCGCTGAATATGAACGATATAGCCAGATTGACGCTGGAAACAACGGAGGAACTGGGAGAGTCGGCACAGGGAAAAAAGCGCGCGGAATTGATACACCTGCTGCGGCGGGTGATTCGCGCAGGGGTGGCAGCGGTGCGAGCGGAGGAACACACGGTGTCGTTTGAGGAAGCTGCGTGGGCGAGTGTGGAAGCTCGGGCGGGACGCAGAGCAACGACACTGCGGGATTTGCGACATTTTGTGCGGCGAATGCTGCGGGTGGCGGGGGTGGCGGAACGCCCGCTGCGGGGGATGAGCACGCGGGAATGCCGCGAGTTGCTGGAGAAAGCCTTTGGCAGCAGCGACCACAGTTACAACAAGGGGCGCACGATTCTTCACAGTATTTTTGCCTATGGACAGCGGCAGGAGTGGTGCGGGGAGAATCCGGTGAGCCGCATCGAAACGAAACGTATACAGGAAAAGGAAATTGTGCCGCTGACCCCGCAGGAGGTGCAGCGGCTGGAGCAGGCTGCGCAGCAGCCGGAGCACCGGGAGATGCGTTTTTCCCTGCACCTTTTGCTGTATAACGGTATACGCCCACAGGAGGTAGCGAGGTTATGCGAACATAACATTCAGCCGGAACAGGGGCGGGTCATCATCTCCGCCTCCGGTAGTAAGACGGGGGGTGGGCGGGTGCTGCCGCTGCGAAAGAAGAAGCAGTTACAAGGAGTAGCCCTCCGCATTCCACGCAACTGGCAAAACCGCTGGCGGGCTCTGCGGAAAGCCGCAGGATTCACCGATTGGCAGCCGGATGTGTGCCGCCACACCTTTGCGAGTTACCACGCTGCGTATTTCCGTGATTTGGGCGCGTTGCAGTTGGAAATGGGACACCGCAGCACAGATTTACTCCGCTCCCGCTATCTCAATCTGCCGCAGGTGAATCAAGCGAAAGTGTATTGGAATGCTCGCTGAATGGGCCGCTATACTTCCGAAAAAAGCGTTTTTTCAAAAGTCCCTTGGGTTTTTGAAACGTCACAAGCAAAAAGTCCCTTGGGTTTTTGAAACGTCACAAGCAAAAAGTCCCTTGGGTTTTTGCAAACAAGTATTGACAATTAACAAAAAAGAAATATACTCTAAATCAAGAAGAGCGAATGAAGCCCATTTATGAAACGATTTGCGCTGGATGAACTGAAGAAATGGAATAAAAATCCACGAAGAAAACCGCTGTTGCTGATGGGAGCACGACAGGTGGGTAAAACATGGCTGATGAAAGAATTCGGAAAACGGGATTTTCGCCATGTGGCCTATGTGCGCTTTGACAACAGTGAACGAGCCAGACGGTCGTTCAGCCTTGATTTCGATATACCCCGACTTCTGGAAAGCATATCCATAGAAGGCAGATGTCCGGTAATCCCCGGTGAAACTCTGATTATTCTGGATGAGATTCAGGACTGTCCGGCCGCACTGACATCGCTGAAGTACTTTTGCGAAGAGGCGCGCGAATACGCCATTGTGGCAGCGGGCTCACTTCTTGGAGTAGCGGATCACGTGGGCACCGGTTTCCCGGTCGGTAAAGTGGACAGGTTGAACCTGTATCCGATGAGTTTTGAGGAATTTCTACTCGCAACAGAACAGGAGCAATTGGTACAGTTGCTGCATAAGCGTGACTGGCAAATGATGGCACACTTCGAGGATTTGTACATTCGCATGCTCCGCACCTATTTTTATGTAGGCGGCATGCCGGAGGCGGTTGAAACCTACGCACAGACACGCAACTTTGATGAAGTGCGTCAGGTTCAGCAGAATTTGCTGACAGATTACCGCGGCGATTTCAGCAAGCACGCACCAACCGAGATTCTGCCCAAGCTGAATATGGTATGGGACTCCGTACCGCAACAACTCTCAAAAGAAAATAAACGCTTCGTTTACAGCGAAGTATATGTGGGCGCAAGACGCAAGGGATTGGAGATGCCCCTGCGATGGCTTCAGGATGCCGGAATGATTCTTCCGGTTCCCCGCATCAAGGTTCCTCGTCTACCAATGTCAACGTACTGGGAAGCGGGCATCAGCAAGGTTTTTATGCTGGATGTGGGATTGCTGTCTGCACTGTGTGAGCTGGATGTCGGCACACTGCTGGACGGAAATGATATCTTCAGCGAATTCAAGGGAGCACTGACGGAACAATTTGTTCAACAGGAAATGAGAACAACTTGCTCCATACGGCCATGCTACTGGGCCAGTGAAGAAAAAAATGCTAAAGCAGAGGTAGACTTCTTGTGTACCGTCAGGGGAAATATCGTTCCCATCGAAGTGAAAGGAGGGTTCAACACTCAGGCAAAAAGTCTGTTAGTATATTGCCAACGTTTTCAGCCCGAAAGGGCCGTTCGGATATCCCTGCGACCTTTCGCGCAAAATGAAGTAGCTTTCAAAACGCCGCTACATCAACACCCGTCATGTCTGCTGACAGAATTGCCTCTATACGCTTTATCACAGCTGACAAACGTCATTTCCACCTCCTCCCCACAGGCAGACTCCGCGAAAACGGTCTGAAAAATCCGGTAACATTGTTATCTGAAACATTTACGGGACCACGGAAAACAGTATACCCGAGCTGCACACAGCGCAGCATTGACAAATCTGCCCCCTTGAGGCACAATAGGGGGCAGACAGACAGATGATTACTTTCACGAATCTTTCCCGCTCAGCTGAGATAGGCTCCAATTGCTATATGCTGGATATGGACGGAGTCCGCATCATTCTGGACTCCGGCATGCACCCCAAAAAGGAGGGGCATGAGGCACAGCCGGATTTCAGCCTCATCGGAGCCGCCACGCCGGATACCATCTTTGTGACCCACGCGCACCTGGACCACATCGGCACGCTGCCGGTGCTGCAGGACAAGCACCCCTCGGCCGAGGTCATCATGACAGATGCCACCGCCACCGTGGGGCTGGCCATGCTGCATAACTCCGTGAATGTGATGACGGCCAAACGCGTGCAGGAAGGCATCATTGAATACCCCTTCTACACCCACCCGGAGCTGGATTACGCCGCCCGCTGCTGGATGCCGCGCCCGTATGGTTCTCCCTTCCGCATTGGGCGTCGCGGAGATGTACTGGCCACCCTGCACGATGCCGGGCATATTCTGGGTTCCTGTGGGGTGGAGTTGGAATCCGCTGCGGGCACGACGATTCTCTACACGGGCGATGTGCAGTTTGACCACCAGACCATCATTCCCGGTGCCCGATTCCCGGAGAGCGGCATTGATATCCTCATCATGGAATGCACACACGGACTTAAAGACCGCCCGGCGGAGTACACCCGCGCGGCAGAGATGCGCCGCTTCGCCGCAGCCATTCGCGAGACGCTGGAAAACGACGGCGCGGTGCTCATCCCCGTGTTTGCACTGGGCAAAAGCCAATGCCTGCTGCGAGAGCTGGCTCGCTTCAAGGAACAAGGGCTTATTCCGGATGCTCCTCTCTATTTCGGCGGGCTGAGTGCCAAAGTCACCGCGCTCTATGATAAGCTGGCAGATGAAACCCCGCGCATGGAGCCGGGGCTGCGGCTGCGCGATATCACGGAGACACACGGGCTGCCCAAGCAGGGCAAGGCCCCGCTCGTGGCCTCCCCGGGCAATATCTATCTTGTCTCCAGCGGCATGATGAGCGAGCACACGGTCTCCCACAACATAGCGGAGCAGATTGTGACGCACCCGAAGGATGCCATCCTCTTTGTGGGCTACAGCGACCCGGATTCTCCCGCAGGCAAAATCAAGGCCACGCCCCACGGCGAACAGGTGCGGCTCCGCGAAAAAGGCGGGCAGGCTTACCCGCTCAACTGCCGCGTGGAGAGCTTCGACTTCTCCGGGCACGCCACACGCGAGGCTCTGGTGGACTACGCCCGCCGCCTGGCTCCCAAAAAGGTGCTGCTGGTACATGGCGACCCGGAGGCCATGGAGTGGATGCGCGGGACCATCAGCACCGCCCTGCCGGAAGCGGAGGTCCTCATCCCCCAACCCGGTAAACCCTGCCGCCTGGACTGAACCATAATTCCTGCGCTCATCAGGAAAAAAGACAGATTATTCTCCGCGCTGAGAGTATACCTGCAACAGATGCACGGCATCCTGTGCCAATCGGTAAATCGCAGCCTCTCGATCTTGAATAGACGGTAAACCCCAGAGGGTGAAATCGTTATGCACCACAATGTTAAAGTACATCCCACGCAGGCTGGTCAGGCACCAGTACCAATCCCCCGCTCGCATAGCGGGAAAATGAGCGCGGACTGCCTCCTGCCATTCGCGTATGGCGAAAGAATAGTGTGATTCGTACACACCGCGCGTAAGCTCCGGAGCCTCATAGCCCATGCGGTTCAGGAAAATCAGCACCTCCTCGCCGGAAGCCACAGACGCATCGCGCCAGCGGGAGATAGGGGCGGCAAGCCATGCGTAAATGATATCCTCCGCGCTGCCGGAGCCCCTCGCCTCTGCCAGAGCCTCCAGACACACGGCGTTGTACTGCTCGGAAACATAGGCAAGCGTATCTCGGTACACATCTGCCTTCAGTCCGAAATGGTAGCGAATAAGACCCTGATTCACCCCGGCAGCATCAGCAATAGCGCGAAGCCCCGTGCCCTCAAAGCCCATGCGGGAAAAGAGCTGCACGGCAGCACGCATGATTTGCGCCTTGGTTTCGTCAGACTTACTCATGCCTCAATACGCTGTTTCCTGCGTTTTTGCTTCTTTTCCTCTTTCTCCCGTTGCAAGCGGAGAATATAGGCTCTGTCCTCCGCGCAGAAGCGCTTCAGCTTGGTGCGTGATACTTTACCGCCATATTGGCGGAGATACACCATATCGTTTTTTTCATCAAAACGCTGTAATTTGGCAAAGAGCGTCATATTGCCCCGAGCAGAGTTCCAGGTGCGGTACCCACGCTCAGAGAGTCCGGCACGCATGGCATCAATCTCTTTCTCGCAATCTTCTACCCCCTGCTTAAGAATGGTCTCCACCTCCTGCACAAAACCATTGTAGCCGTCTATACCCACTACCAATTTACCGGTGGGAGACACAACCGCCATGGCCGGTTTACGGTTTAACCCGTAGCGGAGAGAAAGACGGTTGATGGAGCTGCGGGAATAGCGGGCGTGATCCCGGGTAGCATCATCAATGCTTGCCCCGCTGTCCAACTTCACGCGTACGACACGGTCTTTACACCATGCGTTAAAATCCGGGGAATCCAGCAGAGCTTCTCCCAGCTCCTTGCTCTTGGGGCTGATGACAGAGTCATGAAACCAGATGAGAAGCGGGCGGCACTCACGGTGAGCAAAGCGAACGGCGCGGCCATAATCCTCCATCCACCCGTTACCGCCACGCCGGTTTTCAAAAGCATTAGTGATACCCTCAATTTCCTTATCAGGGTTATCAGGGTCTGTAAAAAACACTTCCCCTTCCGCACCGTTGTCAATCTGCGCCAGCTCCTCAGAAGTAGACACATTGTAATTCACCGCGTTGGGGTCGCCCGTGCCGGGCACCAGCGGGTTGCCCACCGGCGGCATGCTATCCTCAAACCCCATGCGAGGTTTTGTGTCCGTCTGCGGTTTTTCCTCATCCTGCTGCTGCCAAAGCGAACAGGAACCCAGCAGCACCGGGAATAAAAACAGCGCGGAGACTGTGCTGAAACGCATCATACCAACGGTTCTGTGCGCTTAACCCGCTGCCAGGCGGCTTCCATGTCAGCGGCAGAGGCTTCCTTCAGCCCGATTCCCTCCTGCCTGAGCAGCTGCTCCAATGCATTGAATCGGCGTTCAAATTTGCGGTTGGCGGCATCCAGAGCCAACTCCGGGTCGACCCCGCGGCGGCGGCAGAGATTCACGATGGTGAAGAGCAAATCTCCCAACTCTTCCTGCACTTGCGGAGCACCATCCGGCAACGAAAGCGTCTCGGCCACCTCATCCGTCTCTTCGCGTATTTTCTCTACCACCCCGGCGTGGTCAGGCCAGTCAACCCCCACTTTGGCTACTTTCCTGGTAATTTTGTAAGCGCGGAGCATAGCAGGCAGCCCCTTGCCGCAATCCTGAAGATAGGGTTTATCCTCAATGGCATGCTCCTGCCGTTTGATGGCATCCCACTGGGTGAGCACTCCCTCCGTATCGGTCACGTTGGATTGACCAAACACGTGCGGGTGACGCCGCACCAACTTATCTGCCAACTCACAGGCAATCTCCGGCATACCGAATCCGGCATCCGGGTTCTCCTGCGCCATTTCGGCATGAAATATCACCTGTAAAAGCACATCGCCCAGCTCCTCGCGCATGTGCGGCCAGTCTCGGGCGCGAATGGCATCTATGCACTCGTAGCACTCCTCCAGCAGATTGCTGATGATGGAATCATGCGTCTGCTCCGCATCCCACGGGCAGCCGCCGGGGCAGCGCAAACGGTGCATGATTGCTATGGCTCGCTCTATCTGCCGCTCCGGCTCGCGGCAGTTAATCATCTCTTGCTCCGTCATCATTTTTCCAATCTTCCGATGCGTGGGTTAGATGTGCGGAACCCGCGGGTATGGTTGGCCGGCTTGTTTTTGGTAATCTGCGCCGGGCACTCCCTGCGCTCATTAGTAGCCTTGCCTGCCAGAATATCGTCGATATGCTCCACCATGCTCCAGGAAACGCGGCGGCGCTGATACTTGCGCCACAACAAATCACGCAGAGCCTGCCATATTTCCGTTGTAAAATCTGCGGGGGAGAACTCCACCTCATCGCGCAGGCTGCGCCCCACCTTCGGAGCCACCATCAGCTGCCACCAACCACCAAAGTACTGAGCCTCATAGATAACCTTATTGCCGTACTCGTCCTTATCCTGCCAAGAGAACTTTTCCATACCGGGATTCAAGTTAAAAATGTCAGCGTCCCCTGCGCCCGCCACCCAATTCACGGTTAATCTGATTAACGTCATCACGCATGGTAGGCGTGATTTCCTGCACATTGTTACCACCCGTATTCAGAGAGATGATGAGAGGTTTGGAGCGATTCCCCTGACTGTCGTATTTATAAATCACACGCTGTACCAGTTTTTTTCCGGGGTGAGAGAACATACGCTCCTCCACCAGACGCGCCCTGCTGTCATAGCCATAGGAGACTTTGTAGATGATGTTTTTTCTGGTGTGATCATAAATAAGACAGCCCACCAGCTGACCGTACTTCCCCTCCGTATAGTCATTCACCGCAGCCAATCTGCCGCTGGGAGTATAGGTGGAACAACGCATCCCCCTCCAACCGGCCTGCCGCTGATAAATGGAGCGAGAACCGTCCGGATGCCGCATCACGCGCACCATATCTCCGCTCTCTGTCAGGTTTACCCCCTGCCCCATGGCAGGCACCAGCAGAACCGCACAGGCACAGAGCATTGTGAACAACTTCTTCATGCGTGCCATTTTAACCGTTTCCGCAGCACAAAGCAAGCGCAAAGCATGTCTCGCAGCGCAAGTAACCGCGCGCGTGAATCCCAATCGGAGGAAGAGCCGTAGAAAACAGGCACCCCCGTTACACGAGGATGCCTGTTCGGAAAAAGTAGTTTCTCACGCCTGCTTCTTGCGCCGACGCCGAGCGCGAACGCCGGCTGCCAGAACATCCAGCATTCCGAGCGTGCCGGACCAGTCTATGCAGGCATCCGTAATACTGACGCCATATTGCAGGGGAGGCTCACATTTCTGATTACCGGCATTGATGTTGCTCTCAATCATGACAGAGCCGATGTAGTCACAGCCGTCTGCCAGTTGGCGTGCAATATCCTCTGCCACAATGGGCTGTTCCTGCCATTTCTTATGACTGTTGCCGTGGGAGCAATCCACCATGATACGGCTGGAAATACCGACCTTCTGTTGGGTTTCCCAAGCGCGCTTCACATGCTCCGCCCCGTAGTTCGGGCCCTTGGACGACCCACGCAAAATCAGGTGGCAGGAGTTGTTGCCTGAGGTGGATACAATGGCAGACACCCCCTGCTTGGTAACGGAAAGGAAGCAGTGAGGGTGCGCCGCCGATACGATACCGTCCACAGCAATCTGCACATTGCCTGAGGTGCCGTTCTTGAAACCGATGGGCATGGAAAGTCCGCTCGCCAGCTCACGGTGCACCTGGCTCTCCGTGGTGCGCGCACCAATGGCTCCCCAGGTAATCAAATCGCTGATGTACTGGGGTGTGATGGCATCCAGAAACTCCGTAGCAGAAGGAACTCCCATTTCCGCCAAACGCAGCAGAAGACCGCGTGCCATGCGCAAACCGCTGTTGATATTGTAGGACTCGTCCATGAAAGGGTCATTAATGAGTCCCTTCCAGCCCACGGTGGTACGCGGTTTTTCAAAATACACGCGCATGATGAGCAGCAGATCTTCGGCGTACTTCTCCCGAGCCTCCGCCAGACGGGAAGCGTAATCGATTGCAGCGGCAGAATCGTGAATGGAACACGGCCCCACCATGACCGCCAGGCGGTCATCCTCGCCGTGGAGAATGCGACCAAACGCCTCACGCGTTTCATACACCAGGCGGGAGGCGGCAGGACTTGCCGGAAAATCCTCCATGAGGATGGCCGGAGAAATCAGCGGACGTATGTCCGTGATACGAACGTCATCAGTAATCGGATGGTTCATTTATTTTTCTTTTTTCCAGGAGTACACGTTATCCGCAACCGTTGAGTCGTCCTTGGAGGCTCCCTTGCCGCGCCCGGCATGGCCCCCGGCAACACCTACCTGATCAGGGCCGGTGCTGTAGGCAACGCAGTTTTTGCCACGCATGCGCTTTTTGCTCACAAAGGGGTCTACACAGCCCTTATCTTCCTCACAAAGCACCACATAATAGGGCTGTCCCCAAGGGTCATAGAAGCTCACCTTGCCGGAATCATCCACATAGAGTCCGTCTGCGCGTTTTTCCTGCTCATCGGAGCGCAGATAGGTATCACGGGTGGAATTGAAGCGTTCATCCCCTTCCTCTCGGTTGGTGAGGATTTCTATCATCTTGGCATCCTTACCGGCGACGGTTGTGAGGAAAATTTGCTCATTGTTGTCGGCGCGAACCTCATTGGGGTCATAGGGCATCAGCCCGTTGTTATCCTGCCCGAAGCGGGTACAACCCTCCACAATATCAGTGCAGACCTTCTTGGCGGCAGAGCGAGCCGCATTTGTCTGCACACTCATGTATGCAGGGAATGCAATACCGGCCAGTGTTCCCAGAATAGCGATGACGATAAGGAGCTCAATCAGAGTAAAGCCCTTGTGCTGATGGTTACGGAAAGTCACTTTCATACGCGCCTATGCTATCATATACCGGGGGCAGTACGCAAGGAGAAAAGCCGTTTGCAGCCCGCTTTAACCCGAATTTTCAGTTTTTGCGGCGCAGCAGACCGTACTTCGGTGAGAAAATATAGGCCAGCAGAAACACCGCCCCCAGCACCACAATGATGGTGGCCCCCAGATGCCACCCCAGCGGATAGGACAGGAAAAAGGCCAGCACGGAGCCCAACCCGCCGATGAGGCCGCCCCCCCAGAACATGAGCTGCGCCCGGTCGGTCAGCAGGTACATGGTCGCAGCAGGAGCCACCAGCAAGCCCAGGGTCAGGAACGCCCCCACCGCCTGCAGAGACGACACCAGCACCAGAATGATGAGCGCAAACACACCGTAGTGAATGAGGCGCGTGGGGCAGCCCATCGCTTTGGCCGCGCGCGGGTCAAAGAGTGTGATGAGCAGAGGGCGCTGAAAGGCGGTAATACCCAGCACCGCCACGGCACCGATACCATACGCAATCCACAAATCCGCATCTCCCATACTCATGATATTGCCGAACAGCCAGTCATCCACTTTCTGCTGAAGCCCCAGGCGGATGAGGATGATATAGCCGATGGCAAAGGCCGTGGTGTGCAGCACGGACAGCGCCGTATCGTGGTCCATGCGCGAGGTGCGGGAGACGAAGAGCGAGCCGAGCCCCACCATCAGCCCGGCCAGCACGGCCCCCAGCAGAATGCTCATGAGCGTGAGCCCGAACAGCAGGATGGACAGCGCAATCCCGGGCAGCAGCGCACAGGACAGCGTGCCGATTTGCAGCGAGGAACGCCGCAGCAGCACCAGCGCGCTCACAAAACCGTTGGAAAAACCGATGATGGCGCAGGCCCACAGGCTGCGCTGGGCTATCGGTTCTCCCAGAAATTGCAGAAATTCGTTCATGGTCTGAAACGGTAATTGCGGCCGAATGTCCGGCAGATTTGTTCCGCTGTCAACACATCCCCGGCATTACCGACGGCGATTAACTGAGTATTGAGCAGCACGGCGCGGTCAAAAAGGCTCGGCACGGTGGCTAAATCGTGGTGCGAGGCAATCACCAGCCTCCCCTCATCCGAAAGGGAATACAGCAGCTGCCCCAACGACTCCACACCGGGCATATCCAAGCCAGTAAAAGGCTCATCCAGCAGGAGGATGTGAGCCTCCTGCGCCAGCGCACGTGCCAGAAAGGCTCGCTGCTGCTGCCCGCCGGAAAGCGCCCCTATCTGCCGATGCTGCAAATGCGTCAGATTCAGCGTTTTCAGCGATTTATCCACAATATCGCGGTCATGTTGCCGCATGGCTTTCCAGTTACCGAGGGCGGGATAACGCCCCATTTCCACCAGTTGACGCACAGTGATGGGGAATGCCCAATTCACCTCCGAACGCTGGGGCATGAAAGCAATTTCATGCGGGGTGTCGTGCAGCGGCTTCCCATTCCAGAGCACCTGTCCGCTGCGGGGTGTCAGAAGTCCCGCCAGCACATTCAACAGCGTGGATTTGCCGGCCCCATTGGGACCGATGAGAGCCACCCGCTGCCCGCATTGCGCCCGGAAGCTGATATCCGACAGAGCATCCTGCCCGGCACCGTAGCCCGCGCAGACACCGCGCAGCTCCAGGCAGTGCGCTTTGTCATGCCGGTGGCCGCCGCCCCAGCAGATGTGGTCATGAGCCTCTACCATACAAAATGAAAAACATCATGCAATGTTCCGGCCTCTGCCCAGCGCGTACACGAGCAGGCATCACGCCCGTCCGGCTCCAGGGTCAGCGTCACGGCCTGTTCACCGGGCTCTGCCCAGGCGGCCTCCACCTCAATATCCGCAGCTTCACTTCCCACCGGCAGCAGCAAATCACCCTCCCATGGCAAATGCCCGGTCACGTCTGCCAGCAACTCACCGTGGAGCCGCAGTTGCAGTTTTTCCGGCTTCCCCGTTGCGCGGAGCGTGGCATACACCGCCTGCCGGGCCGCAGGAGCCGTCTCTGCAGCAGCCGTCACAGCCGGCTCTGCCGCCCCGGTCAGCCAGGGTAACGGGGCTCCGGCTATCAGCACACCCAGCAGGGTCAGAAAAAAGGTGGCTCGCGGTGACATGGCGTTAATGGGACGGCCCCAATCCGTCAACAATGTTGCGGATATTGAAGCGGAATATCTCCCGATACGTCGGCATCTCCGGGTGAATACCATCCATCACCAGCGGACGGGTAACGGCTCCCACCTGCCCTGCCAGCGTCTCCATGGCACGCGGGGAACCCGTGGCCTCCGTAAAAATGCACCGCACTTTCAGCTCACGCAGGCTTCGCAGCAGCTGCGCCATCGTGGCCGTATCCCCCTCACTCTCCTGCGCTATGCCATGCACCGGCACCTGACGGAATCCGTAAGCCCTGCCGAAATGACCCATGGCGGCATGCGCCGCCACCAGCACTCGAGCCTCCTGCGGGATACGCCCCAGCGCCACACGAGCCTCGCGGTCCAGTGCATCCATCTCTGCCGCGTACGCCTTTTGTCCGGCGCGGAAAACAGCAACATCTGCCGGGGAAAGTACTGATAACGCCTGCATGAGGGCACGGGAAGCCCGCTTCATGTTCTGCGGAGCATTCCACCAATGCGGGTCTGCCAGCTGCGTGCCGGGCAGATAAACCGGGGGAATGGATTTTCCCAGCTCTGCCACTTGCGTGGACGGGAGCGAGTCCTTCAAATCCTCCAGATAAGGCTCCACCCCCATGCCGCAGGCCAGCACCAGCGCAGCATCGCGAGCCCGCGCCAAATCAGCCGCCGTGGGGTTGAACGTATGCAAATCCGCACCTTTGGGGAAGAGGTTCACCACCTCCACCTGCTCACCGCCCACCGCCTGTGCCATCTCGCTCAACAGCGGATGCAGGCTCGCCACCTTCACCCGGCCCTGTGCCGCCAAGACACCGAACACCAGCAAAAGCAGACAACTCAGGAGCTTTCTCATGCCGCGGATTGTACCGCAGTGCCCTGCATCTGTCAACGCCACACCCATCCGCTGACGCACTTACGGAAGCAGTAAGTAAAACCACTACAGTGCGTGACATTTGCGCCACAATATGTGTGGCGATTCTTTCACCGTGGAAAACTTGTCGAATCCGGTGCGTATGAGCTATACTGCAAGCGTCGCAAGGGTAATACCACAGCGACGAAACAACAAAAAAATCACGTATGAACAAGAATACACTGACACTGCTTGCGCTCACGCTGGGTGCAACTTCTCTCTGCCGGGCAGCCGAGGCAACAGAGTCTCAGGCCGCACAGCAAAAACCCGCATTCGACCTCTGCCAATCCATTACCGACAGATTGGATATATTCAATGCTGAGCGGGACGGGGCAGAGAATCCCTGGATTCAGGATTTCCGCGTGAAGTTCCGCGCCCAGTACCAGTACGGGTATGTTGACCCCGCCGGCGGTGCCGACCGCGAAAAGGGAGGTCGTGAGCATGGGCGCAACACCAACAGCGAGTGGCGCCGCTTCCGAATCGCCGCACAGGCCAGGGTTCTCAACCGCTTCACCCTCGTTTCCAACTGGGATATCGGCGGCCTGGAAGGACGGGACGAATTCAAGAACGGCAAGTGGAATCAGACCCGCACCTCTTCCTCCGTGGATGAGCTCTACATCTCCGGCAACATTGCCAAACCCGTGAGTTTCACCCTCGGCAAGCACAAACCCGCCTTCATGGGTGAGTACCGCACCTCCAGTGCTAAAATCGTCACCATTGAGCGTTCCCTGCTGGTCAACCAGC
>JAFQEY010000020.1 GCA_017398765.1 Akkermansia sp.
CATGCTCACCGTTCCGGTCAGGCGGTTGGTGATATTGTAGCTCTGGAGAGTGGCATTATCCCCGGCGGTGATATCATTGGCATAGGTATACACCACATTGGTATTATCTGCCACACCCGTGCCGGCCAGGCGGAGGATAAGACCGCCATTCAGCGTCACATCCCCCATACCCAGCGCGGTGCTGGTCTGATTGACAGCCTTACCGCCATTAAGCCGCAGAGCAAACTTGTCATCATTCTGCCCGTTGCCGTTGGCAATGACAAGATTGCCGAAGGTATTGGCGGAATCCGACGTGAAGGTCATGCCTTCATTACCGCGAACGGTCAGCGTCTTGCCCTCACCCAGAATTCGCCCGCGTACCGTACCGCCAAGATAATTTTTGAGAGCATAGGATGCACCTGTAGACGCCGTAGTACAGGCCTGCCATTGAGATACGGAGGTCAGGAGCTGACCGGCAGACCAGGAGGCTATACTCGCGTCATCTTTCAGCGTGATGTCGCCATACACAGTAGAATCGCCGTCAATGGAAAGAGCTCCGGCATTGCAACCAGCGTGAACAAGCCCGATATCATTATCTCCATTCTTCGCATTGACGGAGTCCACCCCCTTGAAACCGTCACCGCTGATGACAAAATCCGTATTGAGACTCACCCGAACATTTTTCAGGTAGCGAAGGCCGGACGTAATGCGCACCTGACTGCCGGATTCTATGTCGATCGTCGCATTATTGACAACATTTTTGTTGTTCTCAAAGACGAAATAACTATCAGTCGTCAGGTGTGTACCGACATAGAGTCGGGTATTCCCCAGCAGCTTGAGAGTTCCCTCAAAGGAAGCACTTTGTTCGGAGAAAAGAGCCGCCCCGCCTGTGGAGAACTCAACGATTCCGGTACCGGTAACCGTCTGGGGAAGGCAGGTACCGCCCAGTTCATAGCCTTGTTTTTTGATACCGGTCAGGGACAAGATGCCCCCGTCAGCCACGTAAATGGCATTATTGGTTGAACCGATACCACCACCAGATGTGAATTTTCCGGTTGCGGTTATACTTGCCGTAACCTTCCCTTCACCAATGGTCAGGCCACCACTCCAGGAGCTGTTGGTCGCCATGGAAAGTGTACCTTTTCCACCTTTGACCAGATGCAGAGCGGCAGTATCTGCAGTGCTGTCGAGAACACCATCTGCCAGGGCGGTACTTACGCCCTCACTCACATTCAGAAGAACCAGTGAATTGGTCGCACCATTATTACGCAGAGCAGAGCCACTCTCCAGCGTCAGGTTATTCACGGTCATGTTCCCCCCGTCCGTGTACAGAACTGCGCCTTTCTGCAGCCTGATGGAATCCGCTTTTGCCAGAGCCTCCTCATGCCCGACATGAATGCTGATATCGCCCGCGCTGTTCGGTTCCGCCAGATGCAATCCGCCGCCGGCCACAATCGAACCGCTAAAGGCATTTTCTCGGGCAAAGGTCACACTGCTGCCCGTTGTCCCCTGCCCATCAATTTCCATCGATTTCGTCCCATCGAGCTCTGTGTCCACCGTCAGCTGTCCGCTGCCGCCGAATCGATACATATCGCCCACGGTGAGCGCACCGGAGTAGGTATATTCCCCATTCGCACCGAGAGAAAGTGAGGTTTTGCTCAAATCCAGAGAATCATTGGTTCCCACCGCCAACACACCGGATGCACCATCCTTGATGATAGCCATCTGCGAAGCTTCGTACAAGGCAAGAGCATTGCCATAGGTCAGGTTCACGCGAGCCGTCCCCAAAGCCCCATCGACATACGTGAGTTTGTTTCCGGAACCCAGCATGTAAATATCGCCCGTAAAATCGTTGGCGGTGTTGGTCAGGTGTACCGTGCCGGATGACCACTCATTGCCGATAAGCAAATCCGCCTCGCCCGTCAGTTTGAAATTCACTGTCAGAGTGCCGGTACCGCCGCCCAATCGCCAGACCTCGCCGTAGGTGGCATCCGTCACAGTGCTCAGTTCGGTCTCCGCCGAGCCATAGTTCACATTGCCCCATGCACCGATGATGAGATTCTTATGATTGGTGAGATTCAGTTGTGTTTCCTGATCGCTCGTCAGAGCCAGCACACCGGAAGACGAAACATCGACATACCGCAGAAGCGTTGCATTGTCCAACCCCTCCACCGCCAAAAAACCTTTTTCCTGAATTGTCCAGCGAGACCAATTGGCATCGACAATAAAGCCATCTGCATTCCCAACCACTAAACCGCCCTCCTGTACGGTACCGCGCGGAATCTGCAATTTCCCGTCCAGCTCAAAAATTCCACTCCCCGTCTTGGTAAAGGAAGCAAAGTTGTACGAGGAACTGCTGTAATTATTGGTGATGTTACCCTGCATCCGCGTCACAACGGGAGATTCTGTATCCACGGTCATGTTCGCAGCCCCATTCAGCACCACATTGCCGATAAGCGAGGTGATACCAAGCTGCGCCATGTCCTGCCGCTTGCTGCCGACAATGGATTCAGAAGCGGCATTCACCGTCTGATTGATGACAAAACTGCCGCCTTCTTCCACATTGACATTGCCGGTCATGAGCGCATGGTGAGAGAGTTGGAAGGTCGCACCGCTCTTTACAGTAACATCCGAGCCCGACAGCGTGGCGTATGTCCAGTCGTTGCGGTCGGTCATGTGCACGTGGGGTGTAAGGCTGCCCTGCAGCTTCATGGTACCGGCTTCCACCGTGAAACCGCCCGCATTGCTGTGATTGCCGGTAAGCGTCCAGACTCCGTTCTCGCCATTATTGTATTTCACCGCCAGCTGAGCTTTCCCCTCACCGCTACCTTCATCCATGAAACAGCCGGAAAAAGTGCCCGTGCCTGTATAAGTGAACGTGGCAAGCCCGGGCGTCTGCTCTCCCTGCGGGGTAAAATTACCGATTCGGGCACCCGCTCCGGAACCTTGCTGATTGATGACACCCCACGACAGGTCATGACCATTCAGATTGAGCAGACCGCCTTCATTGCCGAATGTAAACGTATCCCCCGCCACGGAATTGGTCTTGAATTGTCCGTCCTGCATCAGCACCAGAATGGCCACACCACCCTCCAACCGGACGGAGGAAGCAGCATAACCATTCGTGCGATTCAGGCGCGTTTCGCCGATGTTACCCAGCGTGCAACCCGTGATATTGCCGTCTTCATCATAGGTCACGTTATACTGAGTCGTACCGCCGCCCACGCGAAGAACAGCCTCATTATCACCGGAACCGGCAATGGTCATGATACCCTCCCCCACCTTGCGCCATTCTTCTGCGGAAGTAGCGGTCAGCTCCAGCGTGAGTTCTGCACCCTTGTTGACGATAAAGCCGGCACTGTTGAACGTGGACGCAGCATCCTTTTCGGTGAGTTTCCACTTACCGGAGTCAAAGGTCATGGCACCGGCTCCCATATTTACGGAAGCCTGAAGCTCCAGCGTCTGCACATTTTCCGTATCAGATGTGCTGAATGTCAGACCGAGAGTATTCTTGTCTGTGTTAGATGAGCCTTTGCCTGTGTACGCCACAGAAACATCGCCCTGCGTCAGGGTGCCTGTGCCGGTGGTGGCATCCTGCGCGCTCCAGATGATAGTCTCCGTCCCGGAAAATTGATCAGCCACCACAGTAAAGGAATCCATGCCTTCCTGCACCATGGTGGGATTGCTGCGCAGCCACCCCATGTTGTTGAAGCCGGCATTGGTCGTGCCCGCAGAACAGGCCACCACAAATACGAAGCGCTCGTTGGCGGCATCCCAGGCATACAGCGGGCTGCCGCTGTCACCGAACATGAGACCGATATCCAGCGGTGTGCGCAAATCGCTTCCCCAATCGTTCTGCCGACAATTGGTCATGACGAGCCAATCTTTTCCTCCCCCTTGGGATACGGAATCAACGCCGACAATGCCACCCAGCGTATTACTGCCGGTGAGGGAGGTAACGATTTCGCCGGCACTGTTATATTGATGCCCGTCCCCCAAACGCCACAGCCAGTCACCGGCGCGGAGCGTCTTCATGAAAGCGTCATCCGCCATGGGGGTGTAGGCCACCTCCGTCACAATTTTATTCAGACGCTGCACTTCTACGTCCGAAACATAGGTTTTATAGCCGGAAGAGTAATAAACCGTGGACATGTTGCCATCCTCCGTCAGGAAAAGAACCGGATTCTCCCCCACATGCGCCGCCCCGGCGGCAAACTGGGGAGTGATAAGGCCGCAACCGCCAAAGCCCATCAGCACACCATAATGCATATTCTCCGCTGCCATTTTCTGCCCATAGCCATCCAGATTCGGCATAATCGGAATAACGGGGTTCTGAACAGAAGTGCCGTCTTTATAATAGACAGCAATGTTCGTGGCTCCCACACCGAATATACCCTTGTTGCGGGCAAAATCCATGTAGTACTGCAGGTCATAGCGCGTGTCCACCATGCCGGCAGAAGCGGTGTAGGAAAGCGAGCTGAAAGCAGCGAGAGCAGCCAGCAGGGCACGACGAAGAGAAAGGTTCAGATGCAGTTTCATGGTGGAGGAACGGTTCGCATTAGGAGCGGGCAGAGCACAGCTCCGCCCAGAAATATTACCGCCATGGTACAGAATTTCAAACGTGATGTCCAGCAGAAAGTCTGCAAACAACACAAAAACACACGGCAGTCAGACACCGAAACGCAATAAAACCGGCAACGGCGGTTTTATGGCGAGAACGGAGATCCGGGCAACAAATTCTGAGCTCCCCGGGGCATTCCGGGAACGGGGAGCTACTGCTGCTTGAGGGAGTCCAAAGCCAGGAGGGTTTCTTGCACAATGGAGCGAGCCGTGGCCACATCATCCGAGTGAACGTAGTAATGAGCACTCCGCTCTACGGTGAATAAGGCAGCCAAACGGGCATTCATGCGGTCTATAATAGCAGCCGCAGCAGCGGATTCTGCCGCACGCGCCCGCAGGAGTTGAATTTTTTCAAATTCCTCAATACCATCGCGCAGTCTTTCAAAGCGAATGGATGACAGATTGCCGGGGTATACGAGGAAACAATCACCGGGGCTCCAATTGCCGAAGTTTGTAGACAGCAGAGGATTACGATTCCACGCGTTGTATGCCCAACGCAGGAAGCCGTCCAGATGATTGGCTGCGGCAAAGAAGCCGAGCCACTCAGCCTCAGCCGGGGAGGAGGTGGTGAAAGTATTGGGGATGGCCGGATGCATGCAGACATAGAAGGTGGTGACTTTCCCCTGAGCCTTGCGATTGCGCAGCATATCCCCAAAAACGGTTCCGGCATGAGTGATGACCGGGGAGATGCTGTAGAGCTCACGAGTCAGTTCTGAGGGTTTATCTACCGCAGAAGCGCAGCGGAAGGAAGGTGCATTTTCCCGCACCAGGCGCATAGCTTCCCGCACCATGTAGTCCGGGCGTTCGTCGATGGCGATGCAGGTTTTCTCAGCCCAGCCTTTTTCTTGCATGTGCTTGTGAAAATCGCGCAGGAAGGGAGCCCAGATAGCATCAAACTCCGGTTTACCGGGTTCAGCCTTTATCGGGACAAATTGGGCAGAAGCTTCATCATAACATTGAACAGTCAGGTGCCAGGGCAGCATGGAATAGCAACTGATCTGCTCGCGGATACCTATGACATCGTGCATGTAGTGAACCCACTTATCAAAGACGCTGTAATCATAGCGCATGATGCCATCTCTGCCTTTCACCCAACGAATCATGCCGGGGAACCAGTCATAAGTCTGAGCGTTCCAGGCCTCGTCCAGCAAGGTACAGGTAATGCACTTTTGCCCGGCATCTGCCAAACGCTGCATCAGTGGGCGCAGCAGCTCAAAATGAGCGGCAGACCAGGGTTCTACATCATGCCAGCGAGCCACGGCGTAAGGGTACTGCCACAGGTCGAGGTGAAATTTCCAATGTTCAGGAGCAGGAAGCGTGGCAGCCTGCACCACCAGCGTGATTTTTTGTTCCACAGGTTCGCAATCGGGAGCGGTCACTGTAATGGAGCCATGGTATACACCGGGAGCAGCATCCTGCGGGACGTTGATTTGATACCACACCCCGCGATGCGCACCGGCAGCGTGGTGACATTCCTGTTCCCTGCCAATGATATCTGCTGTGATACGCTGCCCGGCCTGAGTGTAGCGCATCATGTTGACAGAGCTTGAAATTTCCCGGTCGTCCATGCGCAGAGGAGAGCAGCTCACGCGCAGCTTTGCCTCAGCGTAACCCGTAGAAACAGCAAACTGGCAGCTGCAGCGCTCTCCCCGCCAGGCTTTCAACACCACCACCGACGGGGCTTGCGCCTCATTGAACGGATAGGCATTTCCGAGGTACAGACGTTTGTCAGGAACCGGAGCAATCTTCAACGCTGCCGCTTTCGGGAATACGCCATTCATATCCGGAACAGCGGCATCATATACAGGGTGTCTCTCTGCCGGGGTCTGAGCAAAAACCGGCGACTCCGTTACCAGAGCCGCGAATGCTGCGAGTAAAAGGTGCCATCGGGATTGCATGTTCAGGATAGTACCACATTGACTCACCAAAAGGAAGTTCTAAATGGAGTCCAACACAAATCTCCTGCACTCGTGACAGCATACAAAGGTGCCGCACGATGTCATTTTTGACAGGAAGTGCTGATTTTGCTGGAAAAGGGCAGAAATAAGTGATACAAGTAATCGTGTTATGGCAACACCTCCTTTTGTATATCAGGAAATGTTCCCCATGGGGGAAGATACGACAAAGTATCGTCTGCTCACCAAGGACTATGTGAGCGTGAGTGAATTTGAAGGCAAGCCCATCCTCAAGGTGGAGCCGGAGGGACTGCGCCTGCTGGCGGAAACAGCCTGGCACGATGTGGCGTTCTACCTGCGACCGGAACACCTGAAAATGGTTCAGGGTATCCTGAGCGACCCCGAAGCTTCCGAAAACGACAAGAGCGTGGCACTGACGATGCTGCGCAATGCCGAGGTGGCGGCCCTGGGCGTGCTGCCGCTCTGCCAGGACACCGGCACGGCTATCTGCGTGGGCAAGAAAGGTCAGCAAGTCTGGACCGGTTTTGACGATGCCGAATACATCTCCCGTGGGGCATACGACTGCTACACGAAAAACAACCTGCGCTACTCCCAGAATGTGGCACTCGACATGTACAAGGAGATTAACACCGGCACCAACCTGCCCGCCCAGATTGACCTGTTTGCCACCGACCACGGCATGGACTACTCTTTCCTGTTCATTGCCAAGGGCGGCGGTTCTGCCAACAAGACCTATCTCTACCAGGAGACCAAGGCTCTGCTCAACCCCACCTCGCTCAAGAAGTTCATGGTGGAGAAGATGAGCACGCTGGGCACGGCAGCCTGCCCGCCCTACCATGTGGCTTTTGTTGTGGGCGGTACCAGTGCTGAACTCTGCCTCAAGACGGTGAAGCTGGCCTCCACCAAGTACTACGACAGCCTGCCCACCTCCGGCAATGAACACGGCCGCGCTTTCCGCGATGTAGAGCTGGAAAACGAGCTGAAGAAAGAAGCCGAGAAGCTGGGGCTGGGGGCTCAGTTCGGCGGCAAGTGGTTTGCGCTGGATGTGCGCGTGGTACGCCTGCCCCGCCACGGTGCTTCCTGCCCGGTGGCTCTGGGTGTATCCTGCTCTGCTGACCGCAATGCCAAGGCCAAGATTACCCCGGAGGGTATCTTCATCGAGGAATTGGAGTATGACCCGGGCAAGTATATCCCCGCCGAGTACCGCGAGACCAAGAGCGAGGGTGTGCCGATTGACCTTGATCGCCCGATGAAAGAGGTGCTGGCCGAGCTGACCAAATACCCCGTCAAGACGCGTCTTTCCCTCTCCGGCACCATCATTGTGGGGCGCGATATCGCCCACGCCAAGCTCAAGGAGCTGCTGGATGCCGGGAAAGACCTGCCCCAGTACATCAAAGACCACCCCATCTACTACGCCGGCCCCGCCAAGACGCCTGAGGGCTATCCCTCCGGTTCCTTCGGCCCCACCACAGCCGGTCGCATGGACTCCTATGTCGACCTCTTCCAGAGCAACGGTGGCAGCATGATTATGATTGCCAAGGGCAACCGCGCCCAGTGCGTGACAGATGCCTGCCAGAAGTACGGCGGCTTCTACCTCGGCTCCATCGGCGGTGTGGCCGCAGACCTGGCCAAAAACTGCATCACCTCCATCGAATGCGTGGAATACCCCGAGCTGGGTATGGAAGCCATCTGGAAGATTACCGTGAAGGACTTCCCCGCCTACATTCTGGTGGATGACAAGGGCAATGACTTCTTTGCCGACATTCGCGCCGGCTGGGCATGCCCCGGCTGCGCCCACTAAGCCACCCACCCCTTTTCCCCGCACCGCTGCCACATGCAGCGGTGCGTTTTTTTCTATCTCTCCCGCTATCCCATGAATCAACAACTCTACCCCCGCGCCCAATGACTTCTTATTCAGGCAGCCTGCCCAGCCTTTCCGGCTTGTATTGTCGCCCCCGGGCCTGTTCTGTGGCTGACCGCCGTTCCGGCGCTGCCTGCGGCATCCGATAAGTCAACGTCACCCGGCATCGCCGGCAACAGAGCATAACTGCCGCAACTAATCATTTTTTCAACATTTTTTTGCGGATTTGACTCGCAGCCGGATTAGCATTAGTGTAGAATCCTGCAATAGTGATGAGATACGGCTTCCCCATCTTTCTTTTCTGCTGTGCTGCCGGAGCAGTAACGGCGGCTCCCGATACAACGCTTCATTTTAATGAACCGGAGGTCTCAGCAAGTGCAGTCAGCACTGATACGCCCGAAAAACACCCCCGTGACGGGGAAGCCAGGGAGTACAGCGGCTCCTGCCCGCCAGGCAAGCTGAAAGCTACTCGTCAGTACGGATATCCCAGCGCAACTTTCTGCGTTTTTCCGGAAAGCAAGCATTCCAAAGAAGCACAGAAGTTTTCCGTTTCCTCCCCGGTTAAATACGAGTTCCGAGAAATCAAGACGGAGGACAATGAAGAGATGACCTACGGACGCACCGTTGCTGCGGAAGTAAAGCCCGCACAACTGGGCAGTGTTACTTTCAAGGAAACGGCACTTGCCCATCTTGCAGAGCGGCAGGCTGATTGGAAGCAGGTTAACGACTCTACCTGCATCCCGGGAATGCTGCTGGTTCATGCCGCTGAACCACTTGTCGGTTCAGAGAAATGGGAGTTTCGTGTCATTCCCTCCCCGGAAAGCGGACTGAAGGGAAATTCCGTGCGTTTCACCCCGGAACCGGAACTGGGCACGGGGGTCAGTCAATCTCTCCTCCCCGCAACGGCAAAATCAGGAAAAGCGGACAGGATGGTAATTGAAATATCTTTTTCATCACCGATTTTGAAAAGAGAGCGGGAAAACATCTTTCGCTCACTCACCATCCGCACCAAGGGACAGGAAGCCACCACTAACGGCGATACAAAGACACTCACCATTGATGGGAAAGAAGCTACTTTCCGACTCCTGCCGCCGAATGAGCTGCTCAACGAGGAGTACAGCTATACCTTGCCGGATAAGAAACCAACGGAGCGGCTTGTGTACAAATCCGGGAATCGGGAGGAGGCACTGTACCTGGAGGTTCAGCTTCCTCAGGCTACGGAGCTGGATATCATCATCCCCAAGGGAACAAGTGCCGCCGATGGGCTGTGCACCGTCTGCGACCACCTGCACCGCCTCAGTTTCAACCCGGCAGCCCCCATGCTGAGCAATAGTGAAGCGATAATACTGCCGCTCAAAGGCAAGCTGGATGTGCGGCTGAATACGGTCAATACGGAATCGTTGGAAATATGCGCCCGGAGACTGAGCGCGGAGGATGTGCTCCGATGGGGGGAGGAACTCATCATGGAAGACCTCCATGTCGGCACCGCAGAACAGCTCGAACTGATAAATGAGCACTTTCTGCTGGCTGCCGAGCGGCTGCGTCTCCAAAACGAACTGACCGAGGAGCAACGGGAGGAACTGCGGAAAATGGGAAATATCCTCAGCTTACAAACAGAGGCCATAACCCGGGCAAAGAATCAGCTCCATGCCAATCTTCAGCGGCATACAAGCTTTGCCGCCCGCAAAATTGACTGCGCGGACAAGAGCGACCAGGCACTCCTGCATTCCCGGGAAATCTGCCTCAACATCAACACCCTGACTGACAACAATACCCTGCCCGGCTTCTATATCATCAGCGTCAAATCAACACCCTCCCCCGCCGTCCGCGAGCTTGCCCAAGTGCTGGGCATTGAACCGAAACTGTTGGAGACGGAAGTGTTCTACCCGATTCTTATCACGGATTTGCTGACCACACAGGAAGGTGAGTTACTGATTGTTTCACGTCTCAGCGATGGAAACCGGGTAAAAGGTGCTGAGCTGCTGCGGAGTGACGGTTCCCGCACCCCCCTGGCGGAGGGATTCTCCGCCGCTATTCCGAATACGAAACAGCTACAGGTGGTTTGTGCCGGTGATGACTTTTTCCCGCTGTTGCCGAAAGAGGAGAATACAACAAAACAAACTTCCGGTGACAGTCTGAAAACGGTCATCCTGCATGACCGCCCGCTGTATCGCCCCGGAGACACCGTGCATTTGCGGGGCATTATCCGCCGCGTCTCAGCAACGGGTGAATGCCGAACGGATACCGATATCACCCAGGCTCAGCTGACCATTCTGCGTCCGAATAAGGAGATACTGCTGCAACAGGATGTCCGTACGGATGAATTCGGCACTTGGTCTTTCAGCTTCACGCTCCCGACCGGAGAGGAAGATACGACCGGGCTCTACGAAGTTAATCTGGTGCTGCCCGGGCTTCCGCTCAGCATCCGAAGAGAAATCCCCTGCGAGCTTTTCCGGCGCAATTCCTTCCGAGCTGATTTGAAACTGAGCGTACCGAAGATTGCACCTGAAGGGTTTACCGCAGAGCTTCACGCCGTGGATTTGAACGGTATGCCGCTGAGCCGGGCAGAAGTGCGCGTGAACATCCTCTCAGAGGGGCCGGGTATCAGTCTGCAGGAAAATGGGATTCCCCAAAAAGCTCTTACCGCCACGCTTCGTACGGATGACCGGGGGCGCGCCATGATTCAGGGATATATCACCGGAGAATTTCCGCCGCAGTCACGGGGAATTGCGGCTCTCCGCATCGGTGCCGAAATCACTGATGAGCGACAGAACCTGCTGCAAACGAATCAGGAAGTGGAATGGATTTACGCTGCCGATTTTCAGGTGGACTTTGACGGTGAATACCGTCTCTTCTTGCACCACATTAAAGAGTTAACCGTTCTTTCCAGAGAACAGAAGCTCAGAGTGCGTATTCTGGGGGATGTAAGTGACACTCAGCGTTTATCTGATTGTATCTCTCAAGACATTATTCGGGAGAAATGTCTCTATGATGCAGAGTTAACCGTTCCTGCCGATTGTGAGGACGGCATTTCGCTGCCGCTGCAGGAACTCGCCCGCCAGGTGGCTATTGAGTCCCGAAGATTGCGTATTCTTGTCTCCGGCGCGGATGCTGCGGGCCGAGCCTACCAGGCAGAGTTCACGCGTTACTGTGACCCGGCTGAGGAAGAAGAGGAGGAAGAAGAATGGGATGAGGACGCAGACTCTGTATACCTGGACTGCACGGTAAATAACGGCATGGCAGAGGCAGAAATAGAAGCCCCGCATGCAGGGGAAGTGATGCTGCTGGTAACTTCCCGCATCGGCACCCGCATCATTCCGCTCAGCGTGCGGGGGGGAGAGGAAACTATCTCCTTTCCCCTGCTGCCGGAAGAAAACGGCTCAGTCATCTTCCAATTCCTGCAATTTGACCGCGATTCATCCAACAACTTTAATATCAGACAGGCAGGGAGAGACTATCAGCACATTCCCCGCCCGGAAATGCAGCTCTGCGTTGACCTGCATACGCCCGAATCAGATTTACGCCCGGGAAGTGAAACCGAACTGAGCGGAAAGGTTGCTCTGCCGGATGGAGCGGCAGCGGATGCCGTTGTCACGCTCATTGCCGTGGATGCCGGGATGCTTATCGACACCCCGCAGTGCGGTGACTATATGCCGGATATCGCGGAGCTGTTCGGTTCCATCGATATTTCCTACATATCTTTTGAAAGCATGGGGCTTCAACTGTACAGGGGAGACGTACTGAAATTCAGGCATCCTATTACGCTGCTTCATCCGCGTTGGGATGGTTCTGTTATCGGCGCGGGGCGTGATATCGGTCAGGGAGATAATGAATATTTCCTGCGAGACGATGAGGCGACGGAATACTCGCCCCTTAGTTGGAACGAAGAACTTTCCGAAAATGAAGAGGAAGAAGAGGAGGATGAATACGAGGAGGAGACGGAGGAAGAAGCATCGGAACAGCCACGCGTACGCCGAGATTTCTCCCCCGTAGCGGTCTGGCAGGCTGCGCTCAAAACGGATGCGGAGGGCAACTTCTCCACCAAGGTCAAGCTGCCTGACACCTTCACCACCTACCGTGTCTTTGCCGTGGCGGTCAGCCGCTGCGGCAAGCGTTTCGGGCAGGCGGAGGGTGAGTTTCGCGTCAATCAGCCGGTCATGATGGTTCCCGGTACCCCCCTGTTCATGAGCGTGGGAGACAGTCTCCGTCTCCCCCTCACCATCACCAATAATACCGACAGGGATGACACCTGGCAGGTCTCCCTTGAGGAAGCGGGTGCTGCGCAGAGCATCGCCCTGAAAGCCGGCACCACCGGCACGCTCTTCTTTGACTGCACCACCGCCACGGAGGGGGAAACCACCCTGCGATGGACGGCTGTCGCAGCTACCGGCAGCGATGCCGTGGAGGGCAGCTTCCCCGTGCGCTTCCCTGCCCCGGTGCTCAAGGAAACCCACCACCGGATTCAGGCTGCCGGAGCAGAACCGCTGAAGCTTGCTTCCCTGCCCGCAGCGGAATTGGCGCATGCATCCCGCAGCTCCGTGCAGCTGGAGCTGTCTGCCAACCCGCTGCTGCATCTGAGCTCTGCCATGGATTTTGTGCTGAGTTATCCTTACGGATGCACGGAACAGACGTCCTCCGGGCTGCTGCCATGGATTTTCCATGCTCGTCTCGCGCCCTTCTCCCCCGCCATGCAGAGGGTCAGCCCGCAGGAGGTAAACAAAGTCATCGCCGATGCCGTGGACAAGCTCTTCAAACGCCAGCAGAAGGACGGCGGCCTGGGCTACTGGGAGGATTCAGAGGAATCCTGTCTCTGGGCTAGTGCGCATGCGGCTCTGGTATTCACCATCGCGGCAGAACAGGGCATCTCCCTGCCGGAAGAAAAAATGCAGCAACTGCGCCGCTATCTCGCCTCCCGCAGCGAAGAGGAGATGAAAAAGCTTTCTGCCTACAGCTGTTACGCCATCGGACGCGCCTGTGGTAATCATCAACTCATCAACGCCGCGCTGAATGCTGCCCGGGCGGACAATGCGTCCGGCTACCGCTGGGAGGACAGCGCGAAAAGGGATATACAATTCATCGCAGAGCTGAGAGAAAATCCGACAGAGCGTCACGCCGCTTTCCTGCGGTGGATGCGCAGCCGCGGGCATGATTACCACCACACGAGCACCTGGCAAAGCGGGTGGATGTTCCTGGCTCTGGGCGAATACCTGCGGCATGAGCCCACACAAGCGGCTTCCGCAACCGTGCAGATGCAGGATGGCACACTGCTGACACTTGGCAACAGCACCACCCATTACACACCAACCGCAGGGTGCAGGCTCAGCGAGCTTCCCACCGTCCTCACCACCACACGGGGAACGGCTTACCTCAACGTCAAATTCCGAGCCCTGCCGGACAGGACGGAATACCCGGGCGCGACGGAAAAGGGCTTACAGGTCACCCGCGTATACGAAATCAAGGATGCCGAGGGCAACTGGAAGCCCGCAACGGAGTTCCGCGTGGGCGATGTGGTGCGCGTGACGCTCACCTGCGCCAAAGTTGCGCCGGAGCTGGAGTATTTCGTGCTGGAGGACTACCTGCCCGCCTGCATGGAAGCCATGAACCCGAATGTGCCGAGTCAGGCAGCAGGCTTGGAGATAGAGCCACAGCCATGGAGTCCATGTTTTGACCACAAGGAATACCTGGCTGACCGCGTGCGGGGCTTCTGCACGCGCTGGGGCGGGCGGAAGCTGCTCAACATGAGCTACTACGCCCGCGTGAAACGCGCCGGGAGCTCCACCGCGCCGCCCGCCGAAGCACAACTCATGTATGAACCGCAGACCTACGGGCTCTCGCCCAATGCCAAAATCATCAGTAAGTAGAACGTGGCAATGATGCCACAATGAATGTGACATTTCTTTCACCATGAAACACTTGTCGACTACGGCAAACAGAAGCTATACTACAAGCGTCGCAGGGGAAATACCTGTGCGGCATAACAACAAAAATCACGTATGAACAAGAATACACTGACACTGCTTGCGCTCACTCTGGGTGCAGCGTCTCTCTGCCGGGCAGCCGGTGCAACGGAATCTCAGCCCACACAACAAAAACCCGCATTCGACCTCTGCCAATCCATTACCGACAGATTGGATATATTCAATGCTGAGCGGGACGGGGCAGAGAATCCATGGATTCAGGATTTCCGCGTAAAGTTCCGCGCCCAGTACCAGTACGGGTATGTTGACCCCGCCGGCGGTGCCGACCGCGAAAAGGGAGGTCGCGAGCATGGGCGCAACACCAACAGCGAGTGGCGCCGCTTCCGAATCGCCGCTCAGGCCAGGGTTCTCAACCGCTTCACCCTCGTTTCCAACTGGAATATCGGCGGCCTGGAAGGACGGGACGAATTCAAGAACGGTAAGTGGAATCAGACCCACACCTCTTCCGCCCTGGATGAGCTCTACATCTCCGGCAACATTGCCAAACCCGTGAGTTTCACCCTCGGCAAGCACAAACCCGCCTTCATGGGTGAATACCGCACCTCCAGTGCTAAAATTGTCACCATTGAGCGTTCCCTGCTGGTCAACCAGC
>JAFQEY010000021.1 GCA_017398765.1 Akkermansia sp.
CAATTCACCAACTTACAATTAACCATTGAATATAATAGGCTCAGATGCGCATATCTCGGGTGTCGAGCTCATTAAACCGTGCACTTACATTCCTCATAACAGTCCCATAATTGAGGAGTTTTATGGAAGAAAGCGAAGAAGGACGAACCCTTCATGAATGAAAAACTGTGGTTTACCCTGGCAAAAATGTAACAAATGATGAAAGGAACTTGACTTCCACGCGATTATGCAGGTGTAACAACTACAGTCCCCGGCATAAAAGTAACATCAAAGCAATCTTATCTGTATTAAGGAAACAGTTTCCCTGTTAAGCCTTTGACTCGTTCATATATTCCGACAATCCTTTGGATGGGCGGAAAGTGAGGCGGGAGTGAGCAGGGATGGTGATGGTTTCTCCGCTGATGGGATGGGCACCGGAGCGGGCAGGGCGGTGGACTGTTTCAAAGGTGCCGAAACGGGCAATATGGAGCTTTTCCTGCTGCGCTAATTTGAGGATGGAAGCCAACACCGCATCCACGGCGGCGGATGCGGCGTTTCGCGTTGCCCCCGGGCCCATGCAGTGCTGAACCCGGGTAATGAGTTGCTTTTTGTTCACTTTTTAAGAGCATCTCGAATCTCGCGGAGCAACAGTATATCCTCCGGAGTAGGCGGAGGCTCCGGTGCCGGTGCGGGGGGAGCCGGGGCTTTTTCTTTGGCGCGGAACTTGCAGAGGATACGGATTGCCCAGAAGATACACAGAGCGATGATGATGAAATCGAGCACCGTCTGGCAGAACACTCCGTATTTGACTACAGGGGCTCCTTTCTCATCGCTGAGCTTGAATACCCATTCGCTCATGCCTTTTGTGCCGCCTGTTGCCATGGCGAACAGGGGCATGATGATATCGTTCACCAGAGAGGTGACGATTTTCCCGAATGCACCGCCGATGATGACACCGACAGCCATATCAACGACATTGCCTTTCAGGGCAAATGCCTTGAATTCATCTACCCAGGCGGGTTTGAGTTTTTTAATCATGGTTTTTGGTTGTTTCTGTTATGGTATAAATGGTTGTTCAGACCAATTTGAAGGCTTTGACACCCCACTCGCGGCATTCCCAGCGGGAACCGTCTTCACTGGTGAAAATACAGACACCGCCGGTGGCTACCTTGATGTCATTTTCTGCACAGAAACCGGCGTAATCGCCGGTGATGACGGGAGCAAAGCGGATAGTACCATTGGAGGAGACGCAGAGCAGGGCTTCGCCATCCTTCACCTCGGCGGCAAGACTCTGCCAGTTGCGGCAAATTTGCTCCACATCCACTTTCCAGCTGTCCGGCACGATGGCCTCAGCATTCCAGCGGTCAATGATGGCGGTACCGCGGGCATCAAGCTCTTCTGCGGACATGGTGTCAGGGTCCAGCCCCTCTGCGCGGGCATCCACTGCGCCGAGCCGCGCCTTGACCGCCTCCTCGGTTTTGTTTTCATCGGGGCCGTAGTCAACCTCGATAAATCGGTGATCCGGCTCTACGGGGCAGGTACAGCCGGCGGCTTCAGCGGCAAGGGCAGCTGTACCCATGGTGCGCTTGAGCGGGGCGGCCAGAATGCGTGAAGGCACGATACCGTTCTTCTTCAGGTACAGACCGATACCGCGGCCGCGTTCTTCCTCTACCAGTTCCAGGTCGGTGCGGGAACCGACTCGGGTGGGTGTTTCTCCCTTGCGGAAGGTGTTGCCATGGCGTGCAATGATGAGTGTTTTCATGGTTGTTGTAAGTAAAAATCAGGCTAAATCTTCTTCGATTCGGAGGTTGTCCACAATATACTGGCGGCGTTCGTCTGTATTATCTCCCATGTAGAAGCGGAGAATTTCCTTGAGATTGTGGGCGTTTTCCAACGTGACTTCCTCCAGTCGGATATCCTCACCGATAAAGTTTTTGAACTCCGCCGGGGAGATTTCACCGAGGCCTTTGAATCGGGTGATTTCCGGGGCTTTGCCAAGCTGCTTCACGGCGGCATCACGCTCTGCTTCGGAATAGCAGTAGACGGTCTTCTGTTTGTTGCGGACACGGAAGAGCGGGGTCTGGAGGATGAAGAGGTGACCTTCCTGTATCAGCTCCGGGAAATACTGGATGAAGAAAGTGAGCAACAACAGGCGGATGTGCATGCCGTCCACGTCCGCATCCGTGGCGATGATAACTTTGTTGTAGCGCAAATCTTCGATACTGCGGTCGATATTGAGTGCCAGATGCAGGAAGTCCAGCTCTTCGTTGCGCTTTTCCTCAAAGAGCGCAGCGCGTTTCATGCCGAAGCTGTTGGCCGGTTTACCACGCAATGAGAACACGGCCTGAGTTTCGGCATCGCGAGCGGTTGTGATGGAGCCGGAAGCCGAGTCACCCTCCGTGATAAAGAGCATCGTTTCCGCAGCACGCTTATTCTTACTGTCGAAGTGTACGCGGCAGTCACGCAGCTTGCGGGTGTGAATTTTAGCCTTTTTGGCACGTTCTTTGGCCACCTTGCCGGTGACACCGGCTACTTCCTTGCGGGTTTTCTCACTTTCTCTGACCTTTTCTTCCAGTGCTTCTGCCACTTCCGGGTGGCGGTGCAGGTAATTATCCAGCTCGCGGGAGAGGAAATTGAGAACGAAGGTTCGGATTGTCTCTTTACCGGGGGCAATGGTGTTGCTGCCGAGCTTGGTCTTGGTCTGAGACTCAAACACAGGCTCTACCACCTTGATGCTGATGGCGGCCTGAATGCCGGCGCGGATATCAGAGGGCTCGTAGGTCTTTTTGAAGAAAGCCTGAAGCGTTTTTGCAATAGCCTCACGGAAAGCAGCCTGGTGGGTACCGCCCATGGTGGTGTGTTGCCCGTTGACAAAGGAATAGTATTCCTCCCCGTACTGGTCACCGTGCGTGATGGCTACCTCGATATCATCCCCGGAGAGATGGATGGGCTCGTAGAGCGGGGCATCTTTCATTTCTTCCCGCAGTAAATCCAGCAGACCGTGGCGGGAAATGATGTTGCGACCATTCAGATTGATGGTCAACCCGGTGTTGAGGTAGCAGTAGTAGCGGCACATGCGCTCAACAAACTGGAGATTGAACGCTGCATCTTCAGCAAAAAGCGTGCGGTCTACCTTGAATGCCACACAGGTGCCATCCGGCTCATCCGTGGCCTCGGTGATATCGCTCCCTTCCACCTCGATACCTTGCTCAAAGCGGATGCGGCGTGTCTGCCCCTCGCGGTAGGCTTGAATTTCAAATACCTCTGAGAGAGCGTTCACCGCCTTGATACCCACGCCGTTAAGGCCCACGGATTTCTTGAAGGCTTCACCCTCATACTTGCCGCCGGTATTGATTTTTGCAGCACAGTCATAGAGCTTTCCCAGCGGAATTCCGCGCCCGAAATCGCGAATTTCGCACAAACCCTCGCGGTTAATGGAGACAAGAATTTTTTTCCCCACGCCCATGACAAATTCGTCAATAGAATTGTCGATGACTTCCTTGAGCAGCACATAAAGCCCGTCATCCGGCATGGAGCCATCCCCCAACTTGCCAATATACATACCGGGACGCAGCCGAATGTGCTCTCGCCAGTCCAGGCTCTGTATATCTTCCTCCGTATATTCCGTTTCCATGAATGAAAGTAATTCTACACTATCAATCCTGTAATTTCAAGCTAAGATTAAGGATTATTGCGGGGAAACTCGTTCATTTTATCTAAAAAAAACGCGGCACCCCATCGGGCACCGCGTTTGTGAAAAATGAGCGGGAAATTACTCAGCCGCGGGAGTCTCAGCAGGCGCGGGTTCTTCTTCAGCGGGAGCCCCCTGAAGCCCCTGCTGCTGGAGCTGCTGGAGCATCTCCGGAGTGAGCTGGAAGGGCATACCGCCCTGGGGAGCTTCATTTTTCTTGATATCCTTCAGGCTGAGGGTGAAGATGAGGGTGGCATTGCTGCCGATAGGACCGGGAGCCTGCTCACCGTAGGCAAGGGCAGCGGGGATGCACACCTCATAAGTGGCACCAATGGGCATGAGCTTGAGAGCTTCAGCAAAGCCGGGAACAACCTGGTTGATAGGCATTTCGATGGGGGTGGAGGTAGCGTCAAAGACCTTACCGTCAATCTTTTTGCCCTCATAGGTCACCAGGCAGACAGCGTCTTTGCCGTCTTTGGCTTCATCGTATTTGCGACCGTCAGCAGGAGTAACAACGCGGTAGAGCAACCCGGAATCAGTCTTGGTGACACCTTCCTGCTTGGCAAACTCAGCCTCAAA
>JAFQEY010000022.1 GCA_017398765.1 Akkermansia sp.
GGTCTGGTGACCCCGCTGTTCTTCCAGCTGGTGGTGGATAAGGTGCTGGTGCACCAGAGTTACACCACGCTCACGGTGCTGGGGATTGCGGTGTGTGTGGCACTGCTGTTCAATGCGATTCTGGAATTTCTGCAGAATTATCTGCTTATCTTTGCCACGAACAGAATTGATATTCGCCTGGCCACCAAGACTTTCCGCAAGCTGTTGAATCTGCCGGTGGATTTCTATGAGCGCATCTCCAGCGGTGTGCTCATCAAGCACATGCAGCAGACGGAAAAAATTCGCCAGTTCCTTTCCGGCAGTCTGTTTTTCAGCCTGCTGGAGCTGATATCGCTGCTGGTGTTTCTGCCGGTGCTGTTCTGGTACAGCACGAAGCTGACCTTTGTGGTGCTGCTCTTCACCTTCCTGATGGCTCTGGTGATTGCGGTGCTGATTAAGCCATTCCAACGCCGCCTGGAGGAGCTTTACCAGGCAGAAGGCCGCCGCCAGGGAATGCTGGTGGAGACGATACACGGTGTCCGCACGGTCAAGTCGCTGGCACTGGAGCCGGTGTTGCAGCGCAAGTGGAATGACACGGCGGCGTTTGCCATCTCCCGCTATTTCAATGTGGCCAAGATTTCCATGACGGCGCGTACGCTCAGTCACTGGCTGGAGCGGCTCATGGGGGTGTGCATTATCTGGGTGGGTGCATTGGCGGTATTTGATGCGGAGATTTCCGTAGGTGCGCTCATCGCCTTCAATATGTTGGCCGGGCGCGTGACCGGACCGCTGGTGCGCATTGTGGGGCTGGTGCATGAGTACCAGCAGACCTCGCTTTCCGTGCGCATGCTCGGGGTGGTGATGAATGCCCGCGATGAGCAGGTGGGCGGCGGTATCCGCCAGCCGCTGCGCGGTGAAATATCCTTTGAGAACATCCGCTTCCAGTATCTGCCGGATGCTCCGCCGGCCATTCGTGATTTCACTTACCGCATTCAGCCCGGTACTACCGTTGGGTTGGTGGGGCGCAGTGGTTCCGGCAAGACAACGGTGACCAAGCTGATGCAGGGTCTCTACCCGCTCCAGCAGGGTGTCATCAAGTACGATGGAATTGACCTGCGAGAGATTGACCGCGCGCATCTTCGCTCCCACATCGGCGTGGTGTTGCAGGATAATTACTTCTTCCACGGCACAATCCGTGAGAACCTGACGCTCACGAAGAAAGATGCCACGATGGAGGAGGTTATCTATGCCGCCCGCGTGGCCGGAGCGGAAGAGTTCATCCAGAACCTGCCGCGCGGTTATGACTCCATGCTGGAGGAGAACGCCAGCAACCTGTCCGGTGGTCAGCGCCAGCGGCTTGCCATTGCTCGTGCGTTGCTGCCCAACCCGCGTATCCTGATTTTCGATGAGGCCACGAGTGCGCTTGACCCGGAGAGCGAGACGCTCATCCGCCGCAATCTCAAGCAGATTGCCCGGAACCGCACCGTATTCATCATTTCGCACCGTCTCTCTATTCTCTGCCGTGCAGATGACATCGTGGTGCTGGAGAAGGGGGCGATTCTGGAGCATGGTACACACCGCCAACTGGTTGCTGCCGGCGGTCTGTACGCAAGTTTCTGGCAGCAGCAAATGGGAACTGAGGAGGATTGAGAGCCATGAGCCGTAAAAAGAAAAGATTGAAGGAGTTGACGGATGCTGATATCGCAGCCTGCGAGCCGGAATCCATCTGGCTGGAGACGCGTAAATGCCCTGTGCCGGCGCACTGTGTCATGTGGGTGATAGTCCTGCTGCTGGTGCTGGGGGTGGTGTGGGCCTGTGTGTCGAAGGTGGATAAAGTGGTGGCAGCGGAGGGCAAGCTGGTGACAACGCGCCCGAATATCACCATGAAACCGCTGGAGCGCAGTGTCATTAAATCCGTGCCGGTGCGCATGGGGCAGGTGGTGGAAAAAGACCAGGTGCTGGTGGAGCTTGACCCCACCGTGAACGCCGCAGAGCTGAAATCTCTCACCGACCAGCTGGCGCACTATCAGTGCCAGGAAGCCCGCCTGAAGGCGGAGCAGAGTTATGCCGCTGAGTTTGAAATGCCGGAGACTCTTGCCGGTACGGAGTCTGCGGCGCAGCAACTGGAACTTTTCAAATCACGGCGTGAGTTTTATGCCCGCCGAGTGGCGTATTTGCAGGCCAGTGTGAATCGCTATGATGCTACCACCAAGTCCGTGGAAAAATCGCTGACGAAATATGATGAGATGATGGAGCCGCTCAACCGCATTGAGTCTGTTTATGTCAAGTTGGCAGAGCAGGGGCTTGCTCCGCGTGTGGAGATGCTCAATACCAAAATTCAGCGCATGGGAAATGAGATAGAGGTGGAGAATCAGCGCACCCGCCTGGTGGAGGATGAGCAGATGCGCCTGACAGCTGCTGCAGAGCTGGCAACTTTTGTGGCGGAGTGGAAACAGCAGATAGATGAGCAACTGGCTGAAACCGGGTTGCAGATAATGGCTCTGCGTGAAAAAATCCGCCAGACATCCTATCTGGCTACTACGGAGAGCCTGAAGGCTCCCTGCCGCGCTGTGGTGCATGAGATAGCCCCCTATCAGGAGGGCTCTGCGGTGCGTGAAGCGGAAGCGTTCATTACGCTTATTCCGCTGGATGAGCCGCTGGAGGCAGAGGTGGATATTCTGCCCAAGGATGTGGGGCTGCTGCGCAAGGGCGATATGGCGCGGTTGAAGCTGGATGCGTTCCCCTTCCAGAAATACGGAACGCTGGAAGGGCGGATTACCTATATCTCTGCCGATACGGTGGAGTCCGTTTCCAATTTGGATCAGGAAGAAGGGAGTACGCTATCTGCTGCCACGGGCGGCAAGCGCCCACAGTTCCGCGTGCGCATGGCTGTGGAAGGCGCGTTGGATGGGGTGGCACCCCAGCTCTGGCAGAGTGCGGGTATGCGTCTGCGCGCGGAAATCAAGGTGGGTGAGCGCACGGTTATATCATACCTGATGCATCCTTTCCTTAAGGCGATGGATGAATCTATCCGCGAGCCGTGAGGCGGCAGCGGGGCTTATTCCAGACCGTATTCCAGCACAAGAGCTGCTTCGGATTCAATGGCTTTCTCCTCCTGGGAGAGGAGTTCGGCTTGCATGCGGTGCAGCTCTTGCGCGTGTTCCAGAAAAGAAGTGGGTGAGTCTGCCGGGTTGTTTTTCAGATAATCCAGCTGCTTGTGCATGAAGCTGCGCCAGGTGTAGTACTCGTCCATACTGCGGCGCAGCAGGTGCATTTTCTGCTTGTGCTCCATCAGGGAGTTGACCACTTCACGCTGCACTTGTTTGAAGCGGGCTTTGTTGTCCTTGTACGTGTTCCAATTGTTCAGTTTGGTGTCCAGGGTGTAACTGACACTCAGGTTCAGCGTGGTGTCGTCCAGGTCCAGAAATGTGCCGCTGTATGTGCCACCGGTGGAAGAGAAGAGAGAGGGGCTGTACAGGCTTGTGTTGATGGTGGGCAGGTAATCCAGTGCAACCCCGTACTGAGCGAGTCTGGCTTGCTCAAGCTTCAGCGCATGCAGACAGACGACTGATTCGGACAATTTGTTCATTTTTTTGCGGAAAACGCTCCAACGGAATTCGGGAATGCCGGAGGGGAGGATATTCCAGCGAGCAGAGGTGTCTCCCAACAGAGTGGAAATTTCTTTCCAGTACTCCAGACTGTTGTTTTCCATGGAAAAATCCGGGGCAGATGAGTCCTGTTTATCTGCATCAGGTCTGTTTTTGTCATGAGCCAGTCTTCGTTGGAGCAGTTCCTGTTTGCGGACGGCGGTGTAGAGTTTGGATATCAGTTCCCGCTCTTTCCCCTCCAGTGCTTTGACCGCAGCGTAGGAGGCAGCCTTGGCGGCATATACCTTATAGGGTACATTGGTAAGGGTAGGCAGGTAGAAATTGACATTGACAGTGCTCTGAATATCGTCGGAGCTGAAAGTCTGAGTGAGCCCGCGGAGCGATTTATTGAAGTAGCTGTAGTAGCTGACCCCGGGAATCAAGTCGGTGTAGACGCTCAGTTCGTTGCGGTGTTCGTGTTCAATTCTTGCTTGTGCCGCCTGAAGTTGTGCATTGTGGCGGCGCATCATGGCAATGGCCTGGTGCCAGGAGATGGTGCGCTGAGGCAACTGCTCCCAGAGGCGGGTTTGGGAGTAGAGGCGTTCGATATCAGCCGAAACGCGATCAAGTCGTTGTTGGAGGCTGCAGGCCGGCAGCAGGGAGACCAGCGCAATGACGGGGAACAGGCGTTTCATGATGATGGGTGAATCCTACCAAATTACGTTGTTCAAGGCAAGCAAGAGTTGTTACAGCTGCTTCATCTTCTGAAAGAGGAAGAGTGCAACCGCTGCGCTGGTGCAGGCCAGAATGGCGCACTGCCACTGGGGGCTGATGCCGAGCATCATCATGCCGCCTTGCAGCACCACGGCCATGATACCCAGAAAGCAATCCACCAGGTTGCCAGCGGCGATGACATCGCCGCGTTTATCATTATCCGCTCTGTCCTGAAGCAGAGCATTCAGCGGAACCAGATAACCGGAGGCGGTAAATCCCGTGAGCGTGAGAGCTGCAAAGAACCAGGGTGTACCGTAGGGGATGAGCGCAAGAGCAGCGCAGCCAAGGGTCATGCCGATGCCACCTGCCGTGGCGACCCAGGTGCGGATTTTTCCGGCACAGATGATAGAGGCAACCAGACCGCCGGAGATGGCCCCCCCACTCAACCATGCAAAGAGAACGGCGGAGTCCTTTTGCTGACCGAGCACTTGCATGAAATCATCAGAGGATTGCACGGGGTTGGCTTCCGCAGCCATCTGCAGGACGATCAGCATCATAATTCCGGCAATGAACCAGAAGTAGCCGATACCGATCTCGCTGTTGCGCAGGACTTTGTTGTCCCAGAGCATGCGCAGTTGGGTGAAATGCTTCCAAAGAAGATTCCACTCAAAGGGACGACTGCTCTTCGGTTGGTAGCGAGGGATAAACATGCTGAGAATTAAAACTAATACCGCTCCCGCTGTGCAGCAGGTGCAGGGAAGAGCCGCTGCTTCCCAGCCGCTTTGTCGCCCCCACATGCTCAGCAGGGTGTAGACAATGTAGAGAGCCCCGATCTGACCCACCAACAGGGCCAGCATGGAGGATATCTCCAGAATACCGCTGGCAAAGCCGATGTTTGCCGTGCCCACCATGTCTTTGACCAAGCCTTTTTTGGCAGGACTGAAGAACATGGCCTGCACGCAGAAAATGGTGAAGAACCCGATGGCGAGCGGGAGATTCTGAGCCCAAAGACCGACGCTCATACCCGTGAGTACCAGTACCTGAAGAAGAACCATGGCCTGGAGCAGCCGTGTCTTACACACGCGGTCGGAGAGCCAGCCTGCCAGTGGGGAAAAGAGGACGAAGGGCAGCACAATTAACACCGAAAGCGGGTATTGCAGTGTCTTTGCCATCCAGATACCCAGGGCAATGAGCAGGAATTGAACTCCTTTCTCGTTGAGAGAGTTCATGGATTGAATCACCACCAGGCTCCAGAAAGAGCCCCATGGCACGTTTTTCCTGCTGGTTGAGCTGACAGAATGCGGCATGGGAGGATTTTACACCCGCCCATGCCGTGAGTGAAGCGTAAATTGCGCCAGTAGGGGCTTTACTGCCAGTTATTATCCTGCATGAATAACTGAGCATTTTTGTATCCCTGAGCCGCGGAACGCTCAATCCAGAATCTGGCTTGCTCTAAATCCTGCACCAGACCTACGCCGTGGTAGTAGCAGCGCCCCAGATTATATTGCCCGGCATCGTTCCCAAGCTCAGCAGCTTTCCGGAAGCATCCTGCCGCGCGGATTTCATCCTGCTGTACCCCCTCACCATTGCGGTAGCAGAGCCCGAGATTATTCCATGCCGGGGCATAGTTCTGATCCGCAGCGCGCTGATGCCACATGACAGCCATCGCCAAATCTTTGTTTACCCCGCTGCCGAAATAGTAGCAGAGCCCGAGATTGTCCTGCGCATTCGCGTTGCCGTTCATCGCGGCTCGCCGGTACCAATAGGCTGCCTGTGTCGGGTTTTTGGTAACCCCCTGACCGAAATCAAAACTTTTGGCGAGGGCAAGCTGCGCCGGGGGGAAGCCCGCTTCAGCGGCTTCGCGCATTTTCGGTAGTGCTTCCGAATACCGCTGGGCGGTGTAAAGGCCGTAAGCCTCGCTGTAGAGTTGCTCCGGAGTGGTGCAGCCGCAGAGCAGGGCTGCGGCTGCCAGAGTGAGAGAGAGAGGGGCTGTTTTCATGTGTGTGTGGTGGTGTTTTCTCTGACTGGTGGGATTAACCGAAATTAGTCAGCAGGTAATGCTCTGCATCCAGCGCGGCGCGGCAACCCATGCCGGCGGCGGAGATTGCTTGCTGGTATTTCGGGTCGGCCACGTCACCGGCGGCAAAGAGCCCGGGCACTTTTGTGTCCGTTCCACCGGGAGAGGTGACGATGAAGCCGCCGCTGTCCAGCTCTACCAAATCTCCCAGGAATTTGGTGTTGGGCACATGCCCAATGGCCATGAAGACGCATTTGACCTCCAGCGGGCGTTCCTCACCGGTGACGGTGTCTTTCAGGGTAATGCCGCAGAGCTCACCGCTTTCATCCGTCTGGTAGGCGGCGATGGTGCTGTTCCATACGGGTTCGATTTTGGAATCATTGAGCACACGCTGCTGCATGGCTTTGCTGGCTCTCAGGGTGTCCCGACGGTGTATCAGGTATACCTTGCTGGCAAAGCGTGTCAGGAAGGAGGCTTCCTCACAGGCACTGTCTCCGCCGCCCACCACGCACACGGGCACATCTCGGTAGAAGGCTCCGTCACAGGTGGCGCAGGCGGTCAACCCGTGCCCGATGAGTTCTTTTTCCCCGGGCAGTCCCAGGTAGCGGGCGGTTGCTCCCGTTGCAACAATGACGGACTCCGCCTTGTATGCCCCGCCGGAAGTGGTGACCGTGAACAGCCCGCTGCAGGCCTCCTGGCTCACGCTCAGTACTGTTTCATAGACCATGCGTGTGCCGAATCGCTCTGCTTGTTGACTCATGTTAAACATGAGCTCCGGTCCGTTAATCCCCTCCGGAAACCCGGGGAAGTTTTCGATTTCCGTTGTCGTGGTCAGCTGGCCGCCTATCTGCTCTCCGGTGAACATCAGCGGTCGCAAATCCGCTCGTGCGGCATAGATTGCTGCTGTGTACCCCGCAGGGCCCGTCCCGATGATAATCAGTTTCTCGTTCATTGACCTCATCATACCATATTTTTTTCCCCCCGCAAGCGAATTCCTCCACCAGAATGTTTTATTTGTGTCATTTGCGGCTAATAAAATTAAAAATATTCCAAAATATATATTGACATGGAGAAAGAGGAAGCAGAAAAGGAGCTTGCCAAGTCGGGGCAGGGGTGGTAGAGTGGAGCCGTTACAGGGAAAACTGTTGGTAAACACCATGTCTGAGAACTCAATGAAAGTTATCGGTGGCGGCGTAACAGCCGCCAAAGGATTTGTGGCCAATGCATTAAGTTGTGGCATAAAGAAGCCGGAAGCCACTCGCCTGGATTTGGCGTTGGTGTATTCTGAGTTGCCGACCACGTCATCCGGCACTTTCACGACCAATCGTGTGCGCGCCGCATGTGTACGCGTGAGCCAGAATCACCTGCGCAGAGGCAATATCCGCGCCATCATTGCCAACAGCGGTAATGCCAATGCCTGTACGGGAGCCGCCGGTGTGGCGGTAGCTCGCAAGGAATGCAGCATCGTGGCTGAATGTTTAGGGGTGAAAGCTTCAGAGGTTGCCGTTTGCTCTACGGGTGTTATCGGTCTTCCCATGCCGATGATGCGTATTGAACCGCGTATTCCGGAGCTGTGCACAAATCTCTCTGCCGGTAAAGGGCATGATGTGGCTTCCGCCATTATCACCAGTGACACGCGGGAGAAAGAAGAAGCAGTAGAGATAACCGTGGGCGGCAAGCCGATTCGCATCGGTTCCTGCTGCAAGGGAGCAGGTATGATATCTCCCTGCATGGCAACGATGATATGTCTCATTTGCACGGATGCCGCCGTGGCACGGGAGCATCTGGATACCATTGTGCATAACGGAGTGGAGCATTCATTCAACCGTATTACTATAGACGGAGACATGAGCACCAACGATACAGTGTTGGTGATGGCCAATGGAGCCTCCGGCGTGGAGCTTGCACCCGGCAAGCCCGGCTGGGAGGATTTTGTGGCTGCTCTTAATCATGTGATGATGGCGCAGGCAAAGCACATTGTGCAGGACGGTGAGCGTGTGACCAAGTTTGTGACGGTGCGAGTGAAAGGTGCACCCACTGCCACAGAAGCTAAAAAGGTGGCGGAGGGTGTCGCAAAGTCCTCCCTGGTAAAGAGCTCCTGGAACGGCGGAGACCCCAACTGGGGGCGTATCATCCACGCTGTGGGATACTCCGGCTCGCGTGTGCGGGAGGAAAAGGTGGATATCGACATCGCCGGGCTGCCCGCCTGCCGCGGAGGCATGCAGACAGATACCCCCAGTGATGACCTGCGTGAGCGAGTACAGGCACGTGAGTTTGAAATAGATATCAACCTCAATATGGGTGCAGAGGAATATGTCATCTATACCACAGACCTCTCACCGGAATACGTGGATTTCAACCGTTCGGAATACGCCTATTGGAATCAGGCAAAGCAGGACGGACTAACCCGCTGATTCTTGTCTGAGAATATGCTGATGCCCCGCCTGACGGCTGCGCTGCTTATACTGCTGTCTGCCATAGGAACAGCGGCAGCGGAGCAGGCGGTGGGGCTGTTTCCCGGGGCGGCAAACGACCCCCGGCGCGCTGCGCGCATTGCTTTTGAGCTGCAAGCGGAAACTGAGATTCACCCAAGCCTGAAGCCGAATGGCTGGGTGACAAAAGTGCCGTTGCCGCAGGCTCCGGAGATAACACGCCTGCCAAATCGGGATAAAAATGGAGAGTATGCCGCCGTCAGCCCGCATTATATCATCACATGTGCTCAACGCCCGTCGGATGCGGTGCTGCAGCGGGTTGCGGGGGTGATGGAAAATTCTCTGGCGGTTAATCGCGCGGTGGCAGAAACCATGCCGATACTGCGGATGCGGCAGCAGCCGAAAAAGCACCGTAAGATGCACATCCGCCTGGTTCCGACAATGGAGAGCTATCTGCAACACGGCGGGGAAATCGGTTCCGCCGGGGTGTATCAGAGCAGTCGTCTGGTGTATACCGGAAACGGGGTATCCCCGGAAGACCAGCCCTGCACGGAGGAGACGCTGACGCGTGATACGGTGTTGGTTGCCTATTCCGCTTTGGGGCTCAGGGCTGACGGTTCGCTGAGCAATGAGCCGGTAAACACGCAGCTGCTCACGCATGAGGGCACGCATCAATGCTTCGTCTATAACAACCTGCCTATCTGGGCCAATGAGGGCTGGGCGGAATACATCAGTGCCGCTCCGCATGAGGGCGGTTTTGTGAATTTTGAAAAGGGATTTTCGCTCATTTCTGCTCGCGCTCGTCGTTCCGCCATTCTTGGGCGCTTGGATTGCCCGTTTTCGCTCAGTGAGTTTTTTTTCATGAGCAAAGAGCGTATGTACGCCTTGGGCCTGCATTCCGGCAGCACGGTGGATACCTACACCCTCTCAGCCATGGTGACAGCGTTTTTCCTGCACATGGACGGTGAGCGAGGTGTAGCTGCCATGCGTGATTATTTGCAGGCGCGTGCGGAGTGCCTGCCGCATGCGAAAGCAACGGAGATACTGGCAGCCCCTTACGGTGGAGTATCTGCACTGCAAGAGGTCATCGTCAATGCCTGGCAAGCGCGTAAAATTAATTTAAAACTGAAACAGCAGAAATGAAGTACAATATTTCACGGCCATATCCGCCCTGTATAGTAGGTTCCGTTGCAGATGCAGATACACTGCGTCATGTGGTGTACACTGACCAAACACCGGATTGTGATATGATAGAACTCCGGGTGGACGGGCTGTTGCGCAGCGGAATGAGTTTCCATGAAATAGAGCAGGTTCAGGCCACCCTCCCTCTGCTGGTGACGGTGCGTACGCCGGAGGAGGGTGGCTTGTACCCGTTTGCGAATGTTCAGGAGCGAGCGGAACTGGCCATGCGGCTGTTGCCCCGGGCAGCGGCACTGGATTGGGAAATTGCTCACATGGAGGCAGTACCGCAACTTGTGGCGGCTGCTAAAAAGGCAGGTGTGCCGATCATTGCTTCGGCTCATGACTTTGGGCAGACGCCTGCTTTGGAGCAATTGGGTGCACTGGAGTACCGCGCCCGTGAGTTGGGTGCGGATGTGGTCAAGTTTGCTTTCTTCCTGAATCAGGCAGAGGATATGCAGGTGGGTGTTAACCTGCTGCGGCAGGCATCCGGTCCCATGGCTGTTATGGGGATGGGGAAGCTGGGGCCGGTGAGCCGCCTGCTTTACGCGCAGCATGGCTCATGTTTGGTATACGGATATTTCGGGGCGGCTCCCACGGCTCCGGGGCAGTGGAGCACGACCCTTTTTCGCGCAGCTCTGGCTTCTTTGCAGCACCAGGAGGCCTGAGGCTGAAACTCAGCGCATTTTTTTGAGACAGTGGGTTACTACGCCGAAAAATTCAGCGTTGAGCTCAGGTGTGATGGTGATGGGGGAGAAATCCGGGTTTTCGGGAATAAGCCTGACCGGGGAATTCGGAAGCTTTTCTAAGCGTTTGACCGTGAATTCGCCGCTGACAGCGGCGATGATAATATCCCCGTTGCGGGCGGTGAGACTGCGATCAACAATCAGGATATCACCATCTCCTATGCCAACACCAATCATGCTTTCACCGCGCGCACGGATGAAGTAAGTGGCAGAGGGGTGGCGGATACAGTATTCGTTCAAATCCAGTGTCCCGTTAAGCTCGCCCACTGCCGGGCTGGGAAACCCCGCTGCAACGCTTTCATTGAAAAAAGGGATATCAAGACTGTTGTTTTCAGCGGGATGGCTCATGACGGTGCCGGTATGATGGCTCTGCGGTACGTAAAATTCAATTTATATACCCCCATGTCAGAGAATTACTCAACGACAGTCTCTTGAATTATACATCCATGGCGTTGGCATCATCCAGAACACCGGATTTTTCCAGATAGTAATCATAGCCCCCGGCGTAGGGGGTAACCACCCCTTGGTTGATATGGAGCGTTTTCTCAGCGAGGGCGCGGATGAAGTGGACATCGTGTGAGATGAACACAAGCGTGCCCTCATAGTTCTTGAGAGCCTGAGAGAGAGCTTCCACGCTCATGAGGTCAAGATGGGTGGTCGGTTCATCCATGAGCAGCAGGTTGGGCGGGTTTACCAGAAATTTGACCAGACTCAGGCGGGATTTTTCACCACCGGAGAGAACCTCCACCCGCTTCTCCACATCCAGACGGCGGAAGAGGAAGGAGCCGAGGATACCGCGGGCTTCTTCTTCCCGCAGTTCCGGGTTGGCGTTCATAATCTCTTCCAGCACGGTGAAGTTGGGTGTCAGGTTTTCAGAGCGCATCTGGGAGAAGTAGCCGATACGGGTTGTGGTTCCGAGCGTGCGGGTACCGGCATCGATGGGAACTACCCCTGCCAGAATTTTAAGCAGAGTGGATTTGCCTGCGCCGTTGGGGCCGACCAACACAATGCGATCCCCGCGCTCTATCAGCAGGTCCAGATTACGGTAGATGCGCTTTTCCCCATAGCTCTGCCCAACTTTTTCCAATTCCAACACCTTCTGCATACTGCGCGGAGGCTGTGGGAAAATAAACTTGAAGAGCTTGCGCCCTTGTTTGGGTTTTTCGATGCGGCGCATTTTTTCCAGCTGCTTGATGCGGCTTTGAACCTGAGCCGCCTTAGAGGCAACGGAGCGGAAACGCTCGATAAAGGATTCAAAGTGGGCAATTTCGCGCTGTTGGTTGCGCCATGCTGCAAGCTGCAGCTCATAGCGTTGGTCTTTCAGCTCAAGAAATCGGGTATAGTTGCCGGAATAGCGCACCAGTTCCGCATTTTCAATGTCATATACTGTTTCTACCAGTGTATCCATGAAATCGCGGTCATGAGAAATCATAAAAATGGCACCGGGGTAATTCATCAGGTAACGCCGGAACCACAGCAGACTCATCAAATCCAGGTGGTTGGTCGGTTCGTCCAGCATCAGCAAATCCGGTTCTGCCACCAGCAGCTGTGCCAGATGCGCGCGCATGACCCATCCTCCGCTCATTTCGCGGGCAGGACGGTGAAAATCCTCATCCTTGAAAGCGAGCCCTTTGAGGATTCTTTTAGCTTTCGGCTCAATCTGGTAACCATCGTGAGAGATGAAGATGTCCATGGCCTCAGCATAGGCATCACTGGAGTTATCTCCCTTTTTTTCGCTCTCCTGGAGCGTGCGGATAGCTCGCCCCATCTCCGGTGTGACACTCATGGCAATTTCCAGAACAGTGCGGTCGGAGGGGTCACCGGCTTCTTGCGGCAGGTAGCCGACAACGCCGTAATCATCCATAAGAATCTGACCCTCATCGGGGGTGTCTTCCCCCAGAATCATGCGGAACAGGGTAGATTTACCGGCACCGTTGGGACCAACAAGCGCAATGCGTTCACCCCAGTTTACCACGAGCTCGGTTTCGTAGAAAAGCGTACGCCCGGCGTGGGCCTTGGTCAGATTTTTGATGGTCAGCATGCGCGGAGAGTATACACCAAATACCTGAAATTGCAACTACTTTCTTTTCGCCCTTCCGCATCACGGTAAGAACGGGAGGAATACGTACGGAAAGGAGAAGCTGCGGTCGGCGGGAATCCTGCTTTAGCGGAAGCGGCGGCGGTTGTATTTGTCCGTTTGGAAATCACGGGGGGCATGGAAGTCCCTGTCCCCACGGAAACGACCGTTGCGCGGGGAATAGCTGCTTTCTTCGCGGCGGGGGCGGTAGTTGCTGCCCTTACCCTGCCGGGAGGCGGCTGCGCGGCGTGCATTACCGGGAGTGAAATCACGGAGGGTATTGCTGCCCTCCGGGCGTCCCTTGTCCTCTCTCACGTTGACCTCATAGCCGCAGATGCTGCAAGTGCTGAGCGCAGCGGTAAGCTGAGGCACCACCTCCGGTGCGACTTCGATGAGCGAGTGTTTGAGGAAGATACGGATGTCTCCGACGGAGCCTTTGGGGGCACCGCCTTCGTTATAGAGCAACCCGGCAATATCTTTGGGGCGGATGCCCAGCAGCTTGCCGCCGTTCATAAAAAGGGTGGAGGTTTCCTGCAGGTGAGACCAGTCCGAACCTTTGTCCACAGAGGTTTCGGTATCTGCTGCGCGGTGGTAGCGGCTGGGGCGGTCTTCCGGGATAGGCTGGAGCTCGCGGCTGGTTTTTTGCAGCAGCAAGTTGAACATGGCCGTGAGCAGTTTTTCTCTGTCTATCTCCAAGTCGCGCAGTTCCTCCGGCAAATCGTGTGCCTTGGCTGCCAGTTCCAGAATGTCGTCTACAAGGGATTCTCGGCGAACCTGTTCCACCTGAGCCCCGGTCATTACTTTTTCCCGCTGCATTTTCACTCCGACAAATCGTTCAATGCGTGCGAGCAGGGAGAAATCCCGGCGCCCAATGAAGGTGACAGCGCGGCCCTTGCGCCCGGCGCGTGCCGTGCGGCCGATGCGGTGTACGTAGTCCTCCGGTTCGCGGGGCAGCTCAAAGTTTACCACCATGTCCACATCGTCAATATCCAATCCCCGGGCGGCTATATCCGTGGCAACCAGCACACTGAGGCAACCTTTGCGGAACGAATCCATGACACGTTCGCGCAGTGTCTGCGGCATATCTCCGTGCAGGCGGTCTACTGCATAACCGCGCGCCAACAGCCCGTCCACGATATCGTCCACCACGCGTTTGGTGTTGGCAAAGACAAGCCCACGCTTCATGCGCCCCATTTCGATAAGGCGGCTGAGCACCTCGATGCGTGAGGAGAATACCACTTCATAAACGCTCTGCTCACAGGTGGGAACTGTCAGTACCGGGCGTTCGATGGATATTTCCGTGGGGGTGTCGGAAAGACTGTCAATAAGGGAGCGGATGGCCGGTGACATGGTGGCGGAGAAAAAGAGGGTTTGACGCGGCGTGGGGAGCTGTGCCACAACGCGGTCAATATCTTCCTGAAACCCCATGTCGAGCATCTCATCTGCTTCATCCAGAATCAGCATGGAGATGTTATCCGTTTTCAGCTCGCCCTGTTCCATGAGGTCAAGCACGCGCCCGGGTGTGCCCACCACAAATTGAACCCCGCGTTTCAGCGCAGCCAGCTGAGGCCCGAATGAGGCCCCGCCGTAAATGGGGGCGGCAGAAACTCCGTCCAGAAAAAGTGCCAGCTTGTCTACCTCCCGGCAAATCTGCACAGCCAACTCACGGGTGGGTGCCAGACAGAGCACCTGAACCGCGCGCACGCGCGGGTCGATACTCTCCAGCGCGGGGATGGAGAAGGCGAGCGTTTTCCCGGAGCCCGTGTGGGAAAGCCCCACGATATCCGCTCCGCTGAGAGCTGCAGGAATTGCTTGTTCCTGAATGGGGGATGGAGTCTCAAACCCAAGGACCTCAATGGCCTCCAGGATTTCCGGGCATATTCCAAGTTCGGAGAAAGTCATAGACGCCGGAGAGCATGCCCCACTTGCTCCCGATTGTAAAGCGTAAACTCCCGTAATGACACAAGTCGGCGTTCGTGGGTTCGGGGGAGGAAAAAGGGCAGCCCCGTAACGGGGCTGCAAAATAACGATTCTGATGATGAGAAATCACGGTTTGGTATGCAGGCCTACTTACATGCCGCCGGATTGGCGGATGGCATTTGCCGCAGCGTCGTGACCGCCATCTATCGCTTTATTGAGTGCGGTTTCTCCGTCTTCATCCACGGCACTCACATTGGCACCGGCAGCCAGCAGTGCTTTTACGATATCCGGGTGCCCTTCCGCCGCCGCCATCATGAGGGCACTTTCGGCATCTTCGTTCTGCAGGTTTACATTTGCTCCGGCGTTAATAAGATTGCGGACTGCTGCCGTGTTGCCGGTTTCGGCAGCTTCCATGAGGGCGGTATCTCGGTCATCATCTGTGGCGTTCACATCCACCCCTGAATCCAGCACTTTCTGCAGAGCTGCCTGACTATGCGATGCTGCGTTCAGGACCGCCTCTTGTGGGTTGCTGTAGTGATCATCTGCCAGAGCAGAGGGGGCTGCAAACATAGCTGCCAACATGGCAGTACCGGTGTATTTCTTGATATTGGTTCTCATATTTCCTTTTTTCAGGGTTAGTTAGGGCAACGGCAGGCCGCCCATGTGTCTTTTGTAATCAAACAAGGTAAGTTTGTCAATTCTCCCCGGGCGAAAAGTCAGAAACGGGTGGGCGGCGGTGCCGCCCGCTCCGGCGTGTTCAAATTGTCTATGGTCACAGGTAGTTCAGAAAAAAAAAGACCCGCAGATACCTGATAAGTATCTGCGGGCGGAAAATAGGCATCATTAGTGAATGCGCTTGAGCAGCCAGGGCAGCAGCTCCTTGACCGCTACACGCTCCTGCTCCATGGAATCTCGGTGGCGAATTGTCACCGTATCCTTGAGCGCGGGATCACCTTCCTCTCCCAGCGTCTCAAAGTCCACCGTGATACAGAAAGGTGTGCCGACTTCGTCCTGCCGACGATAGCGGCGCCCCACGGCTCCCGTTTCATCGTAGAACACATTCATGAACGGTCGCAACTCAGCCTCAATCTCGCGTGCGATGCGCACCTGCTCAGCATTCTTCTTGAGCAGCGGGAAGATAGCGGCCTTGATGGGGGCCATGCGCGGGTGGAAACGCATCACGGTGCGGATATCGCTCTTGCCGTCCTTGCCCAGCTCTTCTTCATCGAATGCTTCACAGATGACGGCCAGTACCGTGCGGTCGCAGCCGGCAGAGGGTTCCACCACGTGGGGGATAAACTTTTCGCGGGTCGCTTCATCAAAGTACTCCATGGGTTTGCCTGAGCCCTTCTGGTGGGTGGAGAGGTCATAATCCGTGCGGTAGGCGATACCCTGCAGCTCCTGCACACCGAAGGGGAACTGGTACTCCAGGTCGTATGTCTTTCTGGAATAGAAGGCCAGTTCATCCTGCGGGACATCCAGAATGTGAATCTTATCGCGGGGGATACCGATGTTCTCATAGAACACCAGGCAGTTTTCCAGCCATTCATCCGTCAGGCGGAAGCCATCCTCCTCGCGGCAGAAGTATTCAATCTCCATCTGCTCGAACTCACGGGAGCGGAAGGTGAAGTTGCGCGGGTTAATCTCGTTGCGGAAAGATTTGCCAATCTGGGCGATACCGAAAGGCACCTTCATACGGGAGGAATCCAGAATATTCTTGTATTGGCAGAAGATGCTCTGAGCGGTTTCAGGGCGCAGCCAGCCGATGGCTGAGGGGTCATTCTCATCAGACGTGGCACCGATGGTGGTCTTGAACATCAGGTTGAACGAGCGAGCCTCTGTCACCAGTGAACCGTTGGCGGGGTTGTAGCGCACGGAATCTGTCACCTCCTCCGTTGTCTCCTCTGCCAGTTCGATATCGGCTGCTTGCAGCTTCTTGCCGGAAATCTGGGCGTAGTACTGGGCGGCTCCCTTGCGAGCCGTTTTGGTGCTCTTTTCATCCGTTCCCGGTACCAGCATGGAGAACTCCTTCTTCGTGCTCCAAGAGCCGTCCTTGGCGGAAGCGCCCTTCCACCAGTAGGCCACACCGCTCTGGGCGGGAATCTGGTCAGCGCGCAGACGCTCCTTGCTGAGCAGGCAGTCGCACAACGGGTCAGTGAAGCCGTTCACATGTCCGGATGCCTCCAGCACAGAGTTGTGCGTGAGAATGGCACCATCCATACCCACGATATCGGGGCGTTCCTGCACGTGCACACGCCACCAGTAGTCCTTGAGATTGCGCTTCAGCTCAGCACCGAGAGGACCGTAGTCCCAGCAGCCGTTGAGGCCGCCGTAAATCTCTGCTGCCTGAAAAATGAAGCCTCTGCGCTTGCAGAGACTGACGATTTTTTCCATTCGAACGGGATCTGTCTGAGTACGATCTGCCATAACGCGGGTTATTCTACCTTAAAAAAACTGCTTTGCCAAGCATAAAGCAGATTAACTCTATCATGTGCGAGTTGTAAAATCAAATGCGACACCGGAAAGCTCCCCAAACAGTCACTAATGGTGCCCAAACTGCCCTAGCCAGGATGGGGGGGCGGGGGAAGGACGGCAATGAGTCCTTCCCCCGTATGCCGCGATGAAACAAAAAA
>JAFQEY010000023.1 GCA_017398765.1 Akkermansia sp.
GGAGGTCGCCGTAGAGTACGGCACCGATTTCTGCGCAACCCAGAGGCAGCCCCATGTGACCGGAAGCTTTGTCGAAGATGGCATCGATGGCAAGTCCGCGGGCCTGGTTGGCTGCTTTCTGTAAAATTTCGGTGTTCATGCTGCGCAGCATTATATCAGATAATACGCCGCATTGTAAAGCAAAATGCCCGTTATATCGGGTGGGTAAGGGGGAAAATGAGGTGAGGAAACTTCAGAATGCTTGATTCGTATCCGAATAAAGGGGTAACACCTGCCGGATTCTATCAATTCCGCGGGGATAGGCGTTCCCGGAGTCTCGGCTTGTCGGTAATGGGGTCGTCTGCTCTGTTGGTGCCTTTGAGCGTAACGCAGCGTTAATACCGGTGAGAGCGGTTACGCCCGGTCGGTCACAGCGTCTTTCTCTTTCCCGCAAGAGATAAGGCTTGATTTGCCGGGTAAAATAGGGTAGGCTTTACGCCATGTTCGTAGATAACATCCGAATTTTTGCCCGTGCGGGTAAGGGAGGAAACGGTCTTGCCAGTTTCCGTCGTGAGAAATTTGTGCCTCGGGGTGGTCCTGATGGCGGTGACGGCGGCGACGGCGGTAGCGTTATTCTGGAGGTGAGTACGGGAGTAAACGATTTGCGCTCATATTTTTATGATCCCAAACTGCTGGCGACGGACGGTCAGCCCGGCATGCATGCCCGCAAGCATGGCAAGGATGGCAAAACGGTTATCGGTAAAGTGCCGCCCGGCACTATTGTGTACCGCAGTAACGCCGCCACCATGCAGGAGGCCACCTGGTTGGAGCGGGAGGGCGATGGCATAGAACTGGAGCAGATTGCCGACCTTACGGAGCCCGGGCAGCGTTTTGTGCTTTGCCAGGGCGGAAAGGGCGGGCGCGGTAATTGGCATTTCCGCACGGCCACCAATCAGGCCCCCATCGAGTTTGAATACGGCACGGAGGCTGAATCCGGCGTGTTCTTTTTTGAGTTGCGCCGCATTGCGGATGCCGGTTTGGTGGGTTACCCGAATGCCGGTAAAAGCACCCTGCTGACGGCGATTTCCAACGCCACGCCGAAGGTGGCCAGCTATCCGTTCACCACGCTGCAGCCGATAGTGGGTGTGGTGCAGTTCGAGGATTTCAGCCGCTGTGTGGTGGCGGATATCCCCGGTATCATTGAGGGGGCGTCCAACAACCGCGGGCTGGGGCATGAGTTCCTGCGCCATATCATGCGCTGCCACCTCTTGCTCTTTGTGGTGGATATGACCGGCCTGGAGCATGACCCTGTGGAGGCGATTCAGACGCTGCGCAAGGAGATTAAGCTCTATTCGGATGAGTTGGCTGCACGTCCCTGGGTGATTCTTGCCAATAAGATGGATGAGGAGGCCGCTGCTGAGAATCTGGCGGTGCTGCAGCAGCGTTTCCCGAAGGTGGAAATTATCCCGATAGCAGCTGCAACCGGGCAGGGCATTCCGGAGTTCAAGGAGCGGCTCAAGGGTTTACTGCAGGAGGGCTGATTCCGTGCTTGTCGCGTTGCTGTCTGATATTCACGCCAACCTGGAGGCACTGCAGGCCGTGCTGGCTGATATGTCTCGCCGGGGGGTGGATGGTGCCTTGGGGCTGGGGGATTACATCGGCTTCAACGGTAATCCGTCAGAATGTCTCAGCCTGGTGCGACCTCATCTGTTGGCAGCGGTGCGCGGCAATCATGAAGAGGCTTTGCTTGACCGCGCCGTGTTTGGGGTGACTCTGTACAGGCGCATGATGGAGCTCACGCGCAGGATGCTGACTGCTGAGCAGGTGAGCTGGGTGCGCTCTCTGCCCACCCATGCTGACTGGCAGGGCTTTATCCTCTCTCACGCCACCCCTGAAGCTCCCAAACGCTGGGGACGCGTGGCCAATGTGAATGATGCCCGCAAGGTATTTGCGGCAGTGAAAAACCGCGTCTGCTTCTTTGGGCACACCCACCGCGCAACTGTGTTCCGCCTGCGGCACGGGGTGGTGGAGAAAATACCCGTAGTATATGATGCGCAGGGGGACTTTGCGCTGCATCTTTCTGCTGACAGCCGCTTCCTCATCAACCCCGGTTCGGTGGGGCAGCCGCGTGATTTGGATTGGCGGGCTGCATACGGGCTTTTTTGCCCTGAGACTTACACGCTGCACCTGCGCCGTGTGCCTTATGATGTTGCGGAAACCTGTCCCAAGATTGCCCGCACAGGGCTGCCGGATTCCTTTGCTGAGGCTCTGCGCAGCGGTTCTTCTCCCACCGGAGATTGAAGCTTTTATCCTATTCTGACGCCAAAGTTTTTCGTATGAAGATTGTATCCTCTGTCGCTGAATTGGTGGGTAATACACCTCTGCTGGAAGCCCGCCGCTATGTTGCTGCCCGGCAGCTGCCGGTGCGGCTACTGCTCAAACTGGAATACCTGAACCCCGCCGGTTCGGTGAAAGACCGCGTGGCGCGCGCCATCATAGAGGATGCAGAGCAGCGCGGGCTGCTGCAACCCGGCGGTACTATCATTGAGCCAACCAGCGGTAATACCGGTATTGGCCTGGCGGCTCTGGCGGCTGCGCGCGGGTACCGCTCCGTTTTTGTGATGCCGGATACCATGAGCGTGGAGCGTCGCAACATGCTGCGTGCTTATGGTGCAGAGGTGGTGCTCACACCGGGGGCTCTGGGCATGCAAGGAGCCCTGGATAAAGCGGCTGAGCTTCAGGCCGCCATTCCCGGTTCCATTCAGGCCGGGCAGTTTGTCAACCCTGTCAACCCCGCGGCGCACTATGCTTCAACCGGTCCGGAAATCCTGCGTGATACAGAGGGGCAGGTGGATATTCTGGTGGCAGGCGTGGGCACCGGCGGCACGCTTTCCGGCACAGGGCGTTACCTGAAAGAGCATCTCCCCCGGCTGCGCGTGGTGGCGGTGGAACCGGCGGCTTCTCCTCTTCTTTCCGGTGGGAAGCCCGGTCCGCACGCCATTCAGGGCATTGGTGCCAATTTTGTGCCGGACACGTTGGATACCACTGTGTATGATGAGGTGTTGGCGGTGGATAATGATTCTCCCATCGCTGCGGCTAAAGAGCTGGCTCATACGGAGGGGGTTCTGGTGGGCATATCCTCCGGGGCTGCGCTCTGGGCGGCTGAGCAGTTGGCGCGCCGTTCGGAGAATGCCGGCAGCTGCATCGTTGTCATCCTGCCGGATTCTGCGGATCGCTATTTTTCCACTCCGCTTTTTGCGTGAGCGGAGGGATTGGTTAGTCTTGCTTCATCTCACCGCTGAAGCCGACTCGCGTGTTGAGCGGTATGCTGTCAGTGGTGGGGATGCCGTAGGGCTCTACCACCACTGCGGTAAAACGGCTTGCTCCTGAGGGAGCAAGCAAGAACCCGCGTCCGCCCCCCGGCCCCGGCGTTGCCGGGGTAAACGGCGCAGAGGTGTCTGCGCCGCCGGGGTCTGAAAAGCCCACCGGGCTTTTCAGCCTCAGCCGTGCCGCCTGCCGAGCAGGTTCACTTGACGAGGGTGCGGGGATGAGAGCTGCGACTGCGTAGACAAAAAAAGGATGCCCCGTTGGGACATCCTTTTTTTTGTACACGAAGCGGACGGGGCTCGAACCCGCGACCTCAGCCGTGACAGGGCTGCGCTCTAACCAAACTGAGCTACCGCTCCTTGCCTTTGCTTGCTCCCTCCTTGCGGTGGGTGCGAGCGGATTATACACGCTCATGGGGATGATTGCAAGCTTTTTTTTGAAAAAATATCGAAAATTGTCAAATTTTTGTCAATTTTGGGGTATTGCGGTCGGAAAAGGGGTGTTGCCGGGCTGATTTGCAGACGTCTGGCTTGCCTGAAGCTGCCGGTGGGTGGCAGAGGTTCAGATAAATTCACGCTTGGCGGCGGCGGGGATGGAGTACATGAAGCGCTGGCCGTAGTATTTGCCGGTGATGCGGGAGTCCAGCAGGGTGATGATGCCGCGGTCGCTGTGGGAGCGGATGAGTCTGCCGATTCCCTGGCGGAATTTGAGGATGGCTTCCGGGAGGCTGTAGTCGCGGAAGGGGTTGCCGCCGCGCGCTTGTATGGCTTCTGAGCGGGCTTCCACCAGCGGGTTGCCGGGGGATTCAAAGGGAATGCGGGTGACGATGACGTTGGAGAGAGCCTCGCCCGGTACATCAACGCCGGTCCAGAAGCTGTCTGTGCCGAAGAGGACGCTGCCGATGTGGTCTTTGAAGCTCTGCAGCATTTGGGAGCGGGTGAGTGAATCTCCCTGTACGAGCAGCGGCCAGCCTCGCTCCTCGCAGAATGGGCGTAGCCGTGCTGCCTGCGCGCGCATGAGGTTATAACTGGTGAAGAGGACGAAGGCGCGTCCCTGAGACTCATCCAGCGCGCGCATAATCCAATCGCTGAGGGCGGGTTGGTACACTTCTTCCTCGCTTGCGGGTGGGGGTGGGGGCATGCTGCGCGCTACGATGACGCGCATTTGCTCCGCAAAGTTAAAGGGGCTGCCGATTTTGAGGGTGGTGGCACTCTCTGCACCGATGCGTCCGGTAAAGTAGTCCATGCCGCGCTCGCCGGTGGAGAGGGTGGCACTGGTGCAGACACAGGCTCGCCCGGATTCAAAGAGCTTTTCACGCAGGACGGGCGCGACGTCGATGAGTGCGGAGCGGATGCTCATGTAGCGCCCCTCTGCGCCGCTGCTTTCTGCCCAGTAGACGGAGGAGTTGCTGTTGGTGAGCTCCACAAGTTCGCGGGTAGTGGCGCACCATGCCAGCAGGCGGGAGGCGGTGTCCAGCAGTTCATCTCGGGTGAGGGTGTTTTCTTCCACGGCAGCCATTTCCCTTACTTCCTTGTACAGCTCTTGCAAGGCGGGGGAGAGGATATCCTCTGTCCAGCTGCCGCTGCGCAGGCGCACTGTGCCGTGGTGGGCATCCATCTGGCAGTCGGCACGCGCGGCACGGAAAAACTCCTCCGTGGCAACTTGTGCTTCTTCGATGAGGCGCAGGAGGTTGGGTGTGGCGTTGCGGCGCAGGCTTCCCTTGTGGGTGTGCGGGTTGTAGAGGCGGAGCAAATCATAGGTCAATTCTGCCTCACTGAGGCTGAGCCCCAGTTGGTGGGCTGCCACGGTCTCAATGGTGTGCGCCTCATCCAGAATCACGAAGTCTCCGGGGAAGATGAAGCCCTGCGGGGTTTCCGCATCCTCCGGGGCGGTTTCCTCTGCCAGTGCCAGCAGGCCGAAAAAGAGGGTGTGGTTGAGCACGACCACGCGGGCATCCTGCACGCGGCGGCGGGCGGCCTGGTAGGGGCAATCCGCCCCGCAGTTGCGTGGGGTGCAAACGTGGTTCTCGCTGCAAACCTGCGCCCAAACCTTGGGGGAGATGTTGAGCTCTGCGGGAAGCTCTGCCAGAGAGCCCTCTCCGGCGGCACCGCTGCTGAACCAGAGCTGCAGGTCATGCAGCTGTTTGGTTTCTGCCTGGTTAAAGAGGTCGGAGGCTTGCTCCAGCGCACGGCGGAGCCGGGTTTTGCAGAGGTAGTTGGCACGCCCTTTCAACAGGGCTGCGGTGAACTCACAGTCCAGTGCCCGTGCCACGGTGGGTATGTCTTTGTGGAAGAGCTGCTCCTGAAGATTGATGGTGTGGGTGGAGATGACTGCCTTGCGGTCATGCTCCAGCGCAAAGCGGATGCCGGGGATGAGGTAGGCGAGAGACTTGCCCACGCCTGTGCCGGCTTCAGCCAGCAGGGCAGTATCTGTTTCCAGTGCCCGCGCTACGGCTCCTGCCATTTCCTGCTGCTGGGGGCGGAATTCAAAGCCACGGGCGCCGGAGAGAATACCCGTGGCGGAGAAATCCTGCAGGGTCTGGTCGTAGAGCTGTCCCACAGTTGTGCCGGGGGGGTTACAGCGTGCGGTCGCCGGTAGCGGGCAGCTTGATATAGAGCGGCAGATCCGGGAAGAAAGTGCGCAGTGTATTCACATCGGTATTACTGTCAATAAAATACCACTGGTTGAGCTTTGTCCCGCGGCTGATACCGGTGTCGGTAATCACCTCATCACGCACGGCAAAGATGTAACTTTTGCGTTCAATGCGAGTGGTGCCGTTGCGGGTGGGAACGCTGATGACCAGGGTGGTGGGCAGTACCACGATGCGGCTGCGATCGCGGGTCTGCTGCACTTCCTCCACTGCGCGGATGCCGCGTGTGTCTGCCCGCACTGCCTGTACAGAGGCCATGGGTGGGGTGACTTCATATTCTGAGTAGGGAGCCGCCACGGTGAAGCTTTCAATCTTTACCCCGCTCTCTTTCATGGCTTTGCCCATGCGGGCGTATTTTTCACGCAGGGCGCGGTCGCTGGCAATCATGCGGGTGCGTGCTTCCTCCGGGGTTTCATTGCGCTTGTTGATGCCCATGATGCGGTGGGCGCGGGCTGCCTCACTGCCGGGGGCATTGGCAGTCAGTTGGTCAGCATAGGTGCGGCGCAGCGGCGGGTACATGGAATCCACCGCCCAGCCCATATCACAATTGCGCACGGCGGCACCGTAGCGGCGGGCGGCTTCGCGGGCGTTGTTGGCGGCATCAGAGGCTGCCGTGCATACGCCGGAGACTATGCCGAGTGTCAACAGTGTCAGGAGGAAAACTTTCTTCATGCCCTTCATCCTACCAACTATACAGCAGCGGTGCAAGTGATAAGTTTGTACTACACGCGAGGAAGCTCCGGGGGGGGAGCCGATTGCACTTGACACCTGTGCGCCGCTTTGGTAGGATGCGCAGCATGAGAACACGGGAAATGATGCTGTTGCTGGGTGGGGCTTTGTTTCTGCTGCCGCAGGGAGTGGCGGCGGATGCTGCGGAACCCCGTATGCCGGACTGTGAACTCGCACAGGTGGCGAATCCGAAAGATGAGCGCATGCAGTGGTGGCGGGAGGCGCGCCTGGGTATGTTTATCCACTATGGTCTGTATTCCGGGCTGGCGGGGGTGTACCAGGGTGTGCGTGCCGGGGGAGAGTGGATTCAGTGCAATGTGGGGGCAGATACAGACAGCTATGCCGCCGAGGCTCTGCCGCTGTTCAAACCGGCCCCGGGTTGCGCGGAGAAATGGTTGGACTTGGCAAAGGAGGCCGGTTGTCGGTATGCGGTTTTCACCAGTAAGCACCATGAGGGCTTTGCCCTGTTTGATACTGCGGTTTCCGATTATAATTCCGTGAAGGTTGCCGGGCGCGATTTGGCAAAAGAATTTGCTGAGGCTTGCCGCAGCCGGGGGCTGCGTGTGGGTTTTTACCACAGTGTTATTGATTGGCACCACCAGGATTATGATAATACAATCTGCCCGGATTTGTGCTACCCGAAAGGGCAGGCCCTCATGCTGCAGCAAAAGGGTATTCCCCGTAATCAGGATTCCTATTGCAACTACCTGCACACTCAGGTGCGTGAGTTGATGACCCAATGCGGCCCGGTGGATGTGATGTGGTGGGATTATTCCCAGGGCGCAGCAGAGGGTGACCGCGCCTGGAAAGCTACGGAGCTGGTGAAGATGTGCCGTGAAATTAACCCCGGGGTCATTATGAATAACCGCCTGTTCAATGCGTACTCTCTGGAGGGTGAAAAACCGGAGAAATTCGGCTCCGAAGAAGTTCGCGGTGATTTCTATACCCCGGAAAAATGCGTGCCGCCCGGTCAGGATGGCCTGCACGACTGGGAAACGTGTCTCACGGTTGGTCACCACTGGGGCTACAGCATCAATGACCATAATTTCAAGAGCCCGGCCAAGGTTATTCAAACGCTCCAGGAGTGCGTGTCCAAAGGCGGGAATCTTTTGCTCAATATCGGACCGCGGGCAGACGGGTCTGTCCCGGAGTATACGGTAGAGGTGTTCCGCCGACTGGGGGCGTGGATGAAAGTGAATGGTGAAGCCATATACGGCAGCAAGCCGGTTCTTGATGTGGAACTCCCTGAGGAGGTGTGGATGACGATGGTGTGGGATGATGTCTACGTATTCCTCCCCCCCATGGAGGAGGATGCAGAGGAAGGTGATACGGCGGAACTTGCCGAGGCTGAGGCAGATGCTGAGGCGGAGGAGGCGGAGGAATACTATGTTCTGCGTTTCCCCGGTTCTTTGTTTGATGCTGTTGCGCCGGAGATTCTGGGGCAGCCGGATTGCCGGGTGCAAATGCGCCGTGTGGAGGAGCCCGGGGAGGATGAACCCGCTGCTTTTCTGGAATTGCTCATCCCGTATTCTGCCTGGGATGCTGCTGTAGAGGGCTTGCCGGTGCTCCGGCTCTCCAACAACGGATAATGAAGTTGTTACCATGATTCCCAAGGCTGCGCGCTCGCTCCCATGCATGATTGCTGACCAGTATATCCTCTCTTCCGTGCTGGAGGAGAAAGAGGATTCTGTGGTTTATGAAGCGACTCAAAAAGACTTGCAGCGTGAGGTGTTGCTGGAGAGTCTGCGTGTGGATGCCGCCGGGGATGAGGATAAGGTAAGATTCTTTTTTGAAACCTGCCGCTTGCAGGCTCGTATCCGCCATTCCGCTCTGGCGGCACCGCTGGAGGTGCTGGAGGCAGAGGACACCTGGCACGTGGCCCGAGAACGTATCCACGGTGAACCGCTGGATGCTATGGTGAATGCGGGTCGCACGCTTTCAGCCGAAATGGTTTGCGGTCTGCTCCAGCAGCTCTGCTACATGCACCTGTACTTTGATATGGAGCATATTGCCTCCATCCCATTCTCTCCGGAGCATACCTACCTGATGGATTTCGGAGGCTTCCGCTTTGACCACATGGCGGTGGCGGGGGTGCGCCGGTCGGGGGAGACGCAGCGGCAGCTCTCTGCTGTGGCAGGCGTGGTGGAGCCGCTGCTGGACCGCCACAGTGTCTTTACCCACACTCTGCTGCAGATTATGGACCAGATTCGCAACACCCGTGCCTGGTCTCCCATTTCCCCCGCTTTGTTGGATGAGGAGCTCATCCGCCTGCAGATGGAAATGATTCACCGTAAATAAAAAAACTCCCGAGTTGTCCGACAACCGGGAGCAGGAATATACGGGGGATAGGACTCGAACCTACGACCTCCACCATGTCAAGGTGTTGCTCTACCAACTGAGCTACCTCCGCATTAGTGGGATGGGCAGGGATGGATTCGAACCATCGAAAGCAAACGCTAGCAGATTTACAGTCTGCCCCCTTTGACCGCTCGGGAACCTACCCACTTTTTGCAGGCTGCGGATGCAGCGTGCGGCAGGACTTTACACGATTTCCTGCTGCTTTGCAAGTTTTTTTTTAATTTTTTTACATTTTTTTTGATTTGAGCGTGCGAATAGCGGGGATGAGGAAGAAAATACCCAGCAAAATAACGCCGAAGGAGAGATATTGCCCCTGAGTAATGCCGTGCCATACATCGGCATCCGGTTCCTTAAAGCACTCAGAGATGATGCGGGCGGCTGCATACAAAAAGCAGAACAGTGCTGAGAAAATGCCCGCCGGAGCATTCTTCCATTTCAACCGCAGCAGAATGAGGACAATGAAGATGATAAGCCCCTCACCGGCGGCTTCGAAAAGCTGGGAGGGAAAGCGGGGGCTCAGATATTGCCCCAGAGCCTCGCGCACAAGCTCGTTTTCCCGGCAGAGCTGATACATGGAGTCGTAAAAGGTGGCTCGGGGCAGGGGCGCACCAGCAGCCTGCTCCATGGCATGCACTGCGGCAAGTTGTTGCTCAAGTGGCAGAGAGGAAAACTCCATGGGGAATTTCATGGCGATGGGATTGTCTGCCGTGGTAACGCGCCCGTATAACTCACCGTTGATAAAATTGGCAATGCGCCCGAAACAGATGCCGATGGGGGCAACGATGGCCAGCCCATCCACCAGTGAGGGGATGCTGAGCTTGTGCCGCCGGGCATACCACAACCCCACCAGCAACACACCCAGTATTCCGCCGTGTGAGGCCATGCCGCCCTCCCAGACGCGGAACACCCAGAACGGATCGGCGCACAGCCCGCTCCATCCCTCCCGCGGCAGCCAGTAAAAGAAAAATTCACCCAGTCGCCCACCCATGAGCACGCCGAAGATACATACGGCGGTGATAAAATCACCCAGTTTGTCCGGCTCTACGCTGTATAGTTTCTTTTTGGAAAGTTGCAACAGCACCCAATAGCCCAGTATGAACCCGGCTACATAGGCAAGACCGTACCAGCGCAGCGCAAGAGGTGTGCCGGGAATTTCAAGAAGTATGGGATCCAGGTGGTGTATGTAGGTGGCAAGTGCGTTCATGTTCGGTTTGCTATATAACACACGGGACGGTGTGCTAACAAGGCAAAAGTCTGCCCGTGTGCGGGTTTTGTACGTACCTGCATGCCCGTTGTTTCAAAAAAATTGCCCGAAAGGCAAGTTTCTTCTCGCCAAACGGGAGAGTATTGTGTATAAGTATAGACGCATCTGATATTTTTTTACCATGATTAAGAAGTTTTTTACCTTTCTATTGGTGTCGGCGTTGTGCAGTCTGCCTGTGGTGAACGCTCAGAGTGCCGAGTCTGTGCGGGTGTCACTTAAAAAGGGGCTCAGTGCCAATGATTTAGAGATGGCTCGTGTGATGCCTCCCGGAACAAGTACTGCTTTCTGTAATGCTAAGGACGTGAAGCTGCTCAAGGGTGACGGTGCTTACGCCTGGCACCTGGTGCGCATTCCGCTGCAGGTAGCGGCACGTGCCGGTTCTGATAAACCCATGTTTGTGGATGAGCTGGATGTCAAGGTGCATGTGGTGGTGCTTGGCGGCAAGGGGGCAGACAAGCCTTTGCTGCTCACCCGTGAGATTACGTATGTGGATATCCCCCTGGATCCCAACGCCAATGATGACGGTACGGTGGTGAATGTGGGCGTTTTCCTTTCCCCGACTGATGCCATGCGTATCTGCGGGCCGGAGGTGAAGATGCCGGACATTTCCAAGCGCTTGGGGGCTGTGGCGGTGACCGCCAAATTCAAAGGGAGTGCCTGTAACAACACCTCCGCTACCCCGGGATTGGTGATTGCGCGTGACTTGAAGGATAAACTGACGGGGTCCTGGTGGAAAAAAGAAGGGGTTGATACTGCCGGTGTGACGCTTAAGAGCATTGCAGAGACTCCTTTTGCTCCTTATTACAGCCCGGTGTTCCCCGCTACCAGACCAATGTACGGCGCAGAGTTCTCTCCTGCTGCTGCCGGTGTTTCAGCCATGGGAACCTCTACCATGCCGTCAGATACAGGCTCTGTCACCAATACGGACTCTACGGTGACTGATACATCGACTGATACGCCGACCGAAGTAACGGAGGACTCTTCCTCCACCGGCGGTAAGAAGAAAAAGGGCAAGAAAGGTAAGCGTAATCGCTGATTTTCTGCCGGATGAAAACCTTGGGAACTCACTTTAATTGAATTAACGGAAAAGGTATATTTATGGCTGATTATAAGACAACGGTGGCTCTGGAAATCGGCGCGCAAAGCGTCACCATGGCCGTCTTTACCCCGGCAGGGCGTGGTTTTTCGCTTTCTCGCTATGCCCGCAGAGATATCCTGCTTGACCCGGTCGAAGAGGGCATGCGTATGGATTACGTGAGCAACGCCATTGGTGAAATGGTGACCGAGCTGAAGGTGAAAGGGAGCGATGTGCGCAACGTCGTTTCCGGTCAGCAGGTGTTCATGCGTTTCATCAAACTGCCTGCCATTGATGTGGAGAACATCGCAGAGCAGGTAGAGATGGAAGCGCAGCAGCATATACCGTTCCCGATGGAGGATATCATCTACTCCTATCAGGAACTGGCTGACCGTGAGGACGGTGAGCGAGAGGTGCTGCTTGTGGCCATCAAGAAGGAGGTGCTGGACAATCTCAACTCTCAGGTAGAGGAGAATAAGCTGCGTACCGTTGCTGTGGACTGCGCCATTACCTCTCTGTTCAATGCATTCAGCGTTTGTTATCCGGAGGAGACTGAACCTGTCATGCTGCTGGATATCGGTGCCAAGACAACGGATATCATCTTTGCGGAAGACGGTCGATTCTTCACCCGTTCGGTTACTGCTGCCGGTGCGTTTATCACTAACAGTATTGCGCGTGAGTACGGCCTCAGCTTCCGCGAGGCTGAAAAACTCAAGCTGGAAAACGGCGTTGTTTCTCTGGGGAATGGTCATACAGATGACATGGATCCGCAGGATGCTGCTCTGGCTACCACTATTCGCAATGCCATGAGCCGTCTCAGTTCTGAAATTCAGCGTACGGTGAATCACTATCGCGCTCAGTATCAGGGTACGCCGCCTGCCAAGGCATACATTTGCGGCGGCGGTGCGCGCTTGGCTTATGCGCTGGAGTTCCTGCAGTCCACCCTGAATATCCCGGTGGAGTACTTCAACCCGCTGCAGGCATTCAGCATCGGTTCAAAGGTGGATGAAGAGGCCCTGGAGCAGGATGCCATCTGCCTCGGTGCCGTGGCTGGTGCTGCCGTGTCCGGGGCCAAGGTCGGCGCGTTCAATATTGATTTGGTGCCCACCAGCGTGGGTAAGGACCGAGCAGAAAAGGCTATGCTGCCCAAGGTGGTGGTGGCCGGTCTGATGGCCTTGGCTGGTGCCGGGTTCTTTGCCTACACCGCACATGATGCAGCCGCCAGAGCTCAGAGTGCCTTGAATAAGGCTGAAGAACCGGATGAGCGTGTGGCTCGTCTCAGCAGTCAGATTGAATCCACACTCGCCAAGTATAATGCGGAAAAGAAAAAGTTGGCTGAATATGCAGAGCTTTACAGGGCTCGCTACGCCTATGCAGATATCATCAAGCAGCTTTCTGCCAAAGCGGCCTCCATCCGCTTCTGGGTATCGGAGTTCGCCCCCATCATCAACTATGATGTGGATAACACCTCTCTTGTCAATGCGACAGATGTTAAAGGTGTGAAGCTCATTGATATGAATCGCAGCCGCAGCGGCAATAAGGAAAGCTCCATCAACAAGGCCCCGGAGCCCGTGGGTGGCAAGAAGAACAAGAATGCAGCCCCGGCGGTGACCGCCATTTATGTGAGCGGTTTCACCATCAAGACTCCGGGTGACACCCGTAGTACCAACCACCGTCAGGCTATCTATGATTTGGTGGCTCACAATTTCGATGAACGAAGTGCGGATTCCCTTTTCTCCTATGAGAATGCCAAGGTGCAGAGCAATCTGAATCACTACTTCCAATTCCTGGATGCCAAGGCACTGAAAAAGGAAAAAATGGACTATGTGGAGAAGTTTATGATGGTGATGCCGCTCAAGACTCCGATTGCCATTCCCGAGCTTGCTGACGGGGATCGTAAATAACCCTTAATCTACAGATGTTAAGATGAATATTAGTGAAAATAAGCGAGTAGTGGCACTTTCTGCCGTGTTTGCTCTGGCATTCGGCGGTATTGTTTACTACGGTTTCGGCGAAACTCAGAAATACGCTGCCGCTCGAGACAGCCTGCGTGAAATCAGCGATAGATTTGAGGGCTACGAATCTGCTCAGTATCCGCCCACTAGAGACACTCTCAAGAGTATTCAGCAAGCGGTCAAAGAGGTGAGTGACGTCAACAAGGAAATGCAGGAAGATATGAACCGCTACCGCAACTTCTGTTTCGATGACGGTAAACAGATTTCCGCTCAGGATTTCCAGAATAAACTGCGCGGCGCCATTGCCAAAATCGGTCAACTCGGTGCTTCCAAGGGTGTGACCGTGGCTGATTCTGCCGCTGATCTGGGGCTTGCTGCGTTCAAGAATGCAGCCCCGGTGCAGGCGGATGTTCCCTACCGCAGTTTCCAGCTCAAGGCCGTTGAGCGTGTGGCTGAAACTATCATCAACTCCGGTGCGGTTGTGCTTGACAAGATTTACTGTGCTCCCCTTCCGGAGGAAGCCGCTGAGGCATCAAAGCCCAACAGCCGCAAGGCTAAGCCTTACTTCCCCCTCTCTTTCGAGGTGGCTGTGGAGGTGAAGAAAGGTACGCTGCCCGCTATCATCAATGCCATCGTTTCAGACAAGGATTACATGCTGACCATTACCGGCATTTCTGTCAAGGGGCTGGATTCGCTGCCGCTCATGGACGACTACACAGCTCCCGGTGCTCCGTCTGCTCAGGGGGAGGATTTGGGAAGCGAGACTTCCGCCAAGCCGTCTGAATCCTCATCTCGTGTGGTAGCTGTGCGCAAGACCGGCAACCCGGATGAAACGGCACGTGTTCATCTCAACCTTCAGGTGTTGTATTTTAACCCCGCTAAAACCAAGTAACCTTTAACCACTGTTTTTTTTCGAATATGGCTGAACATTCAAATGCCGGCAAGCAGGCACTTATTATCGGTGCGGTTCTTGGCATCGCTGCGGCAGCATACGGCGGCTATTTCATGAGTACCGCGGAGATTGCCGTTCCTGCAACTTCTGTACAGGGCAGCAACAAAGGCTCTGACATGGCGGCGGAGGCAGTTGCTCTGCGTGACAGCGTGAAACAGGACAGAACCGTGAAGGATTGTGCACCCGATGGGGCTCTTATCAATGGCCAACCGCGTATGGCTCCTCTGTTCTTCTCCACGGAACTCTGGCAGATTAGTATCGACAGTGCCAAAAAGAACACTGTGATTGATATTTACGACCCGAAGGCTGACAATATTCACGGAGATGTTCCCAATGGCTGGTTCCTCTCCAACGGGCTCAGTGATGTGCTGGGCCGTTCGGATGCACTTTCTCTTGACAGTGATTCTGACGGTTTCACCAATGCAGATGAGTTTGCCGCCAAGACCAAGCCCACAGATGCCGGGAGTTATCCCAACCTTGTGCAGCAGAGCGGAACACCCCGCCTGGAGGTAGTAAAGGTAGAAACTGCCCGTGCTTACATGGCAGTTGATAATATGTTTGCCTCCGAACCCAATCCCTCCACTGTCGGGGTGCGTATCTTCGCCAAATCTTCTGATACCACACCTATTTGCAAGAAGGTGCTCAAGCCCGGAGAAAGCTTCGGACTGACAAAGGATGGCCCCCAGACTCGCTTTACTGTGGTGGGTTTTGAGAAAAAGGATTTCCCGGATTTCACCGGTGCCATGTCTCCTGAAAACGTGGTGCGTATCCGCGATAATGAGACAGCCTCCGCAGAAAAGGAGTTTGTGGTGCGCGCCGGTAAGTCCACTTCCCCCAAGGAAAAGGGAACGCCTAACGAAAAAGGTCACCAGATTAATGATACCACGGCAACGCTGCGCGTAACTGCCGGTTCTGCTCTGGGTAAACCGGAAGGGACGTTTAAGGTGCAGCTCTACAGCACATTTGACGTTCCCGGCGGTATTTCCTCCGGTGAAAAGATGTCGGCTAAGCTTGAGACGGTTGATGGCGCAGGCAGTGTCAATATCCGTCTGGAGGGGGCTGAAAGTCCTGTCAATGTGCCTAAGGCCGCCAAAAAATAAGTAAAATGCCGGTTTCTTTCAAAAAAAAGAGACATAAAACTTCAAAAAATAAAAAGCAGACTTTACAAAGGAAAAGATTTCTGTCATAAATATAGCATTACCATGAACCACGCACCTCTCATTAACTCCAAACGTTTGTTGGCATTGATGGCCGTTGCCGCGTCCTGCCCGTTTGTGCAGGCCAGCACCGTGGGCTATCTTCGCACAACATCAGCAACGGCTCCGATCGGAGCACAGCCCGCTGTGCAGCAGACCGTGCAGCCTATTGCCCCCATGCCGGCAATGATGCCTGAAGAAGGTTATCTGACTCCCTCCACAGCTGCCGGTACCAGTGAAGTCGGGCCGACAGCCGTCTACGCCGGTGCTCAGGACAGTATCAACAGCCGTGAGGCTGCTCGCCGCCGTGCAGATGTGCAGGCCGCCATGCAGCTTTTGCAGGATGGCCGGACTGCCTACGCTGAAAAGAAGTATTCCGATGCTTTGGAGAACTACAAGAAAGCCTGGAACCGTCTTCCCAAGGCTCCTGCCACCCAGAAACTTCAGGAATTCATCGTTGCCAGCATAGGTGATGCCTCAATAGCAGTAGCTATCGAGTGTTCCCGTGTCGGTCGTTACGATGATGCCGAACAGCTCCTGCTGGAGGTGTTGAGCCGTGACCCCAACAATAAGCGTGCTCGTAAGGAGCTCTCTCTTCTGCGTGACCCGGTTCGCAACAATCCTGCCCTCACCCCTGAGCATGTCAAGAACGTGGAAGAGGTGCAGCGTTTGCTGAATTTGGGCTATGGTCAGCTTGATCTTGCTCAGTATGATCAGGCCTATGAAACCTTTAATTCCGTGCTGCGCATCGACCCCTACAACAGTGCTGCCCGCCGTGGGCAGGAAGCTGTGAGTCGCCGTCGCTCCACCTACTACCGTTCCGCCTACAATTCTTACCGTGCTCGTGCGCTTTCTGAGGTAGATGCTCTCTGGCAGGAGTCACTTCCCACTGAGCTGCCGGAAATCGAGCTGGGCGGCTCCGTCTCCGCTCCTATATCTGAGGGTGTTATTCGCAATCGTGAAAACCTCAATAACCTTCGGATTGCCCGTGCCAGCTTTGAAGAGACTCCTGTGGAAGATGCTCTGGAATTCCTCCGTGCTGAGGCTCGCAAGTCCGGCATGCAGATGAACTTCATCTTCGAGAAGCCGCAGCAGGCTCCGGTTCCCGCCGCTGCTTCCGTCTCATCTTCCTCTGACAGCGATGAGGATGAAGATGAGGAGGACAGCGAGGATGAGGAGGAAGAGGAAGCTGCCGCTCCCGTGGCCGTGGTGCAGCAGCTGCCCCCCGCTATCATCTCCAAGCTCGAGCTGGAAAACCTGACCGCAGCAGAGCTGCTTCAGCGTATTTGTGATTCCACCGGCTGCACTTTCCGTGTGGAGGAAAATGCCGTGGTGGTTTACCAGAAGGGTGCTTCCAACCACCGCATGGTTCGCCGCTCCTGGCCCGTGCGTCCCTCTTTCCTGAACAGCAGCTCTGATGATGAGGAAGAGGATGAGTCTGATGATGATTGGGGTGGCGGTGGCAGCAGCTCCGGCAGCCGTCTCAAGATTGACCCGAAAGCCGCTCTTATCGCCATGGGCGTGAATTTCCCGCAGGGGGCTACCGCAACCTACTCCCGTGCAACCGGTCAGCTGACGGTGTATAACACAGAAGATGAGCTGGATGCTGTGGAAGAAGCCATCAATATCTTCCGTCAGGATATGCCCAAGATGGTGAAGGTGAGTGCCAAGTTCGTGGAGATTTCTCAGCAGAATGACGAGGAGCTCAGCTTTGACTGGGTAATTAATCCGTTCTCTATCAACGATGCTGGTTCTGCTTACCTCGGCGGTGTGAGCGGTGTTAACTCAACAACTCCGCGTAACTTCAACGACTATGTGAGAACCGGTGGCACGGCGTATGCCAACATGCACCACAATGCCGGTTCCTGGCCTATCAGCTCCAACGGTACGCTTTCCTCCGCTACGGATACGCTGACCAACGGGCTGATGACAGGCGGTCTGCGTACCGGTTCCGGTGCAATCAATACGAGTGCTCTCCAGAATCTGGTGGCATCCGGTTCCGCCGGTGCTTCCGCAACGGCTAACCCCGCTCCCGGTATCCTGTCTCTGTCCGGTATTTATGATTCCGGCTCATTCCAGGGTATCATGCGTGGTCTGTCCCAGAAGAAGGGTGTGGACATCATGTCTGCTCCGAGCCTCGTTATCAGCAGCGATGCTGAGATGGAATATGCCCCGACCCCGGACCCCCTGGCTTCCGACCAGAATGATGAAACCGGTTGCGCCAAGATTGAGGTGATTCGTCGCTTCATCTACCCGGTGGCCTATGATGAACCGCAGATTACCTCCGGCGGCAGCAACTATAACAATAATAATAACAACAATAATAACGGGTACTCCGGCTCCATGCCCGTTGCCGCTCCCGCCAATCCCTCTGAATGGGGTGTGGAAGAAGTGGGTATCATGATGCGCTTCCAGATTGAACCCTTCCAGAAGGGTGATGGTGACATCGTTCGCTTCAAGCGCTTTGAAATCCGCGTGGTTGACTTCGAAGGTTTCGTGAACTACGGTTCACCGATTACCGCCGGTATCGCCAACGAGAACGACATCGAGCATATCACGCTGACGGATAACCGCATCGATATGCCCATCTTCAGCCGCCGTTACATCAACTCCAACCCCTGCGTGTATGATGGTCACACCATCGCCATCGGTGGTTTGATTGAGGATGAGGTGCAGAAGGTGGAGGACAAGGTGCCCGTATTCGGTGACCTGCCCCTTATCGGTCGATTCTTCCGCAGCAATGCTGAATCTCATGTCCGCAAGAACCTCATGATTTTCGTGACGGCAGACGTGATTGACCCGTTCGGTAAGCCGCTGCGCCAGCGTCAGACCGGGCGTGGTGAGGACGCCGCAGCAGCAGCCGGTGCATTGCCCGGTCTGTTCCCGGATGACGGTGTGGCTCAGCCCTGATCATCCAAGGTTCATTGGTAATTTTGCCCGCTCTGCAGTTATGCAGAGCGGGCATTTGCATGATAGGCTCTTTATACAGATAGGTGTATCGGGGGTGTCTGGTATATCGTTCGGTAAATGATTCCACAAGTTTGCAAAGGATAAATGGGAAGTTAACGAGAAGTACAAAGTCAAATGGACGATGGACAAGGTGGAGAATTCCGATCGCTCTGCTCGCATGCAAAAGCTTTGCAACTAAATCA
>JAFQEY010000024.1 GCA_017398765.1 Akkermansia sp.
CCGCAGCACCCCGGAAAGGTTGACCATTCCGGGGGTGCGGGATTCTTCTCTGTCCAGGTAGTGGGCTATGGTTTGCAGCAACAGATACCCATCCGCATGACTGGCCGGGTGATGACCAGATTCCAGAAACCGCTCATACATCTCTGTATTGGTCGTCAGATTGAAGTTTCCGGCCAGCAGGAGCATGCGACCCAGCTGTGTCGATTCATGCACAAAGGGATAACAGCAACTCACATCGTAACGCCCGAAGGTCGCATAGCGCAGGTGTCCCAGAAGCAGCTCGCTGTGAAATTCCGCCCCATCGCCGACCTGTTGCAGCACATCTGCCAGAGGATTATCCGCTGCCGAGCGTACCCGCTGATACGCCGGACGCCCCGGTTCGGGGTGGAGATGCAGGGCTGCTATACCCGCACCGTCCTGGCCGCGATTGTGTTGCTTTTCGAGCAGAAGAATGAGGCGGCTGAGCCCGTAATTCTCTATACCATATTTACTTTTGTAGTAGGAGAGGTCTTTTCTCAGGCGCACCATGGCTACGGCGCATTCGTGTTTTAAAGCGTCAGACATAAGTTGATAGAGTGCTAATCAGTAGATGAAGAGCATTTCATGATATTTCGGCAGCGGCCAGTTTTCATCTGCCACGTTTGCTTCCAGCCCATCTGCAACACGACGCAGATTCTGCATGGCTGCCAGTATTTCTTCGTGCAAGCCACCCAGGGCCAGACGCAGTTTATCGCAGTGCAGTTGCATACTATCCAGACCTTCACCCAGTACGACCGCCTGTGTACGCAACGCCTCGATTCCGGAGCTGACTCCGGCCTCGCGCGCCAGTTTCAGGCTATGCAGAATCGTGAGGTACTGCTGTTGAATGCCGGGGATAATCTGACTGGTCGCCATTTCCAGCGCGGTTTTGCCTTCGATGCGTATCTTGCGGTGGTAATCTTCCAGCCCTACCTCGTAGCGGGATTCCAGTTCGCGGCGGTTGAAGACCCGGTATTTCTCAAACAGCTGAACATTTTTCGGTGTTGTCAGGCATTTGAGCGATTCCATCGTGGTGCGGGTATGCGGCAAGCCACGGCGTTCGGCTTCTTCCAGCCAGTTTTGTGTATAGCCATCACCATTGAAAATAACGCGCTTATGTTTCTTTAGTATGGATTGCAGGTGCATCTGCAGGCTCTCATGGAAATCTGTTTCCTTTACCCCGGAAAGGAAATCAGACATGCGGTCAAAGGCCTCTGCCACAATCACGTTGAGAATGATATTTGCCCCTGAACAGGATTGACTTGAACCCGGTGCCCGGAACTCGAATTTATTGCCGGTGAAGGCGAAGGGGCTGGTTCGATTTCGGTCGGTGGCATCTCGGGGCAGGGGCGGCAGCGTATCCACGCCAACCTTCATGGGCGCAATATCGGCGGCATTCTGCACGCTCCCCTGTTCCAGTTGCTCCAGAATGGCTTCCAACTGGTCACCCAGATACATGGAAATAATGGCCGGGGGTGCTTCGTTGGCACCGAGTCGGTGGTCATTGCCGGCACCGCTTACGGCACACCTGAGCAAATCGGCGTGAAGGTCAACGGCCTCGATGATGGCGCACAGCACCGTCAGGAAGATAGCATCGTCCTGCGGATTGCTGCCTGGGTTGAGCAGGTTCCGGCCTTCATAATTGATACTCCAGTTATTGTGTTTACCGGAACCATTAACCCCGTCAAAGGGCTTTTCATGCAACAGGCAGACAAAACCGTGTTTCTCTGCGGTCTGCCGCAGCACTTCCATCACCAGCATATTGTGGTCGCAGGCCAGGTTTACCTCCTCAAAGACGGGAGCCAGCTCAAATTGAGCCGGGGCTACTTCGTTGTGGCGTGTCTTGGCCGGAATACCCAGCTTCCAGAGGGTTTGTTCCACGTCACTCATAAAGTTGAGTATGCGCGGACGAATCGCGCCGAAATAGTGGTCCTCCAGCTGCTGGTGCTTGGCGGGCGGTGCGCCGAACAGAGTCCTGCCGGTTTGAATGAGATCCGGCCTCAGCAGGAAAAAGTGCTTGTCTATCAGGAAATACTCCTGTTCCACACCAAGCGTGACGGTCACTTTGCCATTGCCGGAGCTGCCGAAGCACTGCATCAGACGCCGGGTGGCGGCAGAAAGTGCCTGAATGGAACGCAGCAGCGGCGTTTTTTTATCCAGCGCCTCTCCCGTATAGCTGCAAAATGCTGTGGGGATGCAGAGGGTTGCCCCATTGTCATGCCGCTTGATAAATGCCGGACTGGTGGGATCCCATGCTGTGTAACCCCGCGCCTCAAATGTGGAGCGAAGCCCGCCGGATGGAAAACTGGAGGCATCCGGCTCGCCTATGATGAGATTCTTGCCGGAAAACGCGAACAATGCTTTGCTGCCGTTTGGTTCCAGAAACGAATCATGTTTTTCAGCGGTGCCGCCGGTCAGCGGCTGAAACCAGTGGGTATAACTGGTGGCTCCTCTTGCTACAGCCCATTCTTTCATGGCATGGGCCACATCACCGGCAATCGCAGGGTCTAGCGGCTTACCCTTCTCAATTGTTTGCAATAATTTGCAACAGGTTTCCTTTGGCAGATAGTCGCGCATGACCTCGGCGTTGAACACATCACAGCCGTAATCGGCGGTGCCGATGTGCTCTGCATCCGGGGCGACGGGGCTTTTCGATGTGGATATGCCTCTTACTGCGTTTTGACGATTGAGATTTCTCATGGTTTCTTTCTTTGTTTTGGTGAGCCAAGGCTCTGCTTTTTATGCTTGCAAAAATCGTGCCAACTTTTTAATGGCCTCCCCAATGCCGATTTGGCGGCCATTTTTCAGCAGGATAGGGTAAAAAATGTAAAAAAATGACGGGTGGATTTACAAAATTGTAACACTCGGTGCATTCACCTGGCGCGGAAAAGAAGAAAATAGCCCGGTTTGTCAAGTTGGCATGATTTTTGCAAGGGAATAGGAATAGAGATTATTTTTACCATGGGTATGAAGACGCAGTTATATGTACCGGAAGAGAAGGGGCTTTATCTGCCCCGATTTGAGCATGATGCCTGCGGGGTCGGCCTGGTTGCCAACATGAGGGGCGAGGCGAGTCACCGCATTATTGAACAGGGAATCACGGTGTTGAAACGCCTGATGCACAGAGGGGCTTCTGGTGCTGACCCTGATACCGGAGATGGTGCCGGATTGCTGATTGTTCTGCCGGATGCCTTTTTTCGGGCGGTCGTGGACTTTTCCTTGCCTGAGCCAGGTCACTACGGCGTTGCCATGATGTTTGGCGGAGTGGGGGAGGAGGCGGCCATAGAGGAAGTGATACAGCGAGAAGGCGGCAGGATTCTCGGGTGGCGGCAAGTGCCGGTCTGCACGGAGAGTATCGGCGCGGTGGCGCGTGCTACCGTTCCCTGCATCCGCCAGCTATTTATTGCAGCCGAGGCAGAAACACGGCAGGAGATGGAAATCAACCTCTACGTCATGAGACGGGGGCTCGAAAAATCCATTTCAGACCTGTATATTTGCAGCATGTCTTCCCGCACCATCGTATATAAAGGGCTGTTGCAGGGCGGGCAGCTGGATTCCTTCTATTCGGATTTGCAGGATATTCGTATGGTGTCGCCGCTGGTGGTTGTTCATCAACGCTATAGTACCAATACCTTTCCCACCTGGGCACTGGCGCAGCCATTCCGTTATCTGGCTCACAATGGAGAAATCAACACGCTGCGGGGGAATCTGAATGCGCAGAGAGCCCGGGAGAATCTGCTGAAGAGTGCCGTCCTCGGCAATCGGCTCAGAAAACTGCTCCCCCTTATCAACGAGGCGCAGAGCGACTCCGCCTGCCTGGATAATATGCTGGAGCTTCTGGTGGCAGCCGGGCGACCGCTGGAGCAAGCTTTGCTGATGCTCATTCCGCAGGCATGGGGGGAGAACTACCACATGGGGCGGGATGTCCGGGCGTTTTTTGAGTACCATTCGGCCTTGATGGAGCCATGGGACGGCCCCGCCGCAATCGTGGCAACAGATGGCAACCGGGCAGTCGCTCTGCTGGATAGAAACGGCTTGCGCCCCCTGCGATTTACGGAATGTTATGATGGCCTGTTGGTGCTGGCCAGTGAAGCCGGAGTGCTGGATATACCGCAGGAGCAAATCCGCCGCAAAGGGAGACTGAAACCGGGAGGCATTCTTGTGCTGGACATCCCCGGCCACCGTATTCTGGAGGAAGCCGAGGTGAAGACCGCCTTGGCACGCAGCAAGCCATATCGTCGTTGGGTGGAGGAAAACCGCTTATCGGTACGCGGGCTGTTTACGGAGATTACGGCAGCAGAACCGGAGGCAGATTTGCTCAGAAAGCAGATGCTGTTCGGGTACAGCGCGGAAGACGTTGATATTATCTTATCCACGATGGCTGACAAGGGTGCCGAGCCAATAGGCTCCATGGGGATGGAGGCCGCCCCGGCGGTGTTGTCCGACAAGCCGCAGCTGTTGTTCAACTACTTTAAGCAGAGCTTTGCACAGGTGACGAATCCGCCCATTGACCCTATCCGGGAAGAACTCGTGATGAGTCTCATGACTTATATCGGCAACATGGGGAATATTCTGGAAGAAACACCGCAGCATGCCAGACTCATTAAATTGCAACGCCCCATCCTGACGGATGATGAATTAATGCAGCTTTCTGCATTGAACCGTAATGGTTATGAAACCGCCGAAATAGGCTGCGGTTTTATACCGGATGCTGATGGGACGGCGCTCAGGCTTGCCCTGCAGGACGTATCCGAACAAGCCGTCGCAGCCGTGGAGAAGGGGAAACGTCTCGTTGTGCTCACAGACAGAAAGCTGCCGGACGGTTACGCCGCCATTCCTTCGCTCCTTGCTACAGCATGCGTGCACAAAGCACTTGTAGAGCATAATCTGCGCCCGGAGGCCGGAATCATTGTCAGCTCGGGAGAGGTGCGCGAGGTCATGCACGCCGCTCTGCTGCTGGGATATGGGGCAACCGCTGTTAACCCATGGCTGGCCTTGCAAAGTATCACCGAACTGTCGCGCTCCGGCAAGGTAAGCTGTGATGCCGTCACGGCGGCCGGCAATTATGTGCGCGCTTTGGATAAAGGACTGCTCAAGGTTATGTCCAAGCTGGGGATTTCTACGCTGCGCAGCTACCGCTCGGCACAGGCGTTTGAGGCTTTGGGATTGAGTGCCGACTTCATTCGTGAGTTTCTGCCCGGCACGGTAACGCGCATTGGCGGCGCAGGGTTGCGCCGCATAGCGGCCGATGCGGCCTCTCGCCTGGAGCAATCACAAGCCGGCTCTCGCTCATTATCGGCAGGCGGGGTTTACAGGTATCACAAGGACGGCGAGTCTCGTTTGTGGACACCGCAGGCAATCAAGCTCTTCCGCGAAGCGGTGTGGGAGAATAATGAAGAGAAGATGGTTGAGTTCAGCGCCTTGATAGACCACCAGGAAGCGCACCCGTGTACACTGAGAAGCCTGCTGGATTTTCGCGCAGTGCCGTCTATCCCGTTGGAAGAAGTGGAAGGCGAAGGTGAGATAATGAAGCATTTTGTATCGGGTGCCATGTCGTTGGGGTCACTCAGCCCGGAGGCGCACCATGCCATTGCAGCCGCAATGAACAGCATCGGAGCTCGCAGCAATTGCGGTGAAGGCGGGGAGGAAGCCTCACGGTTCGGCACGCAGCTCAATAGTGCCACAAAGCAGGTGGCCAGCGGTCGATTCGGGGTGACTACGCACTATTTGTGCCACGCAGATGAAATCCAGATTAAAATGGCTCAGGGCGCAAAACCGGGAGAGGGTGGCCAGCTGCCTGCGTTTAAGGTGGATGCGTTTATTGCCGGGGTGCGCCACGCCATTCCTCAGGTGAGCCTCATTTCTCCGCCGCCGCATCACGATATCTACTCAATAGAAGATTTTGCTCAGCTCATCTACGACTTGCGGCAGGTGAATCCCCGGGCTCGCATTTCGGTCAAACTGGCTTCTGAAATGGGGGTGGGAACGGTGTGTGCCGGCGTTGCCAAGGCAAATGCGGATACCATTCTGATTTCCGGCTATGATGGCGGCACCGGAGCATCGCCGCTCACCAGCATCCGCCACACGGGATTGCCCTGGGAATTGGGGCTGTCAGAAGCGCACCAGACGCTTGTTGTCAACAAGATGCGTCATCGGGTTAGACTCCAGACGGATGGCCAGCTGAAAACCGGCCGGGATGTGCTTATTGCCGCCCTTCTGGGGGCGGAGGAATTCGGCTTTGGAACGACTCTGCTGGTGTGCCTGGGCTGCGCCATGATTCGCCGGTGTCACAACAACACCTGCCCTATGGGCGTTGCCACTCAGGATACGGAGCGCCGGAAGCGATTCATCGGTAAACCCGAATATATTGTTAATTATCTCAGGCTCGTTGCCGGGCAAGTGCGCAGGCTGCTCGCCTCGTTGGGCCTGCGCAGTATTCACGATGCCTGCGGACGTGCCGATTTGCTTTGCGTTAAAGAGGAGGCTGCTCGGTACGGCCTAGATTTGTCCGCCTTGCTGATACCCGCCCCTGCCGCCAGTGAAAAGGGTATCAATACGCAGACAACCAACTCATTTGATGAGCGGTATCTTTCCCGTCTCCCGCTGCTTTCGGAATCAGCATCCACCATACAGGCGCAAGTCTTTAACACCGATCGCAGCATCGGCGCTGCGCTCTCCGGACGGATTGTCCAATCCCATACGTCTCATGCTGAGAGCCTTGCCCGCATCTGCATCAATTTAAGGGGAACCGCCGGGCAGAGTTTCGGTGCCTTCCTGGTGAAAGAAGTCGCGTTGCGACTCATCGGTGACGCAAACGACTTTGTGGGGAAAGGGCTTTCCGGTGGCAGTATCAGCATACGGGTGCCGGCAGAATCTGCATTCCGGGCAGAGGAGAACGTGATTGCCGGAAATGTGGTCGGATACGGTGCTACCTCCGGGCACATTTTCATCAACGGGCGAGCCGGTGAACGCTTTGCGGTCAGAAACAGCGGTGCCACCTTGGTGGCTGAGGGGGTGGGCGACCATGGATGCGAATATATGACCGGCGGACGTGTTGTCGTGCTGGGCTCTGTTGGTGTTAATTTTGCCGCAGGCATGACCGGGGGCATTGCCTACGTCTATGATGAAAGTGGAGATTTCGACCTTCATTGCAACACAGAGTGTGTCGACCTCGAAAATGTGCCGGCAGATTCTGCGGCAGAACAGGAACTCCTGTCGTTGATACAGGAACACCACCGCGAAACCGGAAGCGTTCTCGCGGAGCGTATGATTGTCAACTGGCAACACTACCGCCCCCGCTTTGTTCGCGTATTCCCGGTAGAATATCGTCGGGCGCTGCAGCTTGCCGTGCATGCGGTTCCTCTCGCAAAAAAGTTAAGTTAATCGGTCTTGAATATCGCCCACAAAATGGTATAGTAGCCGCAGCGGATGAAAATTTCACCGGAATTTTTGATGATTCAGGAAGTCAGTTCTGCCGTAATTCATGAAAAGGATGTCGAGGAACTGCTCAATAAGGTTCTGTGTATTCTGTCACAGCGGATGGGAATGATGCGCGGAACATTTACCCTGTTGTTTGGGGACACGCTGGCAATCGAAGCCTCTCACGGCATAGAGGCCCGGCGGCAAAAGCTGGGACAATACCGCATGGGAGAAGGGATAACCGGCATGGTTGCAGAGAATGGGAAACGCTGCATTGTGCCGGATTTACGCAAAGATGCCCGCTTTCTCAACAGAACAGGCTCACACACGTACCCCTATCAGGTCGCCTTCATATGTGTGCCGCTCATCCGGCATAACAAGGTGATAGGTACACTCTCCATCGACCGTCAGGTCGAGTCTGATTCCAATCTGGAGCATGATGCCGCTATCCTCGAAATTGTAGCAGGTATCACTGGCGATGCCGCAGCACGTTGTATTGAAATTCACGAAGAACGCGCAGCCCTGCTGGATGAAAACAGACGCTTGCGGAGTCAGCTGTGTGAAAATCCCGGGCACATGGTCGGCTCCAGTCGGGAAATGCAGCAGGTCTATGCTCAGCTCAGACAGGTGGCTCCCAGTGAGGCAACCGTTTTGATTCGCGGCGCCAGTGGCACCGGTAAGGAGCTGCTGGCTCGGGCCATCGTTGAACTTTCTGATAGAAAAGGGAAGCCCTTTGTCACCCTGAATTGCGCCGCCCTGCCGGAATCTCTGGTAGAAAGTGAGCTTTTCGGGCATGAGCGCGGCGCGTTCACCGGGGCGGTGACGCGGCGCATCGGGCGGGCAGAAGCCGCAGATGGCGGTACTCTCTTTCTCGATGAAATAGGCGATTTAACACCGCAAACTCAGGTGAAACTGCTCCGATTCCTGCAAGAGCGTACCTTTTCACGCGTCGGCAGCAATCAGGAGCTCCGTTCCAACGTACGAATACTCGCGGCTACAAGCCGCAATCTGGAGGAAATGATGGCCCGGAATCTTTTCCGCGAGGACTTGTACTATCGGCTCAACATCTTTCCCATCATCATGCCCGCGCTTTCTTCCAGAAAAGGCGATATCATCCTTTTAGCGGAGCATTTCATTGAAAAAATGAATCTTCGCTACGCCAAAAACATAACACGCATCTCCCCCCGCGCCATGAATGCGCTGATGGAATATCCCTGGCCGGGAAATGTTCGTGAGCTGGAAAATTGTATGGAACGAGCCGTGCTGACCGCGCAGGATGATTGCATTCGCGTCCATAATTTGCCTCCCTCCCTGCAACCGGAGACGGATAACATCCATCACGACGCCAACGCAATCGGTTCCCTTTCCTCTATGCTTGCCCATTACGAAAAAGAAATCCTGCAGAGAGCTCTGGAACGCCATCACGGCAACATCTCTGCCGCCGGCCGTGAATTGGGCGTATCTCCCAGAATGATGAATTACAAGATTCGCAAGTTTTCCTTGAAAGTATAGCTCCACCAGCTTGACCAAAGAAACGACCTGCAACCGAGTTTCGATTGCAGGTCGTGGAGTACCCTTTGAGAAGGGTGCGTCTTTGAGGACATAGCCCTCATCACTAAAAAACAAGAAACTCTTCATCAGCCGTTTGAGAGATGGTCAGGAGGGTGTAAAGAGGGGGCAATTTTCCCTGATCGAGCAAATGAGATGTCACGTTTACTGAGACCACATAGCTTCCAGGGCTGCTTCCAATTCATCATCTGCACCTGTTAAGAACTCACGAACTTTTTGCATAGCATCAACAAAAAGAACAATATTTATACGGTCATTGCCTGTGTAATACGACTTCCACTCGTTGTTGATAGGATATCGACACCCAAGAGAACCTTTATCCAACTCGTCTAAATCTATGCACACCTTGTTTAGAAGTTTCAAACTCTGCTGCGTTTCTTTTTTGTATCGCTGGTAAATTTTCTCAGAAAGCGACTTTTCCCACATCGAGAACAACGCAGACTCAAATTTCTTACACAAAGGACTCAGAGAGTGATTTTGTAATACTTCATCAAGTTTTTTCGCACTCCACTTCTGTCCATATAATCTGCGAGCATCATACATCTTCCAAAGCTGCGCTTTCAATGACAGCTCTATGTAGTGACGATACAAGAAAATCATCGGGAATACACCTGAATCAATAGGAATAGTGTCGTTCCCGTGGCTCAACATATTCGTTGCGATATGATGAGCAGCCTGATAAAATCCTTCTATATGGTTGTACCAAGTGGGCAGTCCCCATGATAAAACTGCGTTGTATTTGTAATCTCCCCCTTCGTAAAAAGGAGTGTTTTGTTTTGTATTACTCATTACAGCTTATTGTTTTGGGGATTACTATATGCTTTCGCTATGTCAATACAGGCTTTTGAAAACATTTTAAACTCTTCAGATTTGAAGAAATCGGTGCTATCTTTCCCATTTGTCATCATTATGGGTTGAGTATACAGCTTCTCCACAGTATCCATCAATAACGTGCATTTATTACTATCCTTTTCTCCATCAAGTTGATCCAAATAAGAAGTTAGAGTGGCTGCTACTGCTTCTCTAAAGGCATATTCTTCTAGCAAATGTCTCTCTTTTTTGTATTGCGCTAAGATAAACCATAACAGTACAACAGCAGGCGAGGTTTTGGCTACATTGACAATTAAGTTTGCAAAAATGATAATGCCTGTATCAGAAAGTTGAGTGCCTTCTGCAAGATTCGTTTGTAAATGAGTGAACACATACCATATCCACCCTCCTAAAACAATGATTCCCAAGAAGCAAAGTATGCCCCATACTAATACGGACCACCAAATTGTTCTCTTTCGTTTGTTGAAGCTATGAGTCAACGTCCCATCGTTAATAAAATGCATCATCTTTCTCACTTCGTCGGCATGTGATGATACCTGCTCGAAATCAGATGAAATTTGTGTTATCTTCGATTTTGCTTCTTCGGTAAAATCGGCCACGGATTTTTTTCCCGCTGCAATATTGTTGTTGTTAGTAGAAATTTGATTGTTTACAATACTCTGGGAACTTTCCAGACTGTCTATAATCTTTTTAGTCTTGTTATCTGATTCTGTTATTGATTTTTCAAGTCTTGCGGTATTACTTTCAATATTCCGAATGTTATTTAAGATGGTGGTTGATTCGGATTGATTTATTCTTAATGTCTCTAGTTCCTGTCGTTTTGTGCTAATAAGTTTTTCTATCTCTGTTTTTTTATTGTCCAACACCTCAATCATCTCGTCCACCTTATCTTCTCTAGCTTTTGCGTGATTCAAAGAA
>JAFQEY010000025.1 GCA_017398765.1 Akkermansia sp.
GAGCAGGGGTATGCAGACGCGCAGTTCAACCTTGGCGTGTGCTATGAGAACGGTTGGGGCGTGCCGAAGGATGCGGCAGAAGCGGTGAAGTGGTATCGCGCCGCTGCGGAGCAGGGGTATGCAGACGCGCAGTTCAACCTCGCCCAGTGCTATAGGAACGGTAGGGGCGTGCCGAAGGATGAGGCGGAAGCGGTGAAGTGGTATCGCGCCGCCGCTGAGCAGGGGTATGCAGACGCGCAGTTCAACCTCGCCCAGTGCTATATGAACGGTAGGGGCGTGCCGAAGGATGAGGCAGAAGCGGTGAAGTGGCATCGCGCCGCTGCGGAGCAGGGGGATGCCGAAGCGCAGTACTTACTGGGCACGCTTTATATAATGGGCATCGGCGTGGACCAGGATGCCTCAGAAGCGGAAAAATGGTTTCGTGCAGCGGCGGAGCAGGGTAATGCCGATGCTCAGGATGAGTTAAAGGAGTTTGAAGATGTCCGAGTGCTACTGCGACGAGCCCGTCAGGGCGACGCTGAAAGCCAGTATGAACTTGCGGTCAAATATGAAATGAGTTTCGCCGTGAATACAGATGAGAAAGAGGCTCTTTTTTGGTACAGAAAAGCGGCTGCCCAAGGGCATCGACAGGCCAAGTTCATGTTATCATCGGAAGCCTTTAATTATATGTTGAAGGTCGCACGAGAGGGCAGGGGCGGTTATTTTTTCCTAGTAGCCTACCGATACGAATACGGCATAGGCACAAAGAAGAACATGGAGAAAGCCCGCTACTGGTACAAAAAAGCAGCGGAGGAGGGGCATTATCGTTCAAAGCAGAAGTTGCAGGAAATGGGGCGGGAGTAGTCTGTACGACAGGCTGCAATGCCCGGGGGAGAAGAGCAGATTGTGACTGCGCTCGCAACTGCTCTCCCCGACAAAGATTTTTCTTATTGTCCGGCACTTGTATATCGTTCAGTAAATGATTCCACAGGCTTGCAAAGGATAGATGGGAAGATGTGCGGGCAAGCCCGCACGTGAAATTGCCCTGACGGGCAGTGAAATTCTCGCCTGTGGCTCGAGCGAAATTATCCACTATGTAGATAGTGAAATTACCGCCACACGGCGGCGGTAGTGATGAAGAATGGCAGCCCAAAGGGCTGCGGAATTCCATCACTGCTGCCGGAGGCAGCAATTTCACCGGCTCGCAGGAGGTGATTTTACCCGGCGCGAGCCGGATTTCACTCTGCCCGCCGGGGCAGAATTTCACTTCTGTTATCCGAGAGTGATTCAGCTCGCTACGCTCGCGAGAAGAACGCCCATGCGGGCGTGGTGAAAAGCCGCCGGGAGAGGGGAAAGCCTCTGTCCCGGCGGCGTTGTTCTCTGCGCTCATGTGAAAGGAAACTCCGTTTCCGTGAAAGCTTTCGCGTGAAAGTTGACACGCGAAAGGGGACTGAGTTCCCGAGAACGCTCGCTGGTGCGAGCGAGGTTACTTCAGCCCCATCTGCTGGAGGAGGGCATCCGGGTTGGGCTCGCGGCCCACGAAGTTGCGGAAGAGGATGTTGGGGTCAGCGCTGTCACCTTTCGAGAGAATGGTCTCGCGGTAGGCGGCGCCGGTGGCGGCATTCATGACACCATCGGCCTTGAAGCGGGAGAAGCCGTCTGCTGCCAGCACCTCGGCCCACTTGTAGGAGTAGTAGCCGGCCGCATAGCCGCCATTGATGCAGTGGGTGAGGTGGCGCATGATGGAGTTGCCGCGCACCGTGGAGGGGAGCCGCCACGGGTCAAGCAGCTCGGCCGTGGCTTCATCAATGTTGCGGCCCTTGTACTTCTCATCGTAGTTCACGTGCATGTCCAGATCCAGCTTGGCGATGCAGAGCTGGTTCATGTTGTCCGTGGCGGGCATGAAGAAGCGCCCGGCGATGAGTTTCTGCTGCATGTCGGCAGGCATCAGCTCGCCTGTCTCATAATGGAAGGCAAATTTGGCCAGCCCCTCGGGTTCCCAGGCCCAGTTTTCGAACATCTGGCTGGGCTGCTCCACAAAGTCCCAGGAAACGCTCGTGCCGCAGTGGGAAGCGAGCTCCGTGTCGCCCATCATGCAGTGCATCATGTGGCCGAACTCGTGGAAGAGGGTGGTGACATCCAGCTGGGAAAGCAGTGCGGGCTTGTCCCCCACGGGGGCATTGAAGTTGCCGCAGATGGTTGCCAGGTGCGGGGCGTGCGGGCGGCCGTCTGCGGCGGGTGTGCCGTAACGCATCGGCAGCACCCAGGCACCGGCGCGCTTGGTGTCGCGGGGGAAGGGGTCCAGGTAGAAAGAGCCGAGGTGAGCGCCGGACTTGTTGTCCGTCACCTTGAACATCTGCACCTCCGGGTGCCAGACTTCGGCTGCCCCCTCCGGCAGCGTCTGGCCGGGTTGCAGGCAAGCGACGGGTTGTTCGGTGATGCTGATGCCCAGGAGGTTTTCAAAAATGCCGAACATGCCCTTGCAGACGTTCTCGTATTGGTAATACGGGCGCACGGCTTCCGGGTCAAGAGAAAAGCGCTCGTTGGACATTTGCCGCGAGTAGTAGGAAACGTCCCAAGGGTTCATGCGGGTGATGGTCTGCCCGGTCTTTTTGCCTGCGTATTCCAGCAGCTCTGCAACTTCCCGGTCAAAAGTCGGTTTGACTTTGCGCATCATATCATCCACAAAGTTGATGGCGTTGGTGCCGCTGCCCACCATGCGGCGAGCGGCTTTCATGTCAGCGAATGTGCCGAATCCCAGCAGGGTGGCGAGCTCGCGACGCAGTTCCATGACGCGGGCAACAATAGGGGCGTTGTCATATTCGCTGCCGTTGCCGATAGTGGCGCGCCCCTCCCAGCAGAGACGGCGCGTTTCCTCCACATCGCAGTTCTTCATTACCTCGGAATAGGAGGGGTATTGAAGTGTGATAAGCCACTGCGGGTTTTCCGGTGTGCCGAAGCCCTTTTCGCGGGCGGCCTCGGCGGCGCGCTCCATCCAGTCGGCACTGCAACCGGCAAGCTTGGCCTTATCGGTAATGACTAACTGCCAGGCATTGGTGGAATCCAGCACATTCTTGCTGAATTGCAGGGTCAGTTTGCTGAGCTCCAGCTGGATTGCGGCTTTGCGTTCTTTCTGTTCCGGGCTGAGGGCGGCACCGCTGTCGCGGAAAGAGTCCACCACTTGCTGGACGAAACGCTGTTTGGCGGGGGAAAGATCTCGCACCCAGGGCTGCTGAGCAGCATTGCTGATGACAGCCCAGAGCTTTTCATTGGCGATGATGGAGGAGGAGAAGGCACTCATCTCCGGCATGAGTGTTTCCTGAGCGGTGCGGAACTCCGGGCTGTCCATGGTGGAGGAGAGGTGGTAGAGCAGGGAGCCGGTCAAATCCATCTCCTCTGCCGCCAGCTCGAAAGCTCCGAATGTATTTTCATAGCAGGATTCAGCCGGGGTGACACGGCAGATGGCATCAATGCGTTCCTGAGCCAGCTTCATTCCGTGGCGGGCATCCTTAACAGCTTGTTCTGCTGTCATGTGTGACCAGCGGGGGTACATCTCCCATTGGTAAAAAGGGTGTGAGGCTGCGGAAGCGGTGGCAGAAGCCGGAGCGGTTTCCGTCTGCTGAGCTGTCAGCGGCGTGCCGACGGTCAGGCTCAGAGCCAGAGTCATCAGGATGGCATGTGTTGCTGTCATGCCCATATATACGCGCGCAGGCCCGGCAATCTTTCAGGCTAAACAAAAGCTTGCCAAACAAAGATACTGTGGTATTATATGCCCAGCGTTATGACCCCCAAACACATTGTTGCCGTTATCGATTATGGCTCACAGTACACGCAGCTGATTGTCCGCCGCGTGCGTGAGCTGGGTTTCCTTGCCAAACTTTATGCTCTGGAGGATTTGCATGAGATATGCGAGCCGGGTGCCATCATCCTTTCCGGTGGCCCCCGCAGTACTTCGGAGCCGGATGCGCCGGATATTGATTTTGAATGGCTTAAATCTTTTAATGTGCCCATTCTGGGTGTGTGCTACGGCATGCAGCTGCTCAACATCAAGACCGGCGGCACGGTTCGCCAAAGCAACAAGCGTGAGTACGGCCCCGCCGCCCTCATCCCGGACAAGTTGGAGGGCTTGTATGCAGACATGTCCCCCTCTTCTCAGGTGTGGATGAGCCACTCCGATACCGTGGATCATCTGGCAGACAACTGCAAGGTTATCGCCCGCAACAGCGACGGCGTGCCCGTCTCCCTCCAGTGGGGGGATTCCATGTTCGGTATCCAGTTCCACCCGGAGGTGACCCACTCTCACGAGGGCCGCACCATCCTGCGTAATTTCCTTTCCTATGCCAAAGAGCTGGCCCCGTTCGACATTGGTGACTTCAAGCGCGAACTCATCGAGGATATCCGCGCCAAGGTGGGCGACAAGCAGGTGGTCTGTGGTGTTTCCGGCGGTGTGGACAGCACCGTGCTGGCCGTGCTCCTGCATGAAGCCGGGGTGAATGTTCGCTGCATCTTTGTGGACAACGGCCTCCTGCGTAAGGATGAAGCTAAGGAAGTGCAGGCCAACTTTGAGCGCATGGGTGTGAAGATTGAGACGGTGGATGCTTCTGCCCGTTTCCTGGAGGCTCTGGCCGGTGAAACCGCCCCGGAAAAGAAGCGCCGTATCATCGGCAATCTCTTCATTGACGTGTTCTGGGATGCCGTGGGCGATGCGGAGATGCTGGCCCAGGGAACGCTGTACCCGGACGTGATTGAGAGTGCCTCCAATGCCAAGAGCAAGGCCTCCGTCATCAAGACTCACCACAACCGCGTGGAGCGAGTGCTCAAGATGCAGGAAGAGGGCAAGGTCATCGAGCCGCTCGCCTTCCTCTTCAAGGACGAAGTTCGTGAGCTCGGTGCCTCCATGGGAATTTCTCATGATATCCTCTGGCGGCATCCTTTCCCCGGCCCCGGTCTGGCCGTGCGCTGCCCGGGCGAGGTGACCAAGGAGCGTCTGGACATCATCCGCGAGTGCGATGCCATCTTCATCGGCACGCTGCGTAAGTGGGATTGGTACGACAAGTGCTGGCAGGCATACGCCGGGCTCATCCCCGTGAAGACTGTGGGGGTGAAAGGCGATGAGCGTTCCTACGAGTTTGCCACCAACCTGCGCGCCATCGTGTCAGAGGATGCCATGACCGCCGATTGGGTGCAGCTGCCCTACGACCTGCTGCGCGAGGCTTCCAACCGCATTCTCAATGAGGTGAAGGGTATCAACCGCGTCCTTTTCGATGTGAGCACCAAGCCCCCGGCATCCATCGAGTGGGAGTAACCCCCCCCTCAAGCGGAGTAAAACTCAACTGCAGGCGCGTGATTCCGGTTCGCGGAGTCACGCGCTTCATTGCAGAAAGTTAAGCAACTTTCGTTTGCCGCTTTGTTGGGCATAGTCTAGTGCTTCCGTGAGGTCATGCCTGTTGCGGATAAGGGCGCGGAGCGTCTTTCGATTTTCGGAATCAACGGCCGCCCGGAGCGCATCATCACGCGTCAGCTTGGGGTTAAAGGCGATGATGTGGCGCACTGCTGCCGGATTTTTCTGCGTGACGGCTTGGCGTAAATCTGCCGGAGAAGCAGACTCGTAGTGTTCACACAGGATACTCCCGCCCCAGCAGGCCAGTCCGAAGAGCAGGACATTGCTCACTCCGTATACCCAGCCCATGTTCTCATTCACCTCTTCCTTGTCCGTTTCAAATACGATAGACCAGATAAACTGAAAAAGACTGATCATCAGGGAGATAATAAAAAAACGAGCAGAGAGGTCAGAAACGTAGGTTCCCCACCCACCGTGTGAGCGTCTCCCGTTGATATTTCCGAACAGGGCAAAAAAACTTCCTGCCAGTACCAGCACGGCTCCGAGCTGAGCCAGTGTTCCCAGCAGCAGTCTCCCGCAGGCTGCCAGTATGACGTTACCCGACGATATGCCGGGATTGAACTTTTTCACCTGCACCAGGGCAATGGCAAAGGTACCCAGCCAGATAACGGCTGCCTGAGCAGCTTCAGATTTCATGCTGTTGAGCAGGTCTTTATCCTGATTCCCTATCCACAGCAACAGCAGGAGCGAAGCCCAGTTAAGCAGCGTGACCGGCATGCTCAGAAAAACATCTGCCGTGTTGCGGTGCAGGGCATATTTTGCCTGTGATGCACGGTAGATGCCTGTGCCCCCGGCCGCCAATAGAGCCGCCATGCACCAGAATGAAAGGCGAAAGAGCCACACGTTCGGCTCCGGCAGGGTATAGGCAAGGGTAGCATTCATACGGGGCGTAATCTAACAGCTTTTTCCCGTATTGTCAATGGTGTTATGTATCTTTGCCCCGATTTGTAATAACGCAGGCTGCGTGCCCGGTAAACGAGTTTCGCAGGCATGATGGTGAGGCAGAGCTTTTATCAAAAAGTCAGACTCTGCTGTTTAATGTTTGTATGATATTCTGTGCGGCTGCGGCGCAATCCGGCTGCTGAAGTAGCCAGGAGACGATGACTACGCGGCGTGCGCCTGCCTGGAGCACGGCGGGCAGGGTATCACCATTGATTCCGCCAATGCAGAACATGGGAAAATCTCCCAGCTGCGCCTGCACGGCGGCGATGTCTTGCAGACCGATGGCCGGCCGCCCCGGTTTGGTGCCGGTGGGGAAAAGCGGCCCGAAGCCTATGTAGTCCGCTCCCTCGGTCACGGCTGCCAGTGCCTGCTCCGGGCTGTGGGTGGAGCGGCCGATGAGCATGTCTTTGCCCACGAGGGCACGCACGGCGGCAAGTGGACCGGCATCCTGCCCCACATGCACGGCATCCGCCCCGATACGGGCTGCCATTTCAGGGTAATCATTCAGCACAAAGATGGCACCGGCTGCCCGGCAGAGCATCTGCATGCGGCGTGCCAGGGGTTCCACTAATTCAAGCGGGGCCCTCTTAGCCCGCAGTTGTAGAATGCGGATACCGCCGCGCAGTAAGGAAGTAGTCGTGTTTTCTACATTCTCGGGGCGCACGTAACCCAAATCGACGATACCATAGAGGCGGGATTCTGCCGGTGTCTTTTTCATGTCACCACCTATTTTTCATGAATGTCAGCTTTTGGCAAGAGCAAAGTTTGTCGTTGACAGAGGCGGGGCGTAGACGGTAAACTTGCCGGCAGCTATGGAAACTCTTATTTCACGTGGTATCATTGAGTCTTATTTCGAAAAATTGTCCGGTTGCCTGAATCTGGACGCTGCGATTGTGGGCGGAGGCCCCTCCGGTATCGTGGCGGCGTATTATCTTGCCAAGGCCGGGCATAAGGTAGCTCTGCTGGATCGCAAGCTTTCCCCCGGTGGCGGGATGTGGGGTGGGGCCATGATGTTCAACGATATTGTGGTGCAGGAGGAGGCTATGCCGATTGTCGAAGAGCTGCAGCTCTCCTATCGTCCCTATCAGGAGGGAACTTACATTGTGGATTCCGTGCATGCCACGGCAGGATTGCTCTATCAGGCTACTAAAGCCGGTGCTGTTATTTTCAACTGCTACTCCGTGGAAGATGTAGTGTACAAGCAGGGGCGAGTCGGCGGCGTGGTGGTGAACTGGACTCCTGTTCTGCGTGAGGGGTTGCATGTGGACCCGCTGACCTTGCTCTCCAAGACGGTGTTGGATGCCACCGGGCATGACTGTGAGATTGCCCGCACTGTTGCCCGCAAGAACGGCGTGAGGCTTGATACCCCCACCGGCGGTGTGGTGGGTGAGATGAGCATGGATGCCGCAGAGGGCGAGCGCTCCACCATTGATAACACCAAGGAAATTTACCCCGGTCTGTTTGTTTCCGGCATGGCTGCTAACGGCGTGAGCGGCAGCTTCCGCATGGGCCCTATCTTCGGCGGCATGCTCATGAGCGGCCGCAAGGTCGCAGAGCTGATGAGTGCTGCTATTCTGAGAGGATAAGGGAAGGCTGTTCAACACGGCAACGGGGCTCCCCCCAGCTTCAGCGGGTACGTATCATGGGATTCGTGCCCGCATTTTTGGCTCGAAGTCTCGTCCTGTAACGCAGAGCCGGGGGCTGAATTGCAAGACCAAATGCGACAATAGGAGATTTTACAACTCGTATTCTGCCGAGCAAAGAACCGATAGTACTTGCTTTGTCGGAAAAGAGGCGTATAATGCGGGGCATGAATCTTCCCATTCGCCCCCGACGTAATCGAAAATCCCCCGGCGTGCGCGGACTTGTGCGTGAGACAGAACTTACCGCAGCTCACCTGATTTACCCCATGTTTGTGCAGGAGGGGAATGCTGATACACCCATTGAGTCCTTGCCCGGTTGCACGCGCTGGAGTGTGGCGGGAATAGCAAAGGAATGTGCCAGGCTGTATGAACTGGGGATTCCCTGTGTTGATTTGTTCGCCGTTGTGCCGGAGGCGAAGAAAGATGCGGCCGGGAGTGAGGCGTGGAATCCGGAGGGGGTGGTACCGCGAGCCATCCGCGCCATTAAAGCCGCAGTGCCGGAAATGGTGGTGATGACAGATGTGGCTCTCGATCCGTTTAACAGCTACGGACAGGATGGCCTTGTACGCGAATTCGGCAACGGTGAGTATGAAATCCTGAACGATGAGACAGTGGAGGCTCTCTGCCGCCAGGCTCTTTGCCATGCTCGAGCCGGTGCAGATATCATTTCCCCCAGTGATATGATGGATGGTCGCATTGCTGCTTTGCGTTCTGCTCTGGATGCTGAGGGCTTTGAACATGTTTCACTCATGAGCTATACTGCCAAGTATGCGTCTGCGTTGTATGGGCCGTTTCGTGGGGCGTTGGACAGTGCGCCGAAGTTCGGGGATAAGAAGACGTACCAGATGGACCCCGCCAATGCCCGGGAAGCGTTACGCGAAGCCGCACTGGATGCTGCGGAAGGGGCGGATTTTCTGATGGTGAAGCCGGCTACACTGTATTTGGATGTAATTGCCGCTATGCGCTCTGTTACAGCGTTGCCGATAGCAGCCTACCATGTGAGCGGTGAGTATCTGATGGTGAAATCTGCGGCAGCTTCCGGTTGGTTGGATGAAAAGCAGGTGATGCTGGAGAGCCTTCTCTCTATCCGCCGCGCCGGGGCGGATGTGATATTGACTTACGCTGCCCCGCAGGTGGCAGAGTGGCTGCGCCGAAATGACTGACTGCGTTTGAATGCATCATGAAGCAGTTGCAATATCCCCCACCGCGCCGAGCCTGGTGGAAGCGGGCAGATACTTTTCTCCTGCTGCTGTCTGCTCTGGTTGTTTTGTTGGGGGTGCGGCTGTATGAGAGTGACGGTGAACCGGGGCTACTTGTTCCCGGGGCTCCCTATGCTGAGACTGGAAAAGCGTATGCCGATTCCGGTAAAATCAGCCGGCGAGAGGTGGATGCCATGCCGACAAGCGGCGAGCCGGTACGCTTTTTCATGTTAAATACAGAAAATTATTTTGTTGCCGGGGAAACGCAGCGGTCCCGTTATGTCAATAAACCCAAACCGATAGCTCAGCGAGAAGCTGTTGCAGATGTCATTGCTTCTGTTCAACCGGAGATTGTCGGTCTTGTTGAGGTTGGTGGGCCGCTTGCGCTGGCTGATTTGCAACAGCGGCTTGCGGCAAGAAAACTGCATTATGAGTACTCTCTGGTACTGCTCCGTGGCGGAGAAGATAGGGCCTTGGCTCTGCTTTCCATGCTGCCTATTGCTCAGAATGCATCTCATGCCAACTACGGATTATATGGGCAACAGAAGCGCAGAATGCTGCGCGGTATTCTGGATGTGACACTGCGTGCGCCGGACGGACGCCTGTTCCGCGTGTTGGGCGCGCACCTTAAATCCCGTGTGGGGGAAGATGCCGCCGCCGCTGAGTCTCTGCGGCAGCGTGAGGCGCAGACGCTGGCATATTACATTGAGCAGAAAACGCGTGAGTATCCCAATCTTCCCATAGTGGTGTTCGGCGATTGGAATGATAATCCGCAAGATGCATCCGTCCGCCTGCTGGAGCAGGGTGTTTCTGAAGCATCTTCTCTCTACCGGCTCAAACCCAGGGATTCCAGGGGTGAGGAGTGGACTCTTTATTACCGCCGCGGAAATACGTTCAACACATTTGACCACATCTTCCTGAATAAGGCGATGAAGAAGCGGCTCAAACAAAAGCCTGTATCGGGGGTGGTGGATATACCTGCAGCAAGAACAGCCAGTGACCACCGGGCTGTCTGGTGTGAATTGAGATAGGGGGGCTTATTCATTGCGCAGGAAATTTGTCCGGCGTATGTAGGTGGCCCACTCCGCGTATCGCTTCAGTTTACGTGTTCTGCCGGAAGCGGTTTTATGGTCGGAAATGCGGTCGGCAAGGTCGGCGGCATCTTTATATTGCTCCAGTTCCAGCAAGGATGCAACGGCACCGATGGCGGCCTGGTGGAAAATGGCCCATTCTCGGTCTGTGGCACCGTCTCGCTCTGCCGGTTTCAGCTCCAGAACGGCGGAGTAATCACGGTACGCTGTCAGGAACTCACCGCTTCTACTGCAAATAGCCGCGTGGTGCAGCAGTGCCAGACTTCGCCATTTTTTTGACAGAGAGGAATCGCTGATATTCTGTTCTCCGACCTGAAGTGCCTTTTTCAGCCCCTCGGTCGTGCCCTCCAGTGCGTATTTATTGGAAAGCGTCATGAGAATGAGCGTGCGGTGTTCCGGGGTGAGAGATTCCTCCTTGTTCAGTATGTGTTTCAGGCTGCTTTCAGCTTCATCTCCTTTTCCGATGCGGATGAGGACAGACGCTTGCTGGATAGATGCCGGAATTTTCAGCTCCGGGTATTTTTCTGCGCAGAGAGAATATATTTCCGCCGCTTTTGCCAGAGAATCCGCAGTGCCGATTAACTCTTTCTCGTGAGCCGCATGAAAGAGACTTTGAGCCGCCATGGGGCTGTCTCCGGCGAGCCTGTTGAGCTCAATGAGCTGGTGATAGGCATCTGCGTGCTGGCTTCTTTTGGAAAACAGGTGCGCCAGATGAAAACGAAGCTTGTGGTTGAGGTGGCGGTTTGGTGTGGTTTCTATCGCTTGCGTCATCATCTCGCATATCCTGTCTTCCGTCTCGGATTTCCTGTCGACGGGAGATGCTTTTCTCATGGCTGCTTCCCGCATCATGTAGTAACGAAGCAACTGTTTGGGAAGAAACAGCTTTGTATTGGCGTGGGTAAGCTCCTGTTCAACCATGAGCGGTGAATCGTCCAGGTTAAACCATGCCTTGTCCAACAGAAAATCAACCATAAAATCGCTTTCATGGTAAGGAATCGTTTGTAATTTCTGTAGCGCGCTTCTGGCAGTAGCGGTATCTCTACCCATGTGATAAAGGAATAGGGCAGCATAAACTTCTGCTTTAGCGTCATCTCCATAGTAAGCATATTCCAGAAGCTCTTTTTCCAGTTGGTGGTTTCCGGAGCGTAATGCGCAAATAAGGCTGTTGGCAAATGCCGCCGGGCGTAAATTCTCCGGAGCATTACGCGCACAGTCGCGGAACATTTGGCCTGCCTGCAACGCATCTGTTTCTGCCAGAATGGTTGCTGCATAAAATGTCCTGTAAGGGGAGTCTTGCGTGACGTGGGCAAGATATTTGGAAGCCTCTTGCAAGTTGCCGTATTCCAGCAGGTAGCGAACGTGCTCCAGCAGTATCAGCTGGGTGGTCTTTTCGCGGGGAAAAAGTGTGAGCGCAGTGTTGGCGCAGGTGTTGTCCGGGGCTATGCTTTCAGGATTATCCTGGTTGATGAGATATTGCAGAATCAGCAGAGAGAGAGCCGCCCTCTGTGGCTTTTCCTCATCTTCTATCCATTCCTTCAGGCGTTCTCTGGCGTATTTACCCGTAGTGAACGCTTTATGCGAGGCCAGTCGGCGGAACGCTTCCGGTAACAGGGGTGATTCCGGATTCGTGGAGATAAAGTGCAGCAGGGTCTCTTCTCCCGTTCCTTCTGCCGCCGGTGTTTCCTGCTCATCCACTTCTTCCTCAGATGAAGTGATTCCGGAGAGAAAGCCTTCTCCTTTTTGGTTTTGTGTGCCGGGGAATCCAGCGGCTTCCTGTGCGTAGTATACTTCTGCCAGTGCTAAGCGAACCCGCCGCCGAATTTCCGGAGAAAAATCACGGTTTTCCTCAATAGCTCTGCACAGTCGGATGGCTTCTTCATAGTTGCCTTTTTGCCGCAGGTTTTCCACCTCCAGCAATTGTAATACCGGGAGGAATTCCGGGCTCTTCTCAGCCATGCCGCGCAGGAGTTCCAGCGCAGTATTATCCTGACTTTCCGGTTGTTGCAACCAGTATTCAGCCAATGCTGCTGCGGCTATTTTTGCTATTTCAGGGTTCTGACTGGCTGCCAGAGTTGGTACAACGGATGAGAACTGGACTTCAGGGCTTTGCCACGCGCAGTATAACAGGGCTTTGGCGGCATACGGGTAAAGCTCATGGTTTTCAGGGACTTTTGACAGAAAGACTGCCGCTTCTTTCATGCGGTGCAGCTCTACCAGTGCTCGGCCTTTCCAGAAATCACTTTCCGGACCTTGCGTGCCACTCAGTACGGTGAGCACTCCTACAGCATCCCCCGCCCGGAGCTTTTTTGCCGCTTCTTCTTCCGGTGTTGCGCTTATGAGGCCTGACAGAAGGGGAAGCAGGCTGAGATAACGAAAAAGTTTCATCTGCGTGTTTGTTTATAAGGATTGATTTACCTGCTGTTGCGCGGGCGGCGGATATTTACCCTCCAACCATAGGAAATTGTTGATATAACGCTTTCCTGATGCTGTCAGGGCGGCATTTTTACTGCTGTTTTTGACTCTGTTGACGGTGCAGTTCTGCTGAAGCGTGGGCATGGGTTTGCAGGAGACGATGGTGGGAGCGTCCACCTCTTTATCGCCGGGGTAAACCGCCAGTGGAACACCTTCTGCCGTGAACGCGATATCCAGAGACTTGGGGCGGGTTGACCAACTGCCTTTATACAGAAAGGGGTGTCGCTGCAGCAAATCCATGGTGCCGATGCAGGGAACTCTGACGCGGTAATGCTCCGGAAGCGTTGCAAGATGTTTACGGATGGAGAGAGCCTTGCCGTTCTTGCAGCGCAACAGAATGGCTGAAATGTCGAAACCAATCAGATTTTGCCCGTTGTAGATGCCGTGTTTATTTTCCGGTGGTGCAAATTGATTGTATTGGCTGTTAATCAGGAAACATATTTCAAGGTGCAGGTGCGCCCTTGTTTTGTTGAGCCCGACTCCGGAGTATCCCAACCTCCCGAGCTTGTTGCCTGTGCCGACACGTTGACCAATTTGGCACGCCACCTCAGCAAGGTGTGCGTAAAGGGTGTATATATCCCCCTCCGGTATATGGTGTTTTACAACCACGTAACGCCCGTAATTGCTCAGTCCGGGCTGCTCGTTGGTGTACACCACTTCTCCCGGTGCCACGGGATGGACTATATCCAACGGCTCACCGTCAGCGTCTCTTTTAACCGGGTTGATGTCGATGCCCTCATGCAGCCGGGAAAACATGATTTTGCCATCTCCCAACCGGAATGGGTTACGCACAAAGCCATACGTGCCAGCCTCCCATGGTTGGGTGCTCTTTCCCTCAAAGGTGCGATCCACGTAGGTGAAAAACGCTTTGTTGTCACCCCGCAGCAGTGCGTCATTCTCGGTCGGGAGACGGTACACCAAATCCACGGCTGCCCGGCATACCGTACTTACCACCAGCAGCCCCGTACAAAGAAACCGGAAAATCCCTTTGTGCATGGATTCGTCTCTCCTTATTCCTCGGAAAATAATTGCGGAATCATGCGCCCCGTTGCGTCACGCTTTACTTTAACTCCCTTGGGAATTTCCCGTTTCGGACGCGGGTCCTCGTCACGATAGCGCTTTTCTTCAATTTCGGGATGCACGGGGGAGAGTGTTTCTCCAATCATCTTGAGGTCGTACCCATTCAAGCCATTCCAGATAACGAGCTTGCCGTCTCCGATAGGGGCGTCAATAAGCATGGGGGGCATTGCCAGCCCATTGACCACCGGGAGCAGCTTATTGCCACCATTATTGAGTGTCTGGGTGTAAAGTCGGGAGCGATATTCCTCCTTAGTATAAAGAACCACACCATAGCTTCCGTCATTGTTCAGGAATGAGCGGAACTTGTTGAAGTGTTTCAGAGAGAGCATTGGCATGCGGTTGTAGTACACGCCGTTGTACAGGATATTGAACGAGGCTCCGGCTTCGGCTGTGTCGGATTCCGTGAGAAAGAAGAGGGGGTAGGTTGCCTGTTGGCAACTCACAAATGCCGCAGCGGCTGCCAAACCCAGGTATATATGGCGCAGATGTTTCATGGAAGAATGGAAAAAATCTAACGCCCGACATTCTACAATAAATTTCAGCTTAGTTCCAGCACAAAGATGCTCGTTCCCTGACATAAAAAACCCGGTTTGATGATCAAACCGGGTAGAAAAGGACTTTGTTATGCTGCAGATGTTAACCGAGAGTCGGCTTCTTGGCACGACGCACGGAACCGAAGCGCTTCTGGAACTTGTCGATGCGACCCTCAGTGTCCACAAACTGGTTCTTGCCGGTGAAGAAGGGGTGTGAGTCGGAGGTGATACCGCAGGAAACCACATAGTGCTCTACGCCATCAATTTCTTCCTTCTTGGCGGAAGTAACAGTGGAGCGAGTGATAAAGCGGCGGCCCGTGGTAATGTCCACGAACACAACGGGATTATACTTGGGATGAATATCTGCTTTCATAATGATACTGAGCTGCGTTACCGTCGCAGCGCGCAGCAATACTACAGGTTTCCGGAATAATGTCAAGCCGTAATTTGCTTTTTTTATACCATTTTACGGCATGAGGGGGGGATAATTGTGAGAAAGTTGGATTGACGTTTCTTTCTGTACCGTGTACCATGTTGCCATGAGTACCTCTGTAACGATTCATGACGGAGACATGCGTTGTCGCACTGTCTGGGAACCATCCTCGCAGGAATGCACCACAGATGTGGGGGCTGCCGCCGGCGGGAAAGGGGAATATCCGTCCCCCGCTGCCATGATGTCAGCCGCCGTGGCCTCATGCATGCTCAGCATGATTGCCTGGACCGGCAAGCACAAGGGCTTTGAAACGCGGGGTGTTCATATAGCCGCCGGCTATGAAACGGATGATAAAGGTGCTATCACGGCACTTAGCTTTGATATTTCCGTGCCTGTGCCGACCACTCCGGCGAGCCGCCGTATGATGGAAAAGGCGGCTGAGCATTGCCCGGTGGGGGCCATTATATCTACCTCTGTGGAAAAGAAAATCACCTGGAATTGGTCAGAACACTGACCCGAACGACAGAGCTTTGCTTGGAACGCGTTGAAACTGGGTGTTTTTTCAGGATAAATGAAAAAACGCCTGTGATCCGGGCTAATATTCGGCTTTGCTCTTGAAGAAATCCGGTAGGAGTGCTAAAGTGGGGGCATGAACCTGCTGAACCATGAGAGCCCCTCCCGCGCGTGGGTGGAGGTGGATTTGGAAGCTATTGCTCATAATCTGGATATCGCCCGGCAGGCGTTGCCGGAAACGGAGTTGATGCCGGTTATCAAGGCCGGAGCCTACGGTCATGGCCTGGAACCGGTGGCTCGGCGTTTGGACAGTCACGGGATTTCCTTCTTTGGTGTTGCCAATGCAGGGGAGGCTCGCCGCCTCAGCCGCGCCGGGGTGCGCACAAAACCTTTTATTCTGGGGCCGACCTTTCCGGAGGAGCGGGAAGAAATCGTTCTCAATAACTGGTGCTGCACCATTTCTACGGTGGAGGAAGCCGCCCATTTCCAGCAGCTCGCTGCCATGTATGATAAGACTTTCCTGGTGCATGTGGCGGTGGATACCGGGATGGGGCGTGAAGGATTCCTGCCGGAGCAGCTGGCTGATATGGTGCCGCAGGTAAAAGCCATGCAGAACCTCAAGGTCGATGGCGTGATGTCGCATTTTCCCTCAGCCGATGAGGATGTTCCCTTTACGCAGAATGAGATAGAACTTTTTAACCGTTGTGTTGAAACCCTGCAGCCGCATTTCCGCCTGCGCTATCGCCATATTGCGGCCAGCGCAGGGGAACTGGGCTATGAAATCCCTGCCGCCAATCTGGCACGGCCCGGGCTTCTGCTCTATGGGATAGCCCCCATGGCCTCCATTTATGATGGTGTGCTGCGTCCTACGCTCAAGCTTTCTTCCCGCGTGTCGCTGGTGCGTGAGTTGCCGGCCGGGCACGGGGTATCATACGGACGAACGCACGTTACCACCGCTCCAACGCGGGTGGCTACCATCGGTATCGGCTATGCGGACGGCTGGAATCGCCACCTTTCGGGTAAAGGCGTTCGTGTGTACATTAATGGTCATTACTGCCCCATGCTCGGCAGAGTAACCATGGATCAGATAATGGCAGATGTGACCCATGTACCTTTCGTTCAGCCCGGCGATGAAGTAGAACTGATAGGCCCGCATATTCCCGTGACAGAGATAGCAGCCCTTGCTGATACGATACCGTGGGAAATACTCACCGGCCTTGGCCCGAGGTTGCCGAGGGTGTATCGCTGAGCTGCTTCTCGCTGTCGGCCTGCGTTTGCGAGCAGATGTGGCTGATTTTGGCATAGCCCGCCCCAATACCCAAGGTAGGGATGAGAGCCCCGGTCATGACAATGGATGCAGGTAAGTCAATGCCTACTGCGAGAATGGCAGCTAACGGATACGCGTAGTAGCGGTGAGCATCTGTGCCGGGACTGCCGCAGACGGCGGATGAGGCTTGCGGTGTGAATTGTCGGTCGACGGTCACTTTCCTGGCTTGCGTGGGTATGGACGTCAGATAGCGAGCTGTGGCGCGGAATCGCTCCGGCTTTTTTGTTTCACGCCCGGGGAAGTCGTGGTATAGTTCGATGAACACTTCGCGCGGGTTACTGTCTGTCAGTTCAAACCCCGATTCGGGAGACTGATAGAGAATACTGTTGATGGGAACCCCACGTTGGATGCCTCGCCCCTTTCCCAGATAGCCGCAGGCGTAGAATTTATCCTCCACCTGCCAGATGCTCTGTATGGGCGTGCGCAGTACCAGAACTTCATCTGCCACCAGAGCACGGCGCGCTGCATATTGATGGACGGTGCTGATGCAGCTGCTCAGCAGCAGGGAGGACAACAGAAGTAAGGAAAAAATCTTCATAGGTGCAGGTGTGAAAAATCCCCGGCATACCGATGTGTGTGCCGGGGATGTGAATGTTGTACGTCTGTCAGGACTGCTCACCGGACATGGCCTGCTGAATGAGAGCCTCGATTTCGGCGGCTTTCTTCTTCAGGTTCATGAATTCCTTGAGAGCATCCGGCAGCTTGCGAAGGGCGGCAAACTGGCGGGCTGCGTCCTTGGCCGGGCATGCGGGAGCTCCCCAGTATGCCTGACCACCGTCCAGACTGGACATGACGCCAGTGCGGGCGGCCAATACGGCCTTATCGCCGACGGAAAGGTGACCACCCAGACCAACCTGTGCAGCAATGGTAACATAGTTGCCGATGGTGGTGGAGCCGGCCGCGCCGCTCTGGGCACAGATGATGGTATGCTTGCCGATGGTGCAGTTGTGGCCAATCTGAACCAGGTTGTCAATCTTGGAACCCTCACCGATAACGGTTCGCCCGAAGCGCGCGCGATCGATGGTGGTGTTGGCACCGATGTCTACATTATCTTCCAGCACCACGATGCCCACCTGGTCAATGGTGTCGTAGCACCCGGTTTCCGGGTTGAGCAGGAAGCCGAAACCATCGCCGCCGATGACAGCCCCGGGCTGGATGACGACCTTGTTGCCGATGATGCAGCGCTCACGCACGACTACCCGTGCATAGAACTTGCAGTTCTCACCGATTTCCACGCCCTTGCCGATAACACAGCCGGGGCCGATGTCTGTCCCGTCACCGATGCTGACGCCGCCCTCAATGACGGCATTGGGACCGATGCAGACTTTCTCCGGATTCAGCCTGGCTGTGGGGTCAACCACTGCCGTGGGATGAATACCGGGGGTGAACTCGGTTACGGCCTTCATGAAATGACCCACCAGTGCATTAAAGGCAAGGGAGGGGTTTTCCACTTCAATGTAAGCCGGGCCCTCCGGGTACTGCGGCAGTGCAGGGGGAACCAGCACGGCAGATGCCTTGGTAGTAAGGAAATCCTGGAAATATTTTTCATTGCCCAGGAAAGAGATATCACCGGAGCAGGCTTCGGATAAAGTGTTGACTCCGGAGATGGAAATCTCCGGAGTCTCACCGATAAGCTTGCCCCCGGTGAGCTGCAGAACGTCATTCAGAGAGAGGTTCATAACGCTCAGATGGGGCGAATGTTTACTTGGCGGGCTCGGCTGCCGGCTCAGCGGCGGGTGCACCGCTGCCGTACAGGCGCTTCAGCTCAGCGTCCGGGTCAAAGCCTTCGGGAGCGCCGGCATTGAGCTTGGCGAGCACTTCGGGAGTGATATCGAAGCTCTGCTTGATGTGGGGGAACACGGGAGTGGCAATGCCGATTTCCTGACGGGGGGAGATTGCCCCGTTGTCAACAATGATGTCCAGACCACGCTCCTCTGCGGAGGATTTGATGGCTCCCATCACTTCTTCCATCAGCAGTCGCATCTCGCGGTTGCGGAGCTCGCGGAATGCAACGGAGCGGCGCTGTACGAAATCTTTCAGCTCCTGATCTGCAGCCTTGATTTCGTTCATCTTGGTGTTGTTTTTCTCCCGCAGATTGGCAATAGCCGAGTCAGAAAGGCTGGAGTCGTACTGAGCGCGAATTTTTTTGATGTCCTCCTGAAGCTTGAGAAGCTTTTCCTCACGGGGTTTGACATCAGCCTTGATGTCGGCCAGCTGCTTCTGCAGAGAGTTCTCTGTATCAAAGCGCTTGTAGAACTTGGCATAGAGCTCGGTCACATTGACGGAAGCAATTTTGAGTTCGGCCTGAGCTGTTGCGGCCAGGGCACACAGCGACATGACAGCGGTGGTAATGATGGGGAACTTCATATTAGTCTGTACTGTTTGGATATTGTGCATTTTACTGCATCGATAAACTAAGTCAAGCAGATGATGTGTCAGAAAATTAATTTTAGCTTAAATTTGGGGTTTGCTGACATGAAATAACGCTTCTCGTGGGGTAGGGGATGTTGATGCCAACTTGTCGGAATTCCTGAAGCAGGTTGTTGGCAAATCTAAACCGCACTTCATGGTAATCGCTTGTTTTGCACCAGGCTCCTATGTGTAAATCAAGAGAGCTTTCTCCAAAACCGCTGAACAGGATAACGGGTGCCGGGGTGCCGGTAAACTTGGGTTCGTTATCGATGAGGCGGAGAATGACTTCCCGAACTTGCTCCAGATCGCTGGAGTAATCTACTCCAAGTTCAAAGTCGCAGCGGCGCAATTCATTGCCGGTAACATTGACTACGGGGTTCTTGATGAGTGATTCGCAGGGAATTCGAACCAGAGAGTTGTCTGCCTGCCGAAGGGTGATGGAGAGAAGATTAACCGCTTCTACGGAGCCTTCCATTCCGACGGCCCGGATATAGTCTCCGATACGGATACTGCGTTCTCCCATAATAAAGAGTCCGCTGATGATGTTGCTGAGGGTGGTTTGAGCAGCAAAGCCGATGGCGACACCGACCACGCCCGCTGCACCCAGAATGCTGATGAGGTCTACCCCGACAGCGCGCAAGCCCTGCACCAGAGCAAAGGTCCACACCAGAGCGTACAAGCCCTTGCGGATAAAACCGGCCAGCTGGAGCGGCAGCCGATCCGGCAGTCGGCGTGTGAGCCTGGAGATGACAAATGAGAGAATACTTGCTATAACTATACAGAGTGTCAGGTGAAACCAGCCGCTGTGCAGGAATTGAAGAGTCAGCTCAACGATTTCATCGGATGCGCTTTCCACGGCATCTCCTGCCCGGCTCATCATGGTGTCTGCGGGAAGTGTCATGCCCGGCATTTTATCTCTAACACGGTGCTTTGTCATCAAGAAAACGTCATTATAACGCGAAAACTTCACGCTGGCACATTTTAGACTCGCTTTTTAGACCCGAAAGTGGCAAAGTAGAAGGGAACTGAAACAACATTTTAACATGAGCGAGCATACTCAACCGGTATATAAGCGTATTCTCCTGAAATTGAGCGGCGAGGCACTTCGTGCGCCCGGTAGTAAGGATAACATCTCTCCCGAAATCGTTGCCCGCATTGCCCGAGAGATTGCTGAGGCTCAGCAGACGGGGGATTTGCAGATTGCCATTGTAGTGGGTGGCGGCAATATATGGCGTGGTGCCAAGGCCAGCGTGCGTGGTATGGATCGCCCGACCGCTGACTATGTGGGTATGCTTGCCACGGTGATGAATGCACTTTCTATTTGCTCTGCGGTGCAGGAAGCCGGGGTGCCCTGTCATGTTCACAGTGCCATTGAGATGAAGAATGTGGCAGAGCCCTACGTTCGCAACATCGCCCGCAAGCAGCTTCGCAACGGAGAGGTTGTCGTATTCGCTGCCGGCACGGGTAATCCTTTCTTCAGCACAGATACAGCCGCCGCGCTGCGAGCCTGTGAAATTAACGCAGAGGTGGTGATGAAGGCGACCTCTGTGGATGGTGTTTACACCGCAGACCCCAAGACTGACCCCACGGCCACGCGTTTTGATGCCATTTCCTATGAGGAATGTATTTCCCGTAACCTCAAGGTGATGGATCAGACCGCCTTCACGCTGTGTAAGGATAACAACAAGCCGATTATGGTGTTTGACATGCATCAGCCCGGCAATATCACCCGTGCGCTCCTGGGTGAGAAAATCGGCACGGTTATCAGCAAATAATCATTTTTTACAAACAATACACACAGATAACAACAATGGACGAAGAAACACTCCTGTTGGAAGTAGAGACCTCCATGGAGGAAGCAATGGAGCACATGTTGACCGATTTCGGCGGCGTGCGCACCGGCAAGGCTTCTCCCTCTCTGGTGGATAACATGGACATCTACGTTGCCTCTTACGGCACGAGCATGAAGCTCAAGAGCATTGCCGTGGTTTCCACCCCGGATGCCCGTTCCATTCTCATTCAACCCTTTGACCCCAGCACGCTCAACGATATCAAGAAAGCCATCGCTGAGAGCCGTCTGAATATCACTCCCATCATTGATGCCCGCTCCGTGCGTCTGCCCATTCCTGAGCTGTCCGGCGAGCGCCGCAAGGAGCTCTGCAAGTATGTGAAGAGTCTGGCAGAGGATACTAAGGTGCGCGTGCGCGCTGCCCGTAAGACCGGTATGGACGGTATCAAGAAGATGAAGGCCGATAACGTTCTCACTGAGGACGGCGTGCGCACTGTAGAAGACAAGGTGCAGAAGCTTACGGACAAGTACACCAAGAAGATTGACGAGCTTTCCGAATCCAAGCAGAAGGAAATCATGACGGTGTAATTGCAACGACAATTCCTATTTTCCATTTTAACATTATGAGCACTCCTACCACAAATGTTCTGGCCTCCGGTATAGAGATTATCGGTTCCATCCGTTTTCAGAACGACATGCACATCGACGGCAAGATTGACGGTGAGATTCTCTCCGAATCCGGCAAAGTGACCATTGGTCAGATGGCGGATATTAAGGGGGACATCAACGCCGGAGAGGTTCACGTGTACGGTCATGTGAACGGCAATGTGCGCAGCAACCGCTGCCACCTCAGCGGCAACGCCGCCGTGATGGGTGATATCACCACCGGTGAGCTCTCCATGGAGCAGGGCGCCCGTCTCAGCGGTCGTGTTGAAATCGGTTAATCCGTTTTCATTTGACCACGCACTGGATTTGATGCGCCGACCTGTTATACCGCTCGGTAAACGGCGGTATTGGTCGGCGCATTTTTTGCGTCATCCGCTTCGTGTACAAGCTCTTTTCAGCACTGGCATTATCTCTGCTGCTGGTTTCGTGTGATGAGCGTGACTCATCGCAGAAAGCGGCGGCGGAGGGTATCCTGCTGGTGGGGAACAATCAGGAGCCGCTCAGCCTTGACCCGCATAAGGCTACATCTGTAGCAGACGGAAAAATCATCACCGCGCTTCTGGAGGGGCTGGTGCGGCCGGATGCGGAGGAGGCCGCACGTGTACACCCCGGAGCTGCGGAATCATGGGAGCACAATGACGCTGCGGATGAGTGGACATTTCATCTGCGGCAAGATGGTGTCTGGAGTGATGGAAAGCCGGTGACGGCACAGGATTTTGCCTACGCTTTCCGGCGCATGCTGCACCCGCAGTTTGCGGGAAAGTACGCAGAGATGCTTTATCCTCTGCGGAACGCGGAAGCGTATAACCGCGGTGAGTGCCCGTGGGAGGACGTGGGCGTGTCCACGCCGGATTGCCATACCCTGCGCCTGACTCTCAATGGCCCCACGCCGCACCTGCTGCAGCTTCTGCTGCATTTCACCTGGTGCCCGGTGCCTGCTCATGCGGTGGAAGCCGCCGGGGGCATGCTGGACAGGCGCAGCCTCTGGACCCGGCAGAAAAACTGGGTGGGCAACGGTGCGTACGTGCTTGCCGGACATCGGCATAATGATTATCTGGCCGTATCTGCTAATCCTCGGTATTGGCGTGCGGCTGAAGTAAGGAATAAGGGTGTACGTTTTCTGCCCATTGTAAACGGCTACACGGAAACTCGCATGTTTCTGGACGGTAAGCTCCACATCACCAATAATGTGCCGCCGGAGTTGATTTCCGTAGCCCGCACACGTGCGCCGGAAGCATATTGTCAGGATCCGTATTACTGCACTATTTTTTACCGCTTGAATACCACACGCCCGCCGTTGAATGATGTGCGGGTGCGGCGCGCGCTTTCTCTGGCCGTAGACCGTGATGCGTTGGTTCAAAAAGTGGTTCGCGGGGCGGGGCGTGCGGCATTCGGTTTCACCCCCGGCGGTGCGGGTTATGCTGCCGTCCGCCGTGCGGAAGAGCACCTGAGCCGTGCTGAACAGGTGCAAGAAGCTCAGCGGCTGCTGGCAGAAGCCGGGTATCCCGCCGGCAAGGGATTCCCGATGCTGGAGCTGATGACGACCTCTCGCGATGTGCAGCGGGTGATGGCTGAAACCGTGCAGGCCATGTGGAAGGAAATGCTGGGTATTCATGTGGAAATTCGTTCTTGTGAGTGGACTGCCTACAAGGCGGCACAGCAGAACATGGACTATGACATTTCCTCCTCCTCCTGGAGCGGTGATTATCTTGACCCTGCCACTTTTATTGAACTGTGGCGCAGCGGCGGTGGTAACAACTGCACCGGGTGGGGAAATGCTGCGTGTGATGCCGCATTGGAGGCCGCCCGCACGGCGGTTTCAGCAGAGACGCGCCGGGAGCATCTCCGCCGTGCAGAGGAAAATATGCTCAGCGAGCAGCCAATTATCCCCCTTTATTGGAGTGAGAGAACCTATCTCAAATCCCCTGCCGTGAGCGGTTGGCACCCGCTTATTCTGGATAATCACCCCTTGGATGCCGTGCGGGTGTCAACATCTCCCCGGAAACAAACACCATGACTCGACTTCTTCTCAAACGTCTGTTACAGGGGGTGCTGGTGGTTGTGGTGCTGCAGACCATCACCTTTTTTCTGGTTCGCTTGCTGCCCGGTAACCCCTTTCTGGGAGAGCGTAAACTGCCGCAGCATGTCATGGAGCAGCTCAATTCTCTCTATGGATTGGATAAAAGTGCCTGGGTGCAGTACCTGAATTACTGGAAAGGAATCATTCTGCACGGCGATTTCGGCCCCTCTCTGGTGCGGGAAGGGGTGCAGGTTTCAGACATCATCGCGCAATCATTTCCTGTGTCTCTGTGGCTGGGCGTGCTGGGCATGGGCATTGCCGTCTGCATCGGCATACCCGCCGGTATGCTGGCGGCGTGGTGGCGCAACCGCTGGCCGGATGCCCTCATCATGCTCGTTGCCATGGCAGGTATCTGCATTCCCGCGTTTGTGGTAGCCCCCGTGTTTGGAATCACGCTCGGCATGCATGTGCCGGGACTCAGCGTTGCCGGTTGGGACAATCCGCTCTGTGCCGTGCTTCCTGCGCTCACGCTGGGGCTTATCAATGCGGCTTACATTGCCCGTCTGACGCGTGGCGGCATGGCAGAGGTGCTTTCCGCAGATTACATTCGCACGGCGCGTGCCAAGGGGGTCGGGGCAGGGCGGTTGCTTTTCGTGCATGCGCTGCGCAGCGGGTTGCTGCCGGCCGTATCTTACCTTGGCCCGGCGTTTGCTGCACTCATTACCGGTTCTTTTGTGGTGGAAACCTGTTTTCAGGTGCCGGGCATGGGCTTACACTTCGTCAATGCGACCACCGATCGTGATTATTTCCTCATTCAGGGCTTAGTGTTCTGTTATGGGGTACTCATCGTGCTGGCCAATCTGGTGGTGGATTTGGTGCTCGTGGCACTTAACCCCCAACTCCGTTCACAGGGCGCAGCCTGATAACATTGCTAATATGAAGATAAGCCCGGACAAAAACGCAGGAAACTCACTCTGGAAAGATGCCCGCCGCCGCCTGATGCGGAACCGGGCTGCCGTAGCCTCCCTTATCTTCCTGGTTATCATGCTGCTGGCATGCTTTGTGCTGCCGCTCTTTCCCTGTATTGCCAATCCCAATGCTACTGATTTGGATAACATTGCCGCAGCCTGCAGTCTGCAGCACCCTTTCGGTACTGACCAGCTGGGGCGCGATTTGCTGGCTCGTGTGCTTTACGGCGGGCGTATTTCCCTGTTGGTAGGTATTGTGGCAACGGTGGTTGCCTTCATTATCGGGCTTATCTACGGCCTTTTTTCCGGTTATGTAGGCGGGCGGACGGATGTGCTCATGATGCGCACGGTAGATGTGCTTTTCGCCCTGCCGTTCATTGTGCTGGTCATTGTTTTTTCTCTCAGTATTGAGGAACCCAGCCAGCACCTCACCGCCTGGGTGGTGGAACACACGGGGTGGAGCCGCGAAAGCGTGGCTCCCGTGTTGGGGCTGGTACCGCTTTTCATTGCCATTGGTGCGCTGGGCTGGCTTACGCTTGCCCGCATTGTCCGCACACAGACCCTTGCTATCAAATCACAGGAGTATGTGCTGGCAGCCCGTTCTCTGGGCTTGAGCCACTGGCGCATCCTCTTCGGCCACATTGCTCCCAATCTGCTGGGTACGGTAGTTGTGTACACCACGCTGGCGGTGCCGGGTATCATGCTCACGGAATCTACCCTCTCCTTCATCGGGCTTGGTGTCCGTGCTCCCAATTCCTCCTGGGGCACACTCATCAAGGAAGGTGCTGACCGCATGGAGGCTACCCCGGAGCTGCTCATTTTCCCGGCTCTCTTTTTCTGCCTGACCCTGCTTGCCCTTAATTTCCTTGGTGACGGCCTGCGAGATGCCATAGACCCCAAATCATCTAAGGATTGACCCGGGGGTGACTTATCATGAGACTTTTTTGAGTGCGCTCTTCCTGATGAATGGCAAAAGGGGGATTTTACGCACAATCGTCTTGACTAAGAGTGGGAACATTTGTAATATGAGCCCATGGACAGTTATAATACCCTACCCAACGGAAATGCAGTAGATTCACAAACTGCCGGAATGATGGCACGAGCCTACCTGAACAAGGTGTACGCCTGGATGGCTGTGACCATGCTCGTCACCGCCGGAACGGCAGTGTATGCCATGCAGTCCTCTGAGATTCTTACCTGGATTGTGAGCAATATATGGCTGATGCTGATAGGCAGCATTGGTATCATTCTTGTCATGATTTTTGCGGCGCGCCGTCTTACCGCCGGGGCTCTTGGTGTATTGCTGATGGTGTTTGCTGTGGCGGAGGGCTTGCTTTTTGGTCCCATTCTCTGCCACTACACGCAGGAGTCGCTCGGCCTCACTTTTGCCTGTACCGCCGGTATGTTCGGTGCCATGTCGCTTTTCGGTGCAATGACCGGGATTAATATGGGCAGTTGGGGGCGTGGTTTGATGATGGCTCTCATCGGGCTTATCATTGCCGGTATTGCTAACGCTTTCTGGGGCAATGGGCTGACAGAGCTCATCATTTCTGCCGCCGGCGTGATCATTTTCAGCATCCTGACGGCCTATGATACCCAGAAGCTTTTGCAGGAAGGGCTGTGCGGCACGGAGGAGGAACGCAGTAAAGGAGCCATTCTCGGTGCCCTTTCTCTGTATCTGGACTTCATCAACCTCTTTCTCTATCTTCTGCGCTTTCTGGGCAGAGATGAGTAATCAGCCGTTATGTGTGAGTACGAGCGTCTCTGCAGACTGGCAACAGACACCGCCAAGGCTGTACTGTCTCCCCTCGGGTTTCAGTTTGCTCTTACGACTGAGCCGTATGAGGACGGAGTCCTGCTGATGATTGACGGACCGGATGCCGGCTTTATTATCGGAGATGAAGGTGATAGGCTGGATGATCTTCAGTATCTGATTAACAGGTTGATTCAGGCGGAGTGGGAAACTGCACCTCGTGTGCGGGTGGATTGTGATCGGTACCGCGAGCGTGCGGAGACCAAATTGCTTCGGCGTGCCCGCTCACGCGCTGAGCGTGTTCTGCAGACCGGAAAACCGATTATGATGGAGAGACTCAATGCATACCAGCGCAGACTTGTCCACAATGCCATGGCGAAGATACCGGGTATTGTCACTCAGTCGGAAGAGAGCGAGTCCCGTTTCAAGCGTATTACCATAAGCCGGGCTGAATGAGACGCTTCTTTCTGACTGCTGCAAGCCTGATACTTGCGGTAGGTATCTCTGCCGGAGATACCTACACCGTGTATCTTTCCGCCGATGGTGAAGTTGCAGATGCGGAGAGACTGTTGGAACCGCTGATGCGCGCCGTTCCGGATGCTACCTGCAATTTTGTACACCTGAAAAGCAAATGCAGCAACATGCATGAGGCTGTGCAGGCTGCCAAAGCCATTCGTGCCGGCGTGACGCATCTCCCCTCTCTCGTGTTGGCGGACGAGGCGGGGGAATACGCTACCGTGCCCCTTGCGCTGCTGACAGATGAAAGCCTTTCTGCTGCCCAAGCAGAAGCCGGGCAAGAGAATCGGGAGGAGCAATACGGTCTCCGTTGTTATCACGCCAGGCAATACTTGCTCTTTGCCCGCCTGGGATTGGCGAAACCGCTTAGCGATGAGGAGATAGAGCTTTGCCTTGCGAGCTGTCGTATCCTCATGAACAATCGTTTCTCTACGGTCAGAGATCGCCAGTTTCTGGGCTTTCGCTGTCTCTATCCCCTTTTGATGCTTCAGTACACCAATGGGTATAAGGGTGCCCACACGCCTGCCACGGAAGCGAAACTGCTGGAAGCAATCGCGGCTCTTGAAGCCGCCCGTGACTTGGATGTTGAATCCGATATAGGTAAAGCCGCTTTTGCCGAGCGTGAGCGGCTTCGCACCGCCCGCCGTAAGGCTCGGCAATATGAGTAAGCGGCATCAGCCTCGCCGCTGTTGTCGGGGAGCGTGAGTTTGCCTGTTTGCCGAATGTGGCTCTCAATCCCGCCAGGCATCCGGGAATTGATCGGGCTCCGGCCGCACCCGGGAGGGACGGCAGATGCGGTTGAACTCCATGGAAAGCTCCTGCCTGCCGCTGTCAAAGAGGATGTTCGTTTCCTGTACCGGGCTGTAGAGAAAATCCCGCCGCCGCAGACTCATCTTCAGACCCGTGTAGCCACAGGTGTACACCTCTGCAACGTGGTCATAGCTCGGCGTTCCGTCCTCTTCCGTATACCAGGAGACCAGCCGTAGTTCCCGCGGACAGACGCGGTTGAGGTAGAGGCGGCGACCGTCTTCCCAAAGAGCAGTTTTCCATACACCCTCAATCCATGCGGGATAATCTTCATCCGTACACGTGATATGTGCGACATGACGATGTGGAGGCTTCGGGCAGACCTCATCACTGCGGAAAAAGCGGTCGGTGTCCCATATCTCCACCAGAATACCGCCGGATTCTGCATGCGGATAGAGGTGGAGTCTCAAGGCTCCCCAGCTGCTGTCCATGCGGAACGCCAGATAGGCGGCATTGAGGCTGATGGGCGTCAGTTCGCATTCTTCGTCCCGTGTCTCATCCGTCAGGCGGATATTGAGATAACGCTCTCTGACCTTTATTTTCAGGCAATAGTCCATGATGTACGCGAAGTACCAGGTGCCGGTGTACAGAGAACTCAGGGTAGTGTGGGCATGCAGATTCATTGGCTGCATTCTACCATTCCATGCGTGAGCTTGCAACAATGAAAGATTGACTTTCAGCGGATTTGCCGTAGAATAGTCGGCGTATGAAGAGAAAACGCGTCGTCATCCTTGGCTCTACCGGCAGTATCGGCACCAGTGCACTCAAAGTGGCGCGCGATATCCCGGAGCGTATGGAGGTGGTGGCGCTTGCGGCCCACAGCAGTGTCGGCAAGCTGGCTGAGCAGGCGCGTGAATTCGGCGTACGCCATGTGTGCATCTTCGATGAATCCAAGGTCGCAGAGCTGCGTGCGCTTCTCCCCGCAGATGTGAAGATTTGTGCCGGACTGGAGGGGCTGTGTGAGCTGGCCGCGCTGGAGGAAGCCGACATGGTGCTGGTATCCATCATCGGCACTGCCGGGTTGCAACCTACGCTCTGTGCCATAGACGCCGGGAAAGACCTGGCGATTGCCTCCAAGGAGATTCTGGTGATGGCCGGTGAGGTGGTCATGACGCGCGCAGCTGAGAAGGGAATCAATGTGCTGCCCGTGGATAGCGAGCACAATGCCATCTACCAATGCCTGCAGGGCAACCACGGCGGTGCAGAGCAGGTGAGCCGTCTCATCCTCACCGCCAGCGGCGGACCGTTCCGTACCACCCCCCGCGAACAGTTGGCAAAGGTCACGCTGGAGCAGGCACTCAAGCATCCCACCTGGAAGATGGGCCGCAAGATTACCATCGATTCCGCCACCCTTTTCAACAAAGGGCTGGAAATGATTGAAGCCCGCTGGCTTTTCGATATCCCCATGGAGCGAGTGGACGTTATCGTACATCCGCAGAGCATTGTACATTCTCTGGTGGAGTATCGGGACGGTTCCATTCTGGCGCAGCTCAGCTCCAGCGATATGTGTTTCCCCATTCAGTATGCCGTCACCTGGCCGGAGCGTATTGATAACTCTCTGCCGCACCTCAACCTGGCAGAGATTGCCTCCCTGCGTTTCGAAGCCCCGCGTTGGGATGATTTCCCGGCACTGAATCTGGCTCGCCAGGCCGGGCTCATCGGTGGCACGATGCCTGCCATGTATAACGCCGCCAATGAAGTGGCCGTGCAGGCATTCGTGGAGGGGCGGCTCAGTTTCCCCGGTATCTGGCAGACCGTGGAAAAAACACTTTCCGCAGCCACCCCTGAGGATTACCACGGGCAGCTGGGTACCATTCTCGCGGCAGATGCCTGGGCGCGAGAGTACGCTGCTTCTTTGATTCGTAGGTGATAACGCATTTTCTGCATTTTTCGCCTAATTCATGGTCAGTTCCCGTGCGTCCGGTGTGTGTCCGGAAAGGTATGACACACCGCTCAGAGCTCTTCATATTTGCATGCCCTAAGTTGAGCTGGACAAAGGACGGCGAATATGCTTAATTATACAAGCTTTTTGCACCGTTAACAGATAGCACTATGAAATCTTATACCATTTTTCAGAAATCGGATGACGAGACCGTGAACGAGTTCCTGGGTTGGATGCGCAATCAGGAGCGTGGCGTGTACCGTGCCGCCCTGCGCGAACTTGGCGCTCTCAAAAAACTGCGTCCGCAGTTTATGCAGCAGAAGAGCGTGGAGGAACAGTTTGCCTGGATTAAGAAGATGCTTGCGTGGAAACCGGCTGAAACCATCGCTGACCACTTGCTGCAGGTGTGGCTGATTCGTAAGCATGAGGGCATGCTTGTAGGCTTTATCGAGAAACTTGGTATTGAACACAACGGACACGGCGTGGTTGATGTGTTACCGGAGACGTTGGATGCCGACAAGCTGAAAGAGGCCGTGGATGCTCTGTTTGAGAAATACCCCGCCGGGGCTGTTTCTGTGTACCTGCACATGTTCCAGAATCAGACTGAGGAAGGCTGGCCGGAGCTTCAGGACATCCTGGATAACGACCCCCGCGTTACTATCAAATAATCCGCCCCCTTGACGGAGGACGAACATTTCATGATGCTGGCCATGCGCGAGGCTGAAAAAGCCCGCGCGGCCGGCGAGGTTCCCTGCGGTTGTGTCATTGTAAAAGACAACCGCGTGATTGCTCGTGGTTGGAACCAGGTAGAGGCTCTCAAGGATGCAACCGCCCATGCGGAGATGCTTGCGCTCACGGCGGCTGAGGCGGCGGTGGGAGATTGGCGCCTGGAAGGGTGCACGGTATATGTGACCAAAGAACCGTGCCCCATGTGTGCCGGGGCTATGGTGCATTGTCGCCCGTCTCGCGTGGTATTCGGTATCCCTGATCCAAAGGGCGGTGCCTGCGGCGGTTGGATTCATTTGCTGGATTCCAACCCACCGCTCAATCACCGCTGTGAGGTGCAGGGCGGAGTGCTGGCTGTTGAGTGCCTGGAGCAGTTTCAGAGCTTTTTCCGGGCTGCGAGAGCTGAAGCCAAGCGCCGTAAAAAACTTTTGCGTGAGGAGGTCGCAGCGTTGGATGACTCCGGAAATTGAAATTTATCTGAATGCTGAGCGTCCGTGGTTGTCAACGGAGCTCGCGGAAAAGTACAGGGGAGCTCTTGTGGCCATGTTGCCGCAGTTGTTGGCTCTGCCGGAAGGCCCGGATCATGTGCTCTCTGAGCTTCCCTTGGTGGAAATCTCTGTGGTGGATGATGATACGATTGCCCGTGTGCATGGCGAATTCCTGCATGATCCCACGCCGACGGATGCTATTACTTTCCCCTATGGTGAAATTCTGGTGAGCTGTGATACGGCGGAAACCTATGCTCAGTCTCATGGGCTGAGTGCTCAGGAAGAGCTATTTCGCTACATGGTGCATGGTCTGGTTCACTTACACGGGTATTTGGACTATGAGCCCGCTGACCGTGAGGCTCTCTTTGCGGTTCAGGAACCGCTGGTGGCTTCATATTACCCGCTGTAACACCAGCCCCGCCACACGAATCAGTGGGGGGCATTATTAAGATTGGGTGTATCTGCTCAATATAGCTGAAACCCTTTCCTGTATACCATTGCCGATAAAGTTTCCCACTTTGTTCAGTTTCAGAAGGGAAAATACTCTACTTCGTAATATGTCTATCATGATACAGACGGCAAAAATAATCGTTGATATCATGATGGCCGAATATGAATGTTTTGCCAGTGTGGGGCATATTTTTTCCAACAGTGGTACTATATACGGGTGCTGGTGGATAATGTAAACGCTGAAAATGAAGGGTACGAGAGATGCAAACCATTTTTTGTTTGTTTGGAGTTTCTCAAACATCAGGAATACGCACAGAGATGTCATCACGAGGAGCGGGAAGGCGTAGGATGTCATGCCGGGGCGTATGAAAAAGCACAGAGATATCTGCAATAATAATACGAAGGTGTATAGAATCAACAGGTAACGCTTGCGTATGCTCAGAGGATATTTTTTTACATACGCTCCGACTATATACATACAAACAAGCCATGTGCTGTTAAGCCCACTTTGAACCATAATATGCCCTCCGAACAAGTTCAGAATTGGTAAAACAGCTATGATAAAGATTACAAGGCTTGCGTGGTATTTCTGCCCTATATGTGCAATCCCTTTATTCAGAAAAGGCATGAGAAAGAACAGGATGCTGTATGCTGTAAAAAACCAATGTGCTCCGGCAAATGGAATCGGTGTAAATTGTGAAATTAAATTTTTGAGAGAGAAAGCAGAACTTCCCATCCAAAAATAGGCCAGGCCTGTTATGGTGACAGTGTAAAACGCCACAATCATCCATAAATTGACGTAGCGCGACAATTTCCAGGTCAAATTGACGGATACATAGCCTGTTATCAGGGCATACACATTTACCGCTACACTGCAAATCATGACGCTTGTGACACTCACCCACCACGTTGCCGTATCCATTGTATCCGTCGGTTTCCAATAGTCACAATGATGATTGACATGTAGTATGACTACCATCAACATGGATATCGTTTTGAGTAAATCCAGAGCATAGTGCCTATTCCGGGGCATCGTAAGTGTTGCAATCTTTGGTTCCATGTTGTTTAATGAATTGAGAGTCTCTTTGCCGATGTGGAATCTCCTGCTGCAGGCAAGCGGTCGGTGAGTATACAGCATTTCAAATGCAATAACTCACAACTTCCACATTTTAATATCATAAGAACATTTATCGCAAAAAAAAGTGACTTCTTCGCCATCATGGTTTTGATTGTAACTCCCATAAACTCAATATTAATCTGTACATCGCATTTGAAAAGCGATGCTCGGTTACAGGAGAATCAGGGGCTGCTTTTTTCGGAGTGTTCAGGAGTGAGTGGGGGAAAAGAAGTGTCCTGAAGCAATGGATTGTGCGGGTACGGACTGCGTGGGTATGCCACTTCACGCGGGAATTTACGCTTGATTCAGCAAGTGCTCCGTGCTAACATTGCACCCGCTATGTTCTACATTACAACAGCAATTGATTACACGAACGGCTCCCCGCACATCGGGCATGCCTATGAGAAGGTTCTGGCAGATGTTCTGGCTCGCTGGCACCGAATGTGTGGTGAAGAGGTGTTTCTGCTGACGGGTGTAGACCAGCACGGGCAGAAAGTTCAGCAGAAGGCGGAAGCCGCGGGCATGCAGCCTCAGGAATATGCCGATATGGTGACAGAGCGTTTTATTGCGCTCTGGAAGCGGTTGGGAATTCAGTACGATGGTTGGGCTGCCACTACAGATGCCCGCCACAAGGACTGTGTGCAGAAAATCCTGAGCAATCTCAAGGAGAAAGGGTGCTTGTACAAGAAAGCCTACAAGGGTTTTTATTCCGTGCGGCAGGAACAATTCCTCACAGACAAGGAGCGCGGAGAGGACGGGGCATTCGGTCCAGAGTGGGGAGAGGTGATTGAACTGGAAGAGGAAAACTGGTATTTCAATCTCAGTCAGCATGTGGCGTGGCTGCGAGGCTATGTGGAGAGCCACCCGGAGGTGGTCACCCCGGAGTTCCGCCGGCAGAACCTGTTGAAAGCCATTGAGCGTGCAGAGGGGGTCGACCTGTGTATCTCTCGCCCCAAAGACCGTCTTTCCTGGGGAATCCCGTTGCCCTTTGACCCGGATTTTGTGACCTATGTGTGGTTTGATGCCTTGGTGAACTATATATCCTTTGCCGGTTATCTGGCAGAGCCGGGAAGTAATTTGCCGGAGTTCGGGAAACTGTGGCCTGCTGCCTGTGAGGTTATCGGCAAGGATATTCTGGTGCCTGCACATGGTATTTATTGGCTGTGCATGCTGCATGCCATGGGCTTTGCAGATGAGGAGATGCCGCGTCTGCTGGTGCATGGGTGGCTCAACATCAAGGGGGAGAAAATGTCCAAATCTCTGGGTAATATAGTTGACCCCAATGACCTGTGCGATGTGTTCGGCCCGGAGGCGGTGCGCTATTATCTGGTGCGAGATACCAAGACAGGCTATGACAGTGACTATGATGCCGAGCGCATGAAGATGATTTACAATACTGAGCTTGCCAACGATATCGGCAATCTTGTGAACCGCTCTCTCAATATGTGCGTGCGTTACTGCGGCGGCGTGGTCAGCCCCGGTGAGGGGGATGATGAGCTCTCTGCCAATCTTCGCCGCTCCATGGCAGATACGGTGTGCCGCTTTGCTGAGCAGATGAATGCCTACAATACGGCAGATGCTCTAGGCTCGCTCAATGCGCAGGTTGGTCTGTGCAATAGCTATATTGAGCAGATGCAGCCTTGGGCTCTTTCCAAGGATGAAGCGCGTCTGCCTGAGCTTCAGCGTGTTCTGAATCATCTGCTGGAATGCTGTGTGCAGGTGGGGTATCTGCTGGGGTGTGTTCTGCCGGAGGCCTCTGCGCGAATTCTTGCTCAGTTGCAGGTAGATGCCGCTGCGCTCACGCCGCAGTCTCTTGCCTGGGGCATTTTGCAGCCCGGTCACACCGTGTTGGCTCCCAGTCCGGTATTTCCCCGTATTCTCTCTCCGGAAGAGAAGGAGAAGATGGCCGCCAAAGCTGCCAAGGCTGCGGAAAAGGCCGCCCGTAAGGCTGCGCAACAGCAGCAGTAATGTGTACGCCCTTTTTTTACAATATATTTAACAAAGGCACCCGGATTTCCGGGTGCCTTTGTTGCGTATGCTCCTTGCCGTTATCTATCTTTCTTTTCAGAATAGCAGACAGATTGCGGCTGTGATGATGGAGCCTGTGATTACGCCTACCAGATATTTGTTTTTAATTTCTCTATTATTACCGTTATATAGTATTTGAGATTGTTGGAGACTGCTTTTTTCTTCTCCGCGCAGAATGTGTAGGGCAGTAGCTTATGTTTGTAGATATCTCTGATGCTGTCAGTAATCTCTTCGAGGCTGAGGGGATAATTCGGCGGATTCCCATCCTTATGCAGCGTGAGCAGCAACAGGTTGATGCTTTTCATATCATAACGCCGGGTGAATTTTTGTATGCATTTTGTCCCCATTGCCAGCCGGTAATGCAGGTCCCATTCCGCCTCGCGACCCTCCAGAAAAAAGGCATTTTGCAGGAAGAGGATGCGGCGTTGATCCTGATTGAACATGCACCACAAACGGTGGATATACTCTTTAACAAGTTGCTCCTGTCGCTCAGGTGTGTCGTCCAGTGCTTGTTGAGAGTATACCCACTCGCACCAGGAGGCAAAGATGCGCCGCATGGTGGAATATTCTTTCAGGTTTTTTCGTATGGTATTGATTGCTTTTTTCAGGGCTCTGAGGTGCTTGCGATTTCTCTGCAAATGAGGTCTTCTTTCCATTTTCTTGCAAAGTTTGTCAAGTACCCGTATCTGGTTAAAGATGTCTCTGGAAATTAGAGCTCCTGTCACGGGCTCGACTGATTTCATTTGCTGATAATATTGAAAAAGCGAATTTTCCAATGTTTGGCGGGTAAATTCCCGATTGGTTGTTTTCAGCTCATGTTTGGTGGCCTGCAAGTCTGCGTGCTGGTAGGCAATGGTGATTAACAATCCGATGAACGCAAGTGTGCTTATCAGCAGGTTGAGGGCCTCCAGGTGTTCCTGGACGCTTTCGGTTTTGTTCCATGCTCCCTGCCACTCTGTGAAGTGCTTTAACGCTTCCCTTATATATTCCTGCGGAATGAGTGCCCAGTTGTACCATATATAAATAAAACCAAGTGTAATGATTACAAATATCAACAGGCGAAAACTCTGCTTTATCATATTATTTGAATGTTGGGGTAACTGCTTGCCCATACTCTGCATGTTAGCACGGAAAACTATCGTAGACAAGGTATTCTGAGTATTTGTTAGATAATGTTTGCAATGTGCTAATAATTAAAAGAATGAAAAACCGCCGGAGGCATCCGGCGGCACCAATCGGGCAGGGGGGGCGGTGTTCAGACCGAGTCTGCCGGGGCGGCTTTGTCAAGCCATTCGGCCGGAATGCGGATGGGACGCCCCTGGGGCATTTGTACCAGAGCAAGTCGTTGGCGGACGGTGACACAGAGTTTGTCATTGCAAACACGCCGGATTTCGAACTTGAAGTAGAGAGAGGATTTCTCCGCGCGTTCCAGAATGCCGTTTACGGCGATATCATCTGCCAGAAAAGCGGGTGAATGGTAATCTACCTCGTGCCGTACGAGAACGGTATGGCGGTTCTCTTTCAGAGCCAGGGTAGCATAGTCTATCCCCATTTCGGAAGCCATGAGAGTACGGGCCTGTTCTACCCAGCGGAGGTAGGCCAGATTGTGTACTACTCCGCCGGCATCGGTGTCGTAGTACATCACCTTGTAGGGAAGTGTGTATTGCGGAATCATATTCTGTCTGCAATAAAAGCGGGGGGAGGCTTTTTCAAGTCTCCCCCCCTCGGTTGAATTAAAGTGTTTTGAGGTAATCCTCCACCGCAGAGGTGATATCTTTCATATCATCCAGGGTGAGCTCACCCATGTGGGCTATGCGGAAAGTCTTGTCCTTGAGCCCGCCGTAGCCGTTGCCCAGCTGCATATTGCGCTCAGCCAGGAAAGCGTTGAGCGCGGGAATGGAGATAAGCTCAGAGCGACCCTTCGGGCAGGCATCGATGACGGTGAGAGTCTTGGAGAGATACTTGCGGTTGGGGTAAACGCGGAAGTACTCATCTGCCCAGGCGCGAGTGTAAGCCGCCGTCTGCTCGTGGCGGGCGAAGCGGTTTTCAATCCCCTCCTCGCAGACAATGTGCTGCAACTGTTTGTCCAGAGCGTACATGAGAGAAAGGCAGGGGGTAGAGGTGTACTGGTAATTCTTCTTGTCAATGAAGTCCCAGATTGTGCGCAGGTCAAAGTACAGACCGCGGTTGGGGACATCTGCCGTGCGGTCGTAAGCCTTGCGGCTCATGGAGCAGATGGCCAGCCCCGGCGGCAGAGCAAGTGCCTTCTGGGTGGAGGTAATCAACACATCGATACCCAGTTTGTCTGTTTCAATCTTTGAACCTGCGGCAGAGGATACCGCATCCACACACCAGACCACGTCCGGATATTTCTTCATGACCTCGGCAATCTCCTCTACCGGGTTCTGGATACCGGAGGACGTCTCATTGTGGGTGACTGTAACGACATCATATTTCCCGGTGGCAAGTGCCGCGTCTACCATTTCGGGTGTAGTGGGTTCTCCCATTTCGCTGGAGAATTTGTCCGCCGGCACACCGTTGGCCACGGCCATCTTATACCATTTATCACCAAAGGCCCCCACGGAGAAAACCGCTGCACGCTTGGCTGTGCAGGAGCGGATGGCACCCTCCATGAGCCCGGAGCCGGATGAGGTGGAAAGCAGGATGCGGTTCTCCGTGAAGAGAACTTTCTGCATGTTGTCCGAGATGCGTTTCTGGATTTCTGATGCTTTTTTGGAGCGGTGTGCAATCATCGGCAGACTCATCTCCTGAAGAATATCTTCCGACACAATGGTCGGACCCGGAATAAACAGTTTGATAGCCATGATAAATGTGATAAAGGTTTATCTGAGTGAAACCCATACTAGCACCAAATATTTGCCTTGGCGAGCATAAAGTGCGGTGGTGACAAAGAAGAATGTTGCATGTGGTTCAGAAACACGCTAGAATGCCTTCGTATGAAACCTGCTTGTCGTCTGCTCATTCTTCTTGCTTCTCTCGCGGTTGTCACCGATACGGTTGCCGGGGCAGAGGATAGACCTGTTGCCAAGGGGGGCGTGGTGAACCGTATTGCTGCTACGGTGAATGGGCGCCCGATAACTTCTGCTGAGGTTCGAGCCCGCCTGGGTCCCTATTTCCGGGAGTTGATGATACTCTACCCCCGACAGGGGCCCCGTTTTAATTCCGAACTGGTGAAAGCCAAGAAAGCGGTGCTCAGTGAGTTGATTGACAGGGAGCTGGTACTCAGTGAGTTTGAGACTAAGGGCTACATGATTCAGGAAGACCAGATTGAGGGCGAAATTAACCGCCGCATTCTGACTATTTTCAACGGTAATCGCAAGGAGTTTCTGGATAACCTGCGTAAGAGCGGTATGACCTACAGTGAATATCGTGACTCTGTGCAAAAGGAAATCACCGTGGCTTCCATGCGTGCTTCTCGCTATGACCGCGGCATTCCCCCCACACCGGATGAGTTGCAGGCAGAGTATAACGCCACACGCCACGAGTACCGCAATATCCTGAATGACTCCATCGTGTACGATAAAATCTTCATCCCCGCATCAGACCCGGAGGACCCGATGCTGACCGCTGAGGATCAGTACAACCTCTCGGTCAAACTGCGTCAGCAGTTGGATATGGGGGAAATTTCCTTTGCTGATGCCGCCCGCCGTTATTCCCGTGATTCCAAGGCGGAAAACGGTGGCGTGTGGCCGAGAATGAAACGCAGTGATTTGGCTGTGGATTTTGCCAATGTGGTGTTCAGTGCCAAACCCGGCAAAATCATTGGCCCGCTGCTTGACCCGCTTGGGTTCACTATTGTGAAAGTCCGCAGCCGTCATCTTGCCCCGGCTCCGTCTCTGAGCAATCCGGAGGTCAAGCGGCAGGTTGATGATGCCGTGCGCCGCAAACAGAGCGAAAAACGCTACCGCGAGTGGGTGGAAAGACTCCGCGAGCGCGCTGTCATTCGCCAGTACATCTGAAAATCTTCCCCAAGCCGCTTCCGAGCGGCTTTTTTTGTGGGGGTGGCTCCCGGCGGACACATTCTTCCCTTGTCATCGGAACCGGAAAGGTGTAGAGTATGAGCCATGAACATCAAGCTTTTCAAAGACCTCTGTGAGGCGACCGGGGCTCCCGGTTTTGAGTACCCCATTCGCGAGCTTATCATCAGCGAAATGTCCCCGTTGGCGGATGAAATTTCCGTGGACAACATCGGCAACGTGACGGCTCTCATCAAAGGAAAGAGCTCGGAGAAAACCATCATGTGCGCTGCCCACATGGACGAAATCGGCTTCATTGTACGCCATATCGATGACAATGGCTTTATTCGCATTCTGCCGCTGGGTGGTTTTGATGCCAAGACTCTGACCGCTCAGCGCGTCATGGTACACGGTAAGAAAGACCTGCCCGGTTGCATGGGGGTGAAACCCATTCATGTGATGAGCCCGGAGGAGCGTACCAAGATGCCCGCCGTGACCGATTATGTGGTAGACCTCGGACTGCCGAAAGAGGAAGTGGTCAAGTATGTTTCCGTGGGCGACTCCATCACGCGTGTAAGCGATTTGGTTGAAATGGGTGACTGCCTGAATGTGAAGAGCATAGACAACCGTGGCGGTTGCTACATGCTGATAGAAGCCGTGCGTGCCATCATCGCCTCCGGCAATCGACCGGACTATGACCTCTATGCCGTGTTCTCCGTGCAGGAGGAAGTCGGCCTGCGCGGTGCGCACGCTGCCACGCTTGCCATTCAACCCACCTTTGCCTTTGCGTTGGATGTCACCATCGCCTTTGATACGCCCGGTTCCGGGGCTCATGACAAATGCACAGAGTTGGGCAAGGGCACGGCTATTAAGGTATATGACGGTACTCTTATCACCGACCCGCGAATGGTGAAGTTCATGACAGCTCTTGCAGAAGAGAGCAATATTCCGTATCAGTTGGAGCTGTTGGCTGCCGGCGGTACAGATGCCGGAGCCATGCAAAAATTCACCGGTGGCGGTTCTGTCTGCGGTGCTATCTCCATTCCTGTGCGCAATGTGCACCAGAGCATCGAAATGGCTCACAAGGTAGATATCCAAGCCAGTGTGGACTTGCTGAACGCTTGCTTTACCTCCCTTTCCCGCTGGGATTGGAGCTGGAAATCGGGTGAGCGGTCACTTGCTCCCAAGGCCTGATTCTGCTGCGGTTTGTGTCCTTTTCTTCCCGGGTGTCGGTTTTTCGCCGGCACCCGTTTTGTTTTTTCATCATGCTGCATGAGTAACAAAATTCCCCCTGCCACAGGGGTGGCAGGGGGGAGATGCGGTTTTGGTGAGGCGATTCAGATTCAGGGAGCTTCAAAGAGCTCGCGCTGCTCTTGAATGAGACTGAAACTCTTGCGCATCATACTGCGTGTCTCGTTCAGCAGGTTCAGGTAGAGAATGGCGGTGCGGAAGCAGCCCTCGTCTTCGTTTTCGCGGATGAGGTGGCGTGCAATGCAGTCCGCAAAGTCACTGCTCAGATCACCGGCCTGCTGCATCATGGCTTCCATGTTACTGAAGTCTGAGGATTTGAGCATTTGGCACATGCCGGGGTAGAACGCCGCCACTTTGTTGCACATGGAGAGCAAATCCTGAGCCTGTTCCGGGGATAATCCGGTGTGGTTGTTGTCTATGTGCTTGTAGCCGGCTTTCACGATGCTGAGCAGATTTTCTGCCACGGCCATGCCGCTTTCATGGACACGCAGTAGTAATTGCCCGCGGTGTGCCAGCCGGGGATTCAGCCCGTGCAGACTGGGTAGAATCTCATCTTCTTTCATGGCTTTGAGCGTGCGGGAAATCTCGCGTGCCTTGCGGCGGAGCCGTTTCAGGTCATCGCGGTTTTCGTTCAGCAGTGCTTTGACCGTGGCACGGTAGATACCGAGAATGCGTCCCATGCGGTCAGCAGAGGCCTCCCCGATATTGAGCAGGGTGTTGCGGTCATCCAGATTGAGAATAACTGTGTTGTCTTTCCCCTTGCGCTTGTGCAATATAGCGGCTTTCACCAGCACGAACGCTGCAATGGCGAGCATGATACCCACGCCCCACATGCCCAGATAAAGCATGACCGAGGCTGTGATAAATGCCGCCGTGCAAGCCAGCAGGCCGGTCATCAGCCAGCCACCGATGACAGTCAGCACACCTGTAATGCGGTACACGGCACTGTCACGTCCCCATGCTCTGTCTGCCAGTGAGGAACCCATGGCCACCATAAAGGTCACGTAGGTGGTGGAGAGCGGCAGCTTGAGTGAGGTTGCCAATGAGATGAGCAACGCAGACACCGTCAGGTTGACAGAGGCGCGGATGAGGTCGAACGCCTGCGTTTCGTCCTCTGCTATTTCCAGCGGTTTGAAACGCTTGCCCACAAAGCGGGCTATGGGTGCCGGGGTGATGGCATTGACGGCACGCACCGCATTGAGCGTATAACGCACCAGCACGCGAGCAGGGGCACAAGAACCGAATCGTTCCTTGCCGCCGGCCTTGCTGCGTGCCAGTTTCACCTCCGTGTCGGACACCGTGCGTGCTTTTTTGGAGAATACCAGTGCCAGCACCATGATAAGACCCGCCCCGATGAGGTAAAAGACGTTGGCCTTTACCGGAGCGGCAAGCGCACCCATCTTCAGCGTGCTCAGATCGCCGCCTGCGGCCACATAGTCAGTTGCAATGTGCATGGATTCCTCTGCCGCCATGAACACACCGATGAAGTTCACCAAATCATTGCCGGCAAAGGCGAAAGCCAGTGCACAGGTGCCGGCGAGCACCGTGATTTTGAGCGTATTGATACGCAGGACATATTGCAGCAGGGCAGATATCACATACCAACCCGCCAGAGCCACGAGCGTGGCAAGCAGGATGTTGTCGTTGAGCCACATCAGCGTTGCCTTGTCCACCAGCGTACTGCTCTTGAGCCCCTTGAACACGGCAAAGTAGGTGATGGCCGTGAGTGAGAGGGCGCACCACACCGCGCCCACGTACTTATACATCTTCCTGTATTGGAAACTGAAGAGCAGGCGGGCAAGCCACATGATGATGCAGCCGCACACAAAGGAGATACCCACGGAGATAAAGATGCCGGAGATAATGGTGAGTGCCTTGGAGCTGTTGATATAGGCTCCCAGCTCCTGCGCGGCATCAGCTCCGCCATGGTACATGGTGAAGAGAGCCCCGGCCAGAGCTGCTCCCAGCAACTCGAATACCAGAGATACTGTCGTAGAGGTCGGCATCCCGAAGGTATTGAACAAATCCAGCAGGATGACATCCGTGAGCATCACCGCCAGAAACAGCAGCATCAAATCATGAAAACTGAACGCCGCCGGTACAAAAACACCGCTGCGAGCAATCTCCATCATCCCCCCGGAGAATGAGGCTCCCAGAACCACACCCACAGCCGCCACACCTACAATGAAACTGTGGCGTGCTACATTACAGCCGCGTGCGGAGTTCAGGAAGTTGGCCGCGTCGTTTGTAATCCCCACCACCAGATCATACACGGCCAGTAGCAGCAGGATACCCAATATCACCATATACATAGTGCTCATAACGCCTTATCTTTTATCACAGCCTGCCGGGTATTGCACGCCCTCTATCGTGAGCATATCGCCACTCGTTGTGTGGCATTTTTGCCACATTTCACGCTGCCGATACCTTTAGTGTGGCAGATGCTCAGCCGGGTGTTCAGAACGGCGTTGAATCGCGGCTCACCTGGGCAGATGTGGATTGGGCAGGCAAGCGGGTCAACATCGCCCCGCAGCACATTGCGTCTCCCCACGGGGCTCTGATTTTGGCGGACACGGAGAGGGGAATGCTACTGGGCTTGAAAGCGGCGGTTTATTTCGCTGATGGGGAAGGGGAGCATGGTTGGTTTGCCGCCGGGGGTGCAGTAGGGGATTTCGCAGCGAAGCAGTTCTGCCAGCAAGGGCATGGGGCGTGCCAGCAGGGGGGCAATGTCTTCCTGTGCGGCATAGCGGCGTGCCAGTTGGCGGGCAAAGGGTTCAAAGGGGTTGCGAGAGCGGTTGAGTTTGACTTCTCCGCGTGTGAATACTTGCAGGAGTTCCAGGATAAAAGGGGCTACCTGTTTCATGGGAAGCAGGGCGGGTATTGCTTCGATACGGAGCGTGTTGCGACCGAAGCGGGAGATGCTGAATCCTGCTTGTGAGAGCTGTTGGGCTGCCTCTGCCGCAAGGCCGAAGTCTCGGGCATCCAGCTCCAGCAGTTCGGGTACCAGTAAGCGTTGCGAGGTCATGGGGCGTTGCTCTGTGGCCTGCAGGCGTTCAAAAATGATTCTTTCCCGCGCTGCCCGTGGCGACAGCAGTACCATGCCCTCCGAATTTTCGAAAATGGCATACTTGTCTTGCAGGGTTCCGATGTGGCGGAAATGGGGAAGCTCTGTCTGCTCTGTTTCCTGCGGTGGTGTGGCGGTGCAGCGGGGGATGTCTCTTTCCCGCGCGCGGGCCGGAGCCGGGGCGGGGGGGAGTGTGAGCTCCTGCTGGCGGGGGACTACCACGGGCTGCAGCACCAGTGGCGGTGCAGGTGGCTGCCGGAGCGGCTGGGTCTGCGTTTTCTGCCGGGCGGGGGTGTGAGGCTCATCCGCAGGGGAGCTGGGCGTATTTTGTACCGGGGCAGGGGCGAGCACGGTGCCGGATTCTGCCGGAACGCGGGTGCCGCTGCGGGCATGGTGTGCCAGTGTGGAGGCCACGGCTTCGATGATAGCCATGGTCAGTTCTGAGGGGCGGCGGAAGCGTACTTCTCGTTTGGCGGGGTGGACGTTGACGTCTACCAGTGCGGGTTCTACCTCCAGATAGAGGAAGAGTCCGGGGTGCAGCCCTGTGGGAAATCCGCCGTAGCCGTCTCTTACGGCACGGTTGATGATGGTGTCCTCTATGGGGCGGCCGTTGAGAAAGACAAACTGCATGCGGCGATTGCGCCTGGCGGCGGAAAGCGGCATCAGATACCCTGAGATACGGATGCCGGGGGCTTCCGTCTGCCGGATTTCCATGAGTTGCTCCGCAGTGTCTCTTCCCACAAAATCAGCAATCCGCTGCCGTAAATCATGCGTGCCCGCTACATCGAATACCACGGAGCCGTCTCGCACAAAGGTAAAGCGTAGTTTCGGAAAGGCAAGTGCGTGTAAGCGGACCTGGTGTTCCACGTGACCGGATTCTGTTTCATCACTTTTCAGGAATTTGCGGCGAACCGGGGTGTTGAAGAAGAGGTTGGAGATGGAAATTTCTGTGCCGGGGGCGCAACCGGCATTCATCAGCGGGGCCATGTCTCCACCCTCGCAGGAGAGCCGCCAGCCTTCAACATCCTGCCCGCGTCGCGTTGTCAGGGTGAGTTGGGAAACAGAGGCGATGCTGGGGAGGGCTTCGCCACGAAAACCTAACTGCCGGATGTCGAACAAATCTTCCACCTTGCGCAGCTTGCTGGTGGCATGCCGCAGCAGGCACATTTGCGCGTCTGCCTTGCTCATGCCGCAGCCGTCATCTGTCACTTTGATGAGAGAAACACCGCCACGGCGGATTTCTACGCGAACGGATGATGCGCCGGCATCGATACTGTTCTCCACCAATTCCTTGACCACGGAGGCCGGGCGTTCCACGACCTCGCCGGCTGCTACCTGACTGGCCAGCGTATCGCTCATCAGCTCAATGTTCTGTTCTTTCTGCTCCATGGTGTTATGCGCGCACTTTATCACGGAGCCGCCGCTGCGTCAACTCTGCAATTTTTTTTACTGACACAGAAAGACACGCAGTTTGCTGGCAAATGTCAGCTGCGGGGTGTATGCTGATGTTCCAAGTGAAAAAATGCCATATATGCGGAAAGCGTGCGTCTATATCACTCACGCAAATTGTTAACGGGCAGGTCTCTGAACTGGCTCTCTGTGAGGAGTGTGCCCGGAAGAACGGACTGTTTGACCCCGGTTCGCTTTCTTTTTCCGAGAAGTTTTTCCCGGAGGAGTTCAAGGCGCGGATGGATAAGATAGTGAGAGAGTTGACGGAGCGAAACAGTGAAAGTGCTGCTGAGGATGAGAATGATGTGCTGATGCGTTGTCCGACCTGCGGTTTTGAGCTCCCCACTTTCCGCAAAACCGGGCGCCTGGGCTGCCCGGACTGCTACACTGTTTTTGCTCGTGAAATATCGCTGGAATCCGCCGCCGATGAATCGGCAGGAGAAAAAGCGGAAATCAATGAGAAAGACCAACTGGAACAGGCTTTGCGAGAGGCTGTTGAGAGAGAGGATTATGAGACGGCGGCGAGGCTCCGTGACCAAATCCGTAACCTGTATCCCGGAGACGCGTCATGACCATGGATAAACTTATTAGCTCACCGATAAACAATTGGCTGACAACGTGCCGCGATGCGGATGATATCGTGCTCGGCATGGTTGGGCGGCTGGTGCGCAACCTGAGTGGTTACCGTTTTCCCGGCTGGAGCACCCGTGAGGACAGAGACGCGGTGAGCCGGATTTTGCTGCCCGCCCTGCGGAGCCTGCGCGGGTTCCGGGATGCCGTCTGCGCGGAGATGAGTGATTTGAGCTTTGAGCAGCGACGCGCACTGCTGGTTCGCAAGCAGTTGACCCCCTGCATGGCTGCCAGACAGAGCGGTTGCCACCTTCTTCTCCCGCGCAAACGTAACGTGGTTTGCATGGTGAATGAGGAAGAGCACCTGGTGATGCATGTTTCCCGCAACGGAAACAGCGTGCGTGAGGTCTTGACTGAGCTGCGTAAATTCGCGGCGGAATTGGAGCAGAAAGTCAGCTTTGCCCGTGACTCCCGCAACGGTTTCCTGACCAGCATGCCCGGTGAATCCGGGGATGGGATTCAGTTATATTCCATGCTGCATCTGCCTGCGCTCTCTATCTCCAACATGATGCCGCAGGTGCTCAAGGCAATGGAGAAACTTCATTTGAATATATCTCCCTATTACTCTGATGGAGAGGATGATACGGGTAATATGTTTATTGTGTACACCATTCCCGGTCCCTTGGGTAGTACGGATGAATTATCAGAGCATTTCCGCCGTGTTCTCAAGGATATCGTGACCCGAGAAATGCAGGTGCGCCGCAAGTTGGCAGATGAACCGGGGCTGGTGCTGGAGGATAAGGTGGCGCGCGCATTTGCCACGCTCGGCTATGCACGGCGGCTGAGTCTGCGTGAGTGCCGCAATGCCATATCTGTGCTGCGGCTTGGGCGTGTGCTGGGGATGCTGCAGGGAGATGACGGAGAGGATGTCCGGGAATCACTCAGCCGCTTCCGTGAGCTTGACACGGCCTTGGCTCTCTGTACGGCACTGAGCCCGGCAGAGGAAGAGGTGGCGTACCCGATTGCCCGCGCGCTGATGACGCGCCGTTTTCTGGCTGATATCCGCATGAACTTTTTTTAATAGTAGAAAAACATTGTTAAATCTTCCCCATGAATAATTTTACACCACGTGCACAACAGGTCATGAATCTGGCCCGCCGAGAGGCAGACAGATTCCGGCATAACTATATCGGAGCGGAGCATGTTCTGCTTGGGTTGCTGAAGCTCGGTCAGGGCGTCGCCGTCAGCGTTATGGAAAACAGCGGAATCAATATCGCCGCGCTGGCTGAAAAGATAGAAAAATCCCTGATGCCGGGCAACGCCTCCGGCACGGAGGGCAGTCTCCCGTATACCCCCCGCGTGCGCAAACTCTTGTCCATGGCGGGAGAGGAAGCCAAATCTCTGCGCCACACCTATATCGGCACAGAGCATATCCTGCTGGCCATTCTCCGCGATTCTGATGGCCTTGCCTGGCACGCCCTCACCTCTGCCGGGTTGAGCTATGACACTGCGCTCAAAGGAGTGCAGCAGGAAATCAGCCCCAGATTCAGTGCAGATGATGAGGAGAGTGCCAATAACCGCCGCCATGATTTTTCTCCCCGTGAGGAGGAGGAAGATGATGAGATGTTTCTGAACCGCCAATCAGCCGGACGCGGTGGCTATGAGCGTGGCAAAACTCCTGCGCTCAAGGCTTTTGGCCGTGACTTGACGGAGCGTGCCGCCAAGGGGGAGCTTGACCCTGTTATTGGCCGACGTGCAGAAATTGAGCGGGTTATCCAGATACTTTGCCGCCGGACAAAAAACAACCCCGTGTTGCTGGGCGAGGCGGGGGTGGGCAAAACCGCTATCGTAGAAGGGCTCGCGCAGATGATTGTGGCGGGAGAGGTGCCGGAGTTCCTGCTGGGCAAGAAAATCATTTCTCTGGATTTAGCCCTCATGGTGGCGGGCACTAAGTACCGCGGTCAGTTTGAGGAGCGGCTCAAGGCGGTTATGGATGAAATTCTGCATGAAAAGAATATTATCCTCTTCATTGATGAGATGCACACGCTCATGGGGGCCGGTTCAGCCGAGGGTACCATGGATGCTTCCAACATTATCAAACCCGCCCTTTCACGCGGTGAAATGCAGGCTATCGGGGCGACCACGTTGAATGAATTCCGCAAGCACGTGGAAAAGGATGCCGCCTTTGAACGCCGCTTCCAGCAGGTTCAGGTGGGTGAGCCCTCTGTGGAGGATACGGTTCTTATCCTCAAGGGAATAGCACCCCGCTACGAGGAACACCACCACGTCCGCTTCACTCCGCAGGCACTTGAGGCGGCTGCCGGGCTTTCCAAACGCTACCTGACCGGACGCTTCCTGCCGGATAAGGCCATTGACCTGATGGATGAAGCCGGTTCCAGGCTGAGAGTGACCCGCATGACCCGCCCGCCTCGCATCAAGGAAATTGAGCATCAGTGCGCTCAGTTGGATGCTGACAAGAAGTCTGCCGTGGAAAATCAGGACTTTGAGAAAGCGGCCAGTCTCAGGGACCAATATCAGGAGCTTCGCAAGAAACTTACTGATACCATTGATAGCTGGAAAAAGGATATGAACGCTGCCACCCCGGACGTGACTGAGGAGGACATCATGACCGTGGTTTCCAAGTGGACCGGTATTCCGCTCTCTCGCATGGAGGAAAAAGAAGCCGAAAAGCTTCTGCACATGGAGGAGGAGCTCAAGAGCAAGGTCATTGGTCAGGATGTGGCCTGCTCCGCCATTTCCCGCGCATTACGGCGCAGCCGGGCAGACATCAAGGACCCGCGCCGCCCCATTGGTTCATTTCTCTTCATGGGACCCACGGGTGTGGGTAAAACCTATCTCGCTCGCAATTTGGCGGAGATTATGTTCGGCACGGCAGAGGCTCTCATTCAGGTCGACATGAGTGAGTACATGGAAAAGTTCAGCACGAGCCGATTGATTGGTGCGCCTCCCGGATACGTGGGGCATGATGACGGCGGGCAGCTCACGGAGCAGGTACGCCGCCGGCCCTATGCTGTTATTCTCTTTGATGAGGTGGAGAAGGCGCATCCGGATGTCATGAATCTGCTCCTTCAGATTCTGGAGGAAGGCACCGTCACGGATTCTCTGGGGCGCAAGGTCAACTTCTCCAATACCATCATTATCCTCACCTCCAACGTGGGTGCCTCCCTCGCTTCCCGGCAGGGAACCATGGGGTTCGGGGCCATGGCCTCACAGGAAGCGGATTATGACACCATGAAAGAGAAAATCACAGAAGCCGCTAAGCAGCACTTCCGCCCGGAATTCATTAACCGCTTTGATGAGCTGGTGGTGTTCCGCATGCTGGAGCGCCCGGATCTGGAGAAAATCGTGGAACTGGAGGCAAACAAACTCATCCGCCGCCTGGCAGAGAAGAAAATCAACCTCACGCTCTCCCCGGAGGTTATCAGCATGCTGGTGGACAAGGGCTATGACCCGCAGTACGGGGCGCGTCCCATGCGCCGTGCCATTGAGCGCCTGCTGGAAGACCCCATTGCAGAGGCAATTCTGCGGGGAGACCTTGCCGCAGGGCATTTCTCCCGCGCACAGAAACCGGAGGGTGCGGATCTCATAGAGTTTGCGGATGATTCTCCGGCTCAGGAAAATAAGGCCTCTGCTGTGCAAAAAAAGAAAGCCGCTCCCAAGCGAAGCTCCGCTGCCGCCGCAAAGAAGACAGCCAGGCCACGCGCACCACGTAAGAAAAAAGAAGACAAGTGATAGTCCCAATGGAGGAATGACGAGTTTGAAATTTCGCTCGCTCTGCTCGTATGATGAGTGCTGAATGGTGCTCAGCGTCAGGTGAATACACCTGCGCGCAGCGCAGCGAGCGTTGAGGTCGTCAGCCGTGACTCGACAATCGTAAATCCCGATAAGTCTCTGTTTTTCGTGCTCCGCCAATGAGCATGGTGAACCATCTTTTATTGCCGGAGTAATAATTGGGCTTGATTTTGTTTGTCTGATGTGGTAGTCTCCCTGTCAAGATGAAAAAAGGTCATTATGTCATCATCGGTGTCACCGCTCTGGCGTTGGCTTCCTGCGTGCAGCCGTATCCTGCACCTACGGTAAATAGCGTACCTCAGGCAACGGTTGTGCCGGCAGCTCCGGCTCGCTCCGCTCAGTACATTGCTCTTCCCGGTCAGGCGGTTCAGTCCGTGACCACAGATACGGATGCTGCTTTTGAGCAGCAGGTGGCTGCTTATACACAGGGAACCGCCGCTCCTGTGGGAGTGCCGAGTGCCGTGACTCCGCCCGTGGCGCAGAATCCGCTTGTGCCTGCAGTGTCCGCCCCTGCGGCTCCCATGCCTGTTGCTGCTGACCCGGTGCAGGCTGTGGTTCCCGCAGCTCCGGTAGCTCCTGCTCCTGTAACTGCACCGGTGGCTGCGACTCCCGGTATGTCCGTGGGTGTTGCTGCGCCCGCCGCCGGGGGCAATATCGACTATACGGTGAAGTTTACCAACAACACACCCGGGCGTCTCTTCATTGAGGCTCAGGATGCCAAGGGGGAGATTTACCCCTGTGGCTTTATTTCTCCGATGCAGAGTATCAACTCACCCATGCAGAACGTCCCCCCCATCAAGGGGCCGATTACTGTGGTGGTGCGTGACCCGGACAAGCCTGACACCCCGGAGATTCGCCGTTACAAGGTGGACCCGCCGGCTCAGTATGCCGGTAAAACGGTTGGGATAGCCATTATCCCCGGTGGCATTTACCAGACCAGTCTGGACGGTGTGGTATGCTTTACCTCTGCCCCCCAGCCGCGCGTGGAGGTGCCCTCTCCCGCACCTGCCGCTGAGCCGGCTCCGGCACCTGCCACTCCGGCACCTGCCACACCGGCTCCCTGAGCTGAAAGTTGAAACATCAAGTTGTTTTTTCTCAGATTCGCTTCCTTTGCGTTGCTGCAAAGGAAGCGAATCAGTTTGGTACAGACTTGCCATTGGGCATGAAAGGTAGTAAAGAAGAGGCATGTGCAAACCATTCAAAGAATACCTCAGTTTATTGCGGGAATATACCCGTGAGATTATCACCTTCGGTGGCATGTGCCTGGTCTGTTTCGTGTACACCGATTTCAAGCAGATAGTGCAGAATCAGGCCTCTACTTCCGCTCACACGGTGGATGTATTGCGCTCCATGGATATGCGCCTCTCTCACATTGAACAGAATACAGCCAGATAAGAAATGACAATGAAACCAACTATCCGTCGCATTCAGCAAAAAGTGGGAGTCACGCCAGATGGCATTATCGGGCCCTGTACGTTGAGCGCCATCAGCCGCGCATTGGGGGTGGCGGAAAGCAAAGCCCCGTTGTGGCCCACTCAGGCAGAAGTCCGGCGTGGAACCAGCAGGTTCGGCAGACCGGGAAATGAAGCTCAGCTCACCTCCGTTATGCCACCTTATCCCTTGCTCTATGAGGGCTCTCCCGTACGCAGCATACGTGTGCACGGAGCCATTGCCACCCATGTGCAGCAAGCCCTGCGAGAGGTGCTGGAACACTATGGTTCAGCAGAAATTCACCGCTTGGGGCTGGATTTGTACGGCGGCTGCTATAACTACCGCCCCACTAGCGGGGGCGGTGCACTCTCCATGCACGCCTGGGGCATTGCTCTGGATTTTTCACCGGATGCCAATGCTTACAGTTTCAAATCTCCCCGTGCTACTCTCTCCCGCCCGGAGTGTGTGGCGTGGTGGCAGATTTGGGAGGCTCACGGGGCTGTCTCTCTGGGGCGTGAGCGTAATTATGACTGGATGCATCTGCAATTCGCACGCCTTAGCTGAAAGTAAGTCAGTAAAAATCAACAAATCCGTAAAAAAAGGCTTGCCAAGGTGGGAGGGAGCAGGTATCATCGTGCACCGTTTTCCGCACGGTGGCACCAGGCGCCCTCTTCACCACCGTTGTAAGGGCCTTTGAGGAAACGGCAACATATTAACCTAAACATAATCATAATGACTAATTCCGAATTGGAGGCTTTGATTGATTCCAAGCTTCCGTCTTTCCGCAAGGGTGACATCGTTAACGGTACCATCCTTGAAATCCGCCCGCAGGTTGTTCTCGTCGACATCGGCTACAAGTCCGAGGGTGTCATCTCCATCTCCGAGTTTGAGGACGAGGAAATTGAAGTGGGTGATCAGATCGAGGTGCTTCTGGAGAGCCTCGAAAACGACGAGGGTCTCGTCGTCCTTTCCAAAGAAAAGGCTGCTCACAAGCAGAACTGGGACAAGATTGTTGCCGTGTACAAGGACGGCGGTCTCGTCAAGGGCAAGGTCAAGAGCGTGGTCAAGGGCGGCCTCATGGTCAACGTTGGCGTGGAAGCCTTCCTTCCCGGCTCCCAGGTGGACATCATCCCCCCGAAGGATCTCAACGAGTTCGTGGGCAATGTCTATGAGTTCAAGATTGTCAAGGTCAACGACGAGCGTAAGAACATCGTGCTCTCCCGCCGTGAGGTCATCGAGGCCGAGCGCAGCGAGCAGCGTCAGCGCTTCCTGGAGACTGTCAAGGTGGGCGACCGCGTGACCGGTATCGTCAAGAACATCACCGACTTCGGTGCTTTCGTGGACCTCTCCGGCATGGACGGTCTGCTGCACATCACCGACATGAGCTGGGGCCGCGTGAACCACCCCTCTGAGGTGCTGCATATCGGTCAGGAGCTCAACGTCCTCATCCTGGATGTGGATCGCGACAAGGAGCGCGTCTCCCTCGGTCTCAAGCAGCTTTCTGACAACCCCTGGGCTGACATTGAGCAGAAGTACCCCATCGGCTCCCGCGTCAGCGGCCGCGTGACCAAGCTTCTTGCCTACGGTGCCTTCGTGGAGCTGGAGAAGGGTGTGGAAGGTCTCGTGCACGTTTCCGAGCTTTCCTGGACCAAGCGCATCACCCGCCCCAGCGATGTCCTCTCTCTGGATCAGGACATCGAGGCCGTGGTGCTCAACATCTCCGTCGAGGAGCAGAAGATTTCCCTCGGTATCCGTCAGCTCGACGAGAACCCCTGGGCTGCCATCGAGACCCGTTTCCCGGTTGGTACCATCATCTCCGGTGCTGTGCGTAACCTTACCCCCTACGGTGCCTTCGTGGCTCTGGAGGAAGGTATCGACGGTATGATTCACGTGTCCGACATGAGCTGGACCCGCAAGATCAACCACCCCTCCGAAGTCCTCAAGAAGGGCGACGTGGTGGAGGCTCGCGTGCTCAACATCGACAAGGAGAACCAGCGCGTTTCCCTTGGTATCAAGCAGCTTGAGTCCGACCCGTGGGAATCCATCGACTCCCGCTTCAAGGTGGGCGACCTCGTCTCCGGCTCCGTGGCCAAGATTGCTTCTTTCGGTGCGTTCGTCAACCTCGACGGCGACATCGACGGCCTCATCCACATCTCCCAGCTTTCCGAGGAGCACGTGGAGCGCGTCAAGGACGTTATCAAGGTGGGCGATGCCATCAAGGCTCGCGTCATCAAGGTCGACAAGGTGGAGCGCCGCATCGGTCTTTCCATCAAGGCTGTCAACTACGATCCCGAGCAGCTGCGCCGCGAGACGGCCGCCTTCGAGACCGTGCGTGCCGGCGATATGGTGGGTCTGGAGCAGGCATTCAACCTCGCTGCCCTGCAGTCCGAGGAGTGGAGCCCCTCCGACAAGTAAAGCCCCTGCGCTTACATGACATTTCAACCCCGCTGCAGAATGCTGCAGCGGGGTTTTGCCATTCTTTGTGGGGAGCATGGCGCGCGGAAAGCTTGACAGTTCAGTTGTTTTTCGCTAGGGTGCGGATATGTTCTCGCTTCTTTCTGATAAGCTCGATGATGCGCTGCGCAAAGTGCGCGGGCTGAACAAGATTTCTGAGTCCAACATCAAGGATGCTCTGCGCGATGTGCGCATGGCTCTGCTGGATGCTGATGTGGAGTATGGCGTAGCGCGTGAATTCATTGCACACGTGAAGGAGCAGGCCATGGGCGAGAAGGTGCTCAAATCCGTGAAGCCCGGTGAGCAGATTGTCAAGATTTTCCGAGATGAGTTGGCTGCTCTTTTGGGCGGTGATGCCGAAGAACTGAACCTGACCCCGCCGGCGCACATCCTGGTGGTGGGGCTGAATGGTGCCGGTAAGACAACCACCAGTGCCAAATTGGCACGCCGCCTGAAGCTGGACGGTCACAAGCCCCTGCTGGTGGCATGTGATCTCATTCGCCCGGCGGCCATTGACCAGCTTGCCACGCTGGCAGCTCAGGTAGAGGTGCCGGTTTACACCCCGTCTGCCGGGGAAAAGGATGTGATTCGCGTAGCCAAGGATGCGCTGCGCTGGGCTGAGACTCAGGCGCATGACTGCATCATCTTTGACACCGCCGGCCGCCAGGAGGTGGATGACGCTCTGGTGGCTGAGCTGCGCAAGCTTGCCAAATACCTCAAGCCGCAAGAGGCTCTGCTCGTGGCAGATGCCGCTACCGGTCAGCAGGCCGTGCGCGTGGCTCAGACTTTTGATAATGCCGTGGGGCTCACCGGTATCGTCCTTACCAAGCTGGATGGTGATGCCCGCGGCGGTGCCGCGCTCTCCATGCGTGCGGTGACCGGCAAGCCAATCAAGTACATGGGCGAGGGCGAGAAGCTCGACATGTTCGGCGCGTTTGTGCCGCAGCGCATGGCGGACCGCATCCTCGGCATGGGCGATATCGTTGGCCTGGTGGAAAAGGCTGCTGAGAAGATTGATCAGGAATCAGCC
>JAFQEY010000026.1 GCA_017398765.1 Akkermansia sp.
GCAGAGCCAATTTCGCTCGGCTAAAGCCGAATTTCACTCGAGCCGCAGGCGAGAATTTCACTTCGCTCATCAGAGCGAACATCCCCCCTCCAATTTCCCATTTATCTACCAATGTGTCTATTCCTGCTGTTTAGCTATTTATCGAACGCTATACTAGGGCATAGCTCACTGATAGCCGCCAGCTTGAAGTAATTCGTCCACCCCCTTATCACAGGAGTGAGTTCCGCTATCACTTCGCGTAATGGCGTTGGGCGATTTCGGCGGGTTATGTGCCGCACTTTCGCTTTCAGCTTCTTCACGCTTGCCGGCACTATTCGTAACATGCCTCTTTTTCCTATGATGTAGCCCAGGTAGGTGCAGTTCAGCACTATATCTACCTTGCTTTTCTGCTGATTGACTTTCAGCTTCAGTTCCTCTTCGATATAGCGGCTGATATTTGCCAGCACTCGTTCTCCTGCTCTGAGCGTTCGCACGAAGATGATGCAGTCGTCCGCATAGCGACAAAAATGCAGTCCGCGATTCTCCAATTCCCTGTCGAGGTCATCCAGTAGTACGTTGACGAGCAGCGGGGAGAGTGGTCCGCCTTGCGGCGTGCCTTGCTCTCGTTTTTGCTTAATGCCTTCGTTGTCCATCATTCCCGCCTTGAGCATCTGGCGGATGTAGTAGAGCACGCGCTTGTCTTTGATGCGCCGTGCCAGTTTCGACATCAGGATGTCATGGTTGAGCTTATCGAAGAACTTTTCCAAATCAAGGTCTACGGCTACAGTGTAGCCTTGCTCCACATACGCAGAGCCTGCCTTGAGGGCTTGGTGTGCGCTTCGTTTCGGTCGGAATCCATAACTCAATTCGCTCATCAGAGGGTCGAGTATGGGGGTGAGCGCTTGCACAAAGGCCTGTTGTACCAGTCGGTCTATCGCCATTGGGTTTGGGGATGCTCACTCCCTTTACCGCCTGCGGGCAGTAACTGCCATTGAGCAGTTGCTCTCTCAGTTCTGCCATGTGGGTGCTCAGCCATCGCTCCAGTTCCTCTACGGTCATGCCGTCTATCCCCGGGGCTCCCTTGTTGCTTTTCACTCTCCGGCATGCATGCTCGAGATTGTCGCGGCGCGCTATGTTCTCAAGCATGCACTCCTCATAGTTTAGTTCCTCCTCCACGCCGCGAACGCTTGCTGCTCCCGCGTTGGCGCAGCTGTGGGATTCGCACCCTCATCGCTTCCAAGTGGGCGCACCTCCCCCCGATGGGGTATCGAAGTCGTACTCCATCCGGTATAAGGTGTCTCTGCTCTGCTTCTCCACGTTCATGAGTTTCAGGCTGTTCTGTGCTGTATCGGATTTCGGCACATTTGGCAACCTCATCCATCCGGCCTTATATGCTGTTTCTGTTCGTACAGTCGGGATTTCCCCTCGAACTTCCTCTTCTACGGTTCGTTACCTCCCCGCAGTTGTTCTTCAGGTCTGGGATTCCGCATCATCGCGGCTCCGCGCGGACTTTCACCGCAGTGCGCATATCGCGTCGGTCGTACCCAAAAAAGGCCGGATTCGTCAAAACCCAGCCTTTCAAGGAAAATATCAGTCCGCTATCAGTTCAGGCGGAAAGTGATGCGAGCCTTGGTCATGTCATAGGGAGAGACCTCAATTCTGACCCGGTCACCGACCACAAGACGAATGAAGCGTTTGCGCATCTTGCCGGAAATGTGAGCCAGAAATTCATGGCCATTTGCAACACGCACACGGAACATGGTGCCGGCCAACACGGCAGAAACCACACCTTCCAGCTCAATCTCACCCTCACCGTCATCATCCTTCACCTTGGGTTTGGGAGCAGAATTAACGGGGCGAGCATTGTTACGGGGACCATTATTGCGCTGTTGCGGCTTGCCGCCGCGGCTGTTCGGAGGATTTGCCATTATCTTATATTCTTAGGTTCGTGCCGTTGGCAACTGCGTGCGCATGCGGCGCGCCATTCTAATGCGGAATCCACGGAATAGCAAGCGCTTTTTTCAATTTTTCAGGCAGAAAAGCGAAAAAAACGCCAAATTCATAAAAATACGGTTGACAAATGGAATAATTGGGGGTAGAGTAACCGCCCCGAACTATGGGTTCGATGGCGAAAGCCTAAACCGGAAATCAAGACAACAATATGAAAACCTTCTCTGCCAAAGCTCAGGATATCGAGCGCAAGTGGTATGTGATCGACGCCGCTGACAAGGTGCTCGGTCAGGTTGCAGTGGAAGCAGCCAACCTGCTTCGCGGTAAGAACAAGACAATCTTCACTCCCCACGTGGACTGCGGTGATTACGTGGTTGTGGTGAATGCCGACAAGGTCGTGCTCACCGGCAACAAGGAACGCGCCAAGATTTACACCCGCTACACCGGTTATGTTGGTAATCAGGTGGTGACCACTCCCTCCAAGCTGCGCAAGAAGCACCCGGAAATGATTCTGGAGCATGCTATCCGCGGTATGGTGCCTCACACTCGCCAAGGGCGTGCTCAGGGTGGACGCCTCAAGGTGTATGCCGGAGCAGAGCATCCGCACGCAGCCAACAAACCGGAAACTGTAACCATCGCCTGATTTACTGACCATGTCTACTACTCCCTACAACGCAACCGGCCGCCGCAAGGAGGCAATCGCCCACGTCTGGCTGACCCCCGCTGAGGAAGGCAAGTCCGGCAAGATTACCATCAACCGTCGCAGCTTCGAGGAATACCTTCCCACGGATGCTCTTCAGAACGTGGTACTGCAGCCGTTCTATGCCACCAACACCATGAAGCGCTTCAACGTGCTCGTGACCTGCAAGGGTGGCGGCATTCACGGTCAGACCGGAGCCATCAGCCTGGCTATTGCCCGCTCTCTCGTCATGATTGATGAGGAGTACCGCAAGCAGCTCCGCGAGCAGGGTCTGCTTACCCGCGACTCCCGCATGAAGGAGCGCAAGAAGGCCGGTCGTCCGGGCGCCCGCAAGCGTTTCCAGTTCAGCAAGCGCTAAGTTCAAGCGTCACTTCGAACCCTTTGTTCCCCAAAAAACCGCGCATCTTGCGATGCGCGGTTTTGTTTTGTAAAGCCCGGAAAAAGCACGGGCTTATCTGTATTCACGCTTACCGAAGATGGCAGAGCCGACGCGTACGATGGTGGCTCCCTCCTCTACAGCGACGGAGAAATCATGACTCATGCCCATGGAGAGCTCCGGCAGGGGCAATGGGCCGCGCTTACGCAGCTGCTCCGCCAAATGCCGCAGCGCGGCAAAGGCCGGTCGCGCCTCCTCCGGATTCTCCACCGGAGCCGGTATACACATTAACCCCCTGATATCCAGTCCGGGCAATGCGGTGAGAGTCTCCCACTCTGTCTCCAACTGAGCAGGAGTAAAACCGTGCTTGCTGGATTCCCCGTCAATATTTACCTCCAGCAAGATGCGTACCGTCTTGCCAAGCTCCCCGGCAATTCTGGAAATGGCGGAGGCGAGTTTAAGAGAATCTACCGCCTGAATGAGAGCAAAGCCCTGCTCCAGAGCCTTGCGCACCTTGTTGCGCTGCAGTGGGCCGATGAGATGCCACTCGCAATCACGGGGCAGCTGAGGCATTTTCTCCATTGCTTCCTGCAAACGGTTTTCACCAAAGATACGCTGTCCGTCAGCGTATGCCTGCATGATATCGCTTACAGGGAAAGTCTTACTGACAGCCAGCAGGGTGATACTGTCTGCCGTGCGTCCGGCACGGGTGGCAGCAGCTGCTATGGCGGAGCGAATTTCTTCCAGCTGATCTTGTATGTACATGCCAGCATTGTAACACAGTTTTGGCGGGAAGCAACATGATTATTGCGGCGGTAGCGGAGTGCCCCCTCCTGAAGAGGCGGTCCAATAGGGGAACAGGGAGTGCCCCCGACAGGAAAGCGCTCGTGAATAAGACATATCTCCGCTGCCGGGCACTCCCGTTATTACTTCCGGCTAAATAAAATGGCAGAAATGAACACCAGGCTCAACCCAACCGAGCAGCCCCCCGCAATCACCCCTATGGATGCAAAAAGAGGAGAAGTCAATTCTGCCGTTTTTCTGACAGCGGCATGGGGGGCAGACCTCGTGTAGCATACTTCTATGTTCTCACCTATCTTATAACGACTACGTTCCACAAAGCACACCCGATGCCACTTTCCCGACTCATCCTGATAACGGACGAAATTCTGATACCACGTTTTTCGTTTTCCTCGGGCAGCTACGTATTTGCCCACATAAAACACCTCAGCCTGCGTCTCTACCCCCTGCTCTGCGAATTGGAAATAGCGGTGGATATCAGCCACGCCGGTCGACAAGCCCTTGTACGAGCCGAATAAACACAGCAACAAAGCCGCCCAACGGATTTTCCGAAGCACGTACCACACCCTCCCCTTGCGATTAAACAGCAGGGCGAGAACCGTAAAAAACAACCCGACCACGGTGGCTCCCACCAGTAGTGCCACCTCAAAAATTACGATGTAATGACCGAATCCCATTTACGCCAAGAATAAAACAGCTTAGCCATTGCAGAAACTGTTCAGGAAAAATAGCGGGACACTTCGAGCAGAGAGAAGCACAACTCCCCATTGCCTAAAAATAAGGTGGAAAGGCAGCCCGGGGACTCACCTTTCCACATGCACCTCACGCTGCCAGCACCGCATGCCCGGGTGCCAGCCCTGCGGCAATAGTACCGCACTGCTCTCTTGCAAAGCACAGGGGCTCTTATGGATGATACAAACTAGCAGCGACCTCTGCGGCGGGAATACTCCATCATGGCCAACTGCTTGGTAATGCAAGCTTCCAGATAAGCCTGTTCCTCACGGGAGAGAACAGAGGCGCGGTCGCGCAGAGCTTTTTGCGCACGCTCCAGAGCAGCCTGCACCGAGTCGGTGTCAATGGCGGCTGCCTCCAGAGCAGTATCTGTCACTAATAGCACATCCCCGTGCTCCACCTGCAGAAAACCGCCGCCCACAAAGAGACTCCGGGCAGTTCCGTCTGACGGGGTATAGGTAAGCTCACCGTTGGATACGGAGGTGATAAGGTCTGCGTGACCGGGCAGCACTTCCATCTCTCCCTGGGTGGCCGGCAGTTTCAGACCGGTCACTTCCAGATTGAGAGCTGTGCGCAGGGGGGTGATGATTTTGAAGTGCATGGCAGTGCCGGGAATCAGGATTTCTCTACGGTGTCAATACCGCCCTTCATGTAGAAATTGCCTTCAGGCACAGCATCCCACTTTCCGTCCAGAATCTCAGCAAAGCCGCGAACGGTTTCAGCCACAGGCACGTATTGTCCCTTGATGCCGGTGAACACCTCTGCCACACTGAAAGGCTGAGAGAGGAAGCGCTGAATCTTACGGGCGCGGCTCACCGTGAGCTTGTCAGCTTCAGAGAGCTCGTCCATGCCCAGAATAGCAATCATATCCTGCAAATCCTTGTAGCGCTGGAGAGTCTGCTGCACGCCACGAGCCACACGGTAGTGCTCCTCACCCACAAGCTCGGGGGAAAGAGCCTTGGAGGTAGAGGCCAGCGGGTCCACGGCGGGGTAGATGCCCTGGGCTGCGAGAGCGCGCTCCAGCACCACGGTGGAGTCCAGGTGGGAGAAGGTGGTGGCGGGGGCGGGGTCGGTCAGGTCGTCTGCGGGCACATACACGGCCTGCATGGAGGTGATGGAGCCCTTGCGGGTGGAGGTGATACGCTCCTGAAGCCCTGCCATTTCTTCGGCCAGGTTGGGCTGGTAACCCACGGCGGAGGGGGTACGCCCCAGAAGGGCGGATACCTCAGAACCGGCCTGGGAGAAACGGAAGATGTTGTCCACAAAGAGGAGCACATCGCGGTTTTCCTCATCACGGAAGTATTCGGACATGGAGAGAGCGGAGAGTGCTACACGCAGACGGGCACCGGGGGGCTCGTTCATCTGGCCGTATACGAGAGCCACCTTGGAGTTTTCCGGGTTCTCCTGGTCGATAACGCCGGATTCGCTCATTTCCATGTAGAAGTCGTTGCCCTCGCGGGTGCGCTCACCCACACCGGCGAACACGGAAAGCCCGGAGTGAGCCTTGGCAATGTTATTGATGAGCTCCATGATAAGCACAGTCTTGCCCACACCTGCACCGCCGAAAGAACCGGCCTTACCGCCCTTGAGGAAGGGGCAGATGAGGTCAATCACCTTGATGCCGGATTCCAGCACTTCAGAAGAGGTGGCCTGCTCCTCCAGAGAGGGGGCATCGCGGTGAATCGGGTAGCGTTTCACATCCTCCAGCTGGCCCTTCTCGTCCACCGTTTCACCCAGCACGTTAAAGATACGCCCCAGAACCTTCGGGCCTACAGGCACAGAGATGGGGGCACCGGTGTCCACCACGTCCATACCGCGCTTGAGACCATCGGTGGAGCTCATGGCAACGGTACGCACCCAGCCGTCGGAGAGGTGCTGTTCCACCTCCAGCACAAGGGTGCGGGGCTCGCCGTCTACCTCATAGCTCACGGAGAGGGCGTTGTAAATGGCGGGCATCTGCGCCTGGGAGAAGTCGACGTCTACCACGGCGCCGATAATCTGAACGATTTTACCTGTGTTCATAAGAGAAATGTGATTTTTGAAGATGTTTTTGGGGGAAGAAGCGGGGGATTATTCCATGGCCTTCATAGCCGTGGTGATTTCGAGAAGTTCGTTGGTAATCTGGGTCTGGCGGGCCTTGTTGTATTCCAGCGTGAGCTCGCCGATGAGGGTTTTAGCGTTCTCGGTAGCGGATTTCATGGCAACCATGCGGGCGGACTGCTCAGAGGCTTTGCCCTCCAGCACCTGCTGGGTGAGGAGGTTGGCAAAGTAGAGCGGCAGGATGGCGGCCAGCAGGCTGCCGGCACTCGGCTCCAGCAGGAAGTTGGCGTTGTTATCATCCTCGGTATCATCCTGCGCGGCCACAGCCAGCAGTTCCTCCGGTGTGATGGGCAGCAGCTCCACTATCTGTGGTTTCTGCACCATCACGTTGATAAACTTCTGGTAGGCCACGCTCACGGTCTTGTACGTGCCGTCCAGGAAAGAATTGCGGATGAAATCCAATATCGGTTTCAGTTCCGCATCATCAAAGCTGTCTCCCAGGCTGAAAGAAGCGACCAGGTTGCGCCCGGTGCGGGCAAACTGCGGGTTGAGCTTGGCACCGATGGTGATGTAATCCGCCTCTGCCGGGCAAGCGGTGAGCACCTCCTTGAAGAGGTTGGAGTTAAGCCCGCCGCAGAGCCCGCGGTCGGTGTTGATGACAACCACCAGCGGCTTGCCGCCCTCTTTCCGCTGCATGAGCGGGGAGGAGCACTCCGCGATGGTGTCCTGCAGGTGCTTGAACACATTGGCAAGCGCGCTGATGTAGGCTCGCCCGTTGAGTGCAAGCTCCTGAGCACGACGCATCTTGGCAGACGCAACCATCTGCATCGCCTTGGTAATCTGCGATGTGTTGCGTACGGACTTAATGCGCCGTTTGATGTCTCTCAGGCTGGCCATGTTGTTACTTCTTCAGGCGGGATTTGAAAGTGGTGATAAACTCCTGAAGCTTCGCGTCAATCTCAGGCGTCAGGGCTTTTTCGGCATCGATGGCGGCCAGCAGGGCGGGGGCATTCATGGCAGCTTCTTCCTCCATGGCCTTCTGCACCTTGCGGATGTCTTCCACAGCTACGTCATCGAGGAAGCCGCGCTGGATGGCGTAGAGGTCAATCACCTCGATGGCGAGACTCTTGGGCTCGTACTGCCCCTGCTTGAAGAGCTCCACGATGCGGCGACCACGTTCCAGTTTGGCCTTGGTGTTGGCATCCAGATCAGAGCCGAACTGGGCGAATGCCTGGAGTTCTTCGAACTGGGCAAGGTCCAGCTTCACGGAGCCGGCCAGCTTCTTCACAATCTTGGTCTGGGCACTGGAGCCCACGCGGCTCACAGAGATACCCACGTTGATGGCGGGGCGCACACCCTGGTAGAAGAGGTCGGTATCCAGGAAAATCTGGCCGTCTGTAATGGAAATGACGTTGGTGGGGATGTAAGCGGAAACGTCACCCGCCTGAGTCTCAATGATGGGAAGCGCGGTGAGGGAGCCACCCTTACGCCCACCTTCACTGTTGATGCGGGCAGCACGCTCCAGCAGGCGGCTGTGCAGGTAGAATACGTCGCCGGGGTAGGCTTCACGACCGGAGGGGCGGCGCAGAATCAGGGATACCTGGCGGTAGGCGACGGCGTGCTTGGAGAGGTCATCATACACAATCAGCGCGTCCTTGCCCTGATCCATGAAATATTCACCCATGGCGCAGCCGGCATAGGGAGCCAGATACTGCATGGCTGCACTGTCAGAGGCAGAGGCTACCACCACCACAGTGTAGGGCATGGCCCCGCTTTCCTCCAGCTTGGCTACGAGTCGGGAGATGTTGGCGCGCTTCTGACCGATGGCCACATAGATGCTGTAGAGCGGGCGATAGTCTGCATTGCCGCTTTCCTCAGCGCGGCGGTTCTGGTCTGCCTGGGAGATGATGGTGTCGATGGCCAGAGCGGTCTTGCCGGTAGAGCGGTCACCGATGATAAGCTCACGCTGCCCGCGGCCAATCGGAATCATGGCATCAATGGGCAGAATACCTGTCTGCACCGGCTGGTTCACACCCTGGCGGGAAATGATACCGGAGGCAATCTTTTCCACGGGATAATAACCGGAAGCCTGAATGGGGCCTTTGCCGTCCAACGGGTTGCCCAGCGTGTCCACCACGCGACCAAGCAGACCGGAGCCCACGGGTACCTGGAGCAACTTGCCGGTGGTCTTGCAGGTATCGCCTTCCTTGAGGGCTGCGCCGGAGCCGATAAGCACGGCACCCACCTCGTGTTCTTCGAGGTTCATGGCCAGCCCCATGACACCGCCGGGGAATTCAATCATTTCATTGAGCATGGCGTTGCTGAGGCCCTCAATGCGGACCACGCCGTCGCCGATGGATTTGATGACACCGATGTTCTCGCTGACGGAGGCTGCGGTGGCGTTGCGGATTTGTGCTTCGAGTTCTTGTACGATGTTGCTCATACCGTGGAGTAGAAATTAAGGGGTTCTCAGATGCGGGAAAGTCGTTCGATACGGGATTTGATAGAGGCGTCAGTCACTTGGTCACCCACGCAGACCGTGATACCGCCGATGAGGTCGGGGTTCACCTGCCAGTTGTAGATGAGACCGGGTTTGCGAGCGTTGAGGCGGGTGCAGATGGCGTTTTTCTCACTGTCCGACAGGGGGACGGCACTGGTGATGGTGGCGGTGCGGGCTTCCTGCTCCAGACGCACCAAATTGGTGAATGCCGTCAGCAGAGCAATGTAGTTGCGCGGCTTGCTCGCCGTGATACCGGCTGCCACTTTGCGCACATTTTCCTCAATCAGCAGCCCCTCCGGGCTCAAGCAGAGGCGCATGAGGCGGCGTGCCTGGGCCTGTATGTCCTTGGTGATTTTCATATCGGCGGCTTTCCGGTAAAAAGGAGGAGCGTTACAGGTGGGATATAGCCTCTGCGTTGATGCGGCGGTGGTCTTCCTCGGTCAGTACCTTTCCGGTGACCTGTGCGGTAGCCTGCGCCACGAGTCGGGCAAACTCGCCCTTAAGAGCATCTTTCTCGCGCTGAGTGTCCAGAGCAGCCTGCTTGCGAGCATTCTCAATAACCGTCTGAGCCTCTGCACTGGCCTTGGCAGAGAGGTCATCCTGCAGCTTGGCGGCTGTGGCGCGGGCGTGCTCCATCTCTTTGCGGCCGGACTCGCGAGCATCGTCCAGAATCTTCTCACCGGCGGCCTGCACCTCTGCCAGCTCCTTCTGACTGCGGGCGTGCATTTCCTCGCCCTCAACGATGCGCTTGCGGCGTTCCTCCAGCAGGGTCATGACCGGCTTGAGCCCGAACTTGACGATGATGAACACCAGAACGGTGAACGCGATGCAGTGCGCAATGAAAGCCTCGGCGTGCAGCCCGAAAGTTTCCGGGAGTTCCTGCAGTCCTGCTGCGAGAAGCGGTTGGTACATATTCTTGTGAGATGGAGTTTTGGTTAAAAAAGAAGGGGGGGGAAAGGGGACGGGAGCCGCGCGGAATGCGCGGCTCCGGGGGGTGTAAGAATTTACATGAAAATAGCCACGAAAGCAACACCTTCCACCAGAGCGGCCAGAATGATGGAGATGGTAAGCACCTGACCGGAGGCACCGGGGTTGCGGCCGGTGGATTCTGCGGCCTTCATACCGATAAGACCAATGCCGAGACCGGCACCGATAACAGCCATGCCGGATTTAATGGCGGCGGTGGCAAGCATGGGGAGCATCATAATATATGTTTTCTTTGGTTTGTTATTATATTTTGTCTGAACCCTCCGCGTCACGACTTTGCTGCGTGATGCACGGGCGGGAAGTGGTACGGCGGCCTCACGCGTGGTGTTCCTCACCATCTCCCACCTGCGTCTTGAGGAAGATGGCGGTGAGCATCAGGAACACGAGAGCCTGCACAAAGCCGACGAGAATTTCCAGGCACATGAACGGCAGAGCCGCCAGTGCGCTGACGAACGGATTGGACGAGATATTGAGCATCTGCTCCAGAATAGCCTCACCGGCGTAGATGTTGCCGAAAAGTCGGGCTGCCAGTGCCACGGGGCGTATGCCGATGGAAAGGATTTCGATGAGCCCTACAAAGAAAAATACCGGTAGCAGCAAATTCTTGAGCAGGCCGCTCAGCCCCCCCTTGGGGCCGAAGATGTGCAGAACAAAGTGCTTGGCCCCCTGCTCTCGCAGGCACCAGACGAACCACAGCAGAGTGTAGAACAGCCCCAGGAAAAGGGTGATATTCAAATCCGCGTTAGCACCGCGCAGCAGCGGATCATGCCCATAGAGAATCTCCCCCACGCCGGGCAGCAGCCCCATGTAATTGCTAATCAGAATCAGCAGAAAAATACTGGCAAAATACCAGAAGTAACGCTGCGCCAAATGTTTACCGGTCAGCCCGGAGACAAAGTTAAAGAGCGTCTCGAAAATCCACTCCACAAAATTCTGCAGCTTCCCGGGGATGCGTTCCATTTTCCGCGTAGCAAGGCGCAGTAAGATTGTCAACACCACCACCGCAGCAGCCATCATGACCAGGGAGTTGGTGATTGGCAGGCTGTGTCCAGGCCAGAAAGGGATGTCGATATTCCACAGCACCGGAGCATCATTTGAAAGCTTATGTGCCTCCTCAGATGCCTGAACCACCCCACAGGACATGACCACGCTGCCGATTGCGAGCTTTTGGAAGAGAGATTTCATCGCGATAACACCTAAAGTTAACACCCGTTTCATCCTGCCGTCAAGAAAAAAAACATTTCTCATGACTCAGAACACAGCGCACCCTAATTTTCCTACGTCCCACCTTGAGAGAGCGTGCTCAGGTTTGCTGATGACACACCATTCGGTGTTACGACATAATTATTCACCCCCCACAAAACATATTCTCTCTATTTTCGTCTCAAGAGATAAACAGCGTGAAACCTTCTCAGTTGATTCCGAATATATCTTTGGCGTACTTGTATTCAGATTCAATTGTATTCACGTTCATGTTGAATATTCCATATTTTTCCAACAAAAATAAAGCTTCTATTTCTCTAAAATCATTATATGGCGAGCAAAACATGATAAACATCCTATCATGTGGTAATATGAAATGATTCGGTAGTTCCATAATATCCGCAAATAATTTTATCATTTCAAGATTTACATGACCTACCTTATTCCAACGGGCAATAAATTCTTGTTCACTCCTTTTTTTTATTCTTCTTCTGTACCACGAATCGAGCCGTTTAGCTTTTTTCACTTCAATATAATGATTCCACCATTTGCCAAATACTTTCATCACATCCGTATAACCTTATCAAGAAAACATCTAAACCGGTTCCATTCCTCTGACACTTGCAAAGTGTAAAAGCAAAATCACACGGGCAGACAGTACTCTACTCTCTCTCAAAAGTAAAGATAAAAGTGTGTAATATCTCTGCCGGCCAAATACTGAGCCCCATCAACCAAACCTTCAGCATCGCGAGTGATGCAGATAGAGGCATCGTCTGTTGCCACAAGTGCCCCCAACGCGGCACCACCTATCTCCAGCACAAAACGAACATCGCCACCCAGCGTCAGTGCGTTGCCGCCCATGTCAATGGTAGAGTACGCAGCAGCACCCCAGCCATGTGTATCCACTGTTGCTGCAGCACCGGCATCAGCCAAGGAGTGGCATCTGCTTTCACATCTAATTTAACTGGAGATAATTCCATGCTACTTATAACGTTTATTCATCTTTTTTCTTAACCACATTCCACGGTCGTCCTGCATCGGGATACCTCGCCATAATGAACTCGGCAAGATTCTCGATGAAATCGCATCTGAATGGAATACTCGCATCCAATGAATGAATCAGCGCATTCTCTACCTGCACGTTGGAGAGCATGGCTAAGCTATCCGGCAATTCACCCTTCTTATACTCCGGGAATTGCCTCTTGAACAAGGGTATATATTCCTCGCTGTGCATGGGAGAGGTAAAGTGGTTATACTCCCGGCAGACATTTATCCACTCATATACCCTATCCGTTGAGCTGTGAAGAACGAGGAAATCCTCAAAGTTGTGAATACTGAACAGGAAGGCAGGTATACCCTTGGGGCGTGACTCATACAGCTCCATGCTGTGCTGGTCATTTCGCAAATACAAATCCCAATCCACCCATATCCATGGTTGCACGTTACGATTGTTGCGACGGAAATCTTTGTACTTCTGTACAACATTGCGGAAATGCCCGCCCCCATCTTCATCCCTTTTCTTAGGATTGGGACTCAGCAAGGTTAGACCTATACCGGAATCTCGCAGAAGTCGATTCAATGCGGCAAGATAATTCCGCTCTGATTTGCCCTCGCAAACCACATGAAGAAAAAAAGTTCTGAGAGTAAGTCATGTCGAGGTCAGATAATGGGGAATGGGATGCCTGCGTATGCGCCATCCAGATACGTCTTGCGGAAGTTCTGAACATTGCGGACACCATCAAAATCACACAGGCGGCGAGCAAGAGTCCCTTGTTTTGAGGTCTTAGTCACAATGGCCACCTGTGATGTCCGCAAGTTAGTGGCCTCCAACAACTCAGTATTGTGAGCAGTCAAGATAAGCTGAGCTCCTTTCACATTGTACTCCTTATTGGTGAAGAGAGACACCAATGCTACAAGCAACAAGGAATGCAACGACCGGTCAATTTCATCAATGACCAGCACACCTCCTGTACGGAGCTTTCTCAGCACTACCCCCAGCAAACCGAACAATACCTGAGTACCTCGCGACTCCTCCCGGAAATCCAATGCCACCAGCTCGCCGTTTTTATCCTTATGGTAGCTGTTGATTCGATACATCAGCTCCGGTTCTCGCACTCCATCGTCATCAGGCATAGTACTAAACTTTTCTTCTCGAAGAATCAGCTCCATGCTCGCAATATCAATATCGAGCCGTCGCAGGTATTTCGCTATCTCCAGGAATGCTTGCTCGTGGGTAGAATCCTGCTCACCTTGCGCCAAATAATTAATAGCAAAAGGGGCAGAGAAATCATTTTCCAGAGAGTTGGATATACCATACATCAGGAACTGGTAGGCATTGCTAAGCTTAGCATTTAAACCGGGATAATTCGTTGCAATCTTGCCTAGATAAGAGACTATCTGCTCTCCCTTGCTATTGCAACACTCGGTTTTCAAAACAGCCATCAAGCGCTCAGTCGTGTACAGCTCCGTAGCAAGTTGCTCAAAGTTGTATAGAGCCTGATCATGGTCAATTTCAAACACATCCGTATCATACGTTCTCAAGGACTCACGCTTTACTCCGCTTAAATTGTAGCAAAGTGTATAGGTATAAACCACTCTCTCACTTGCAAAACAAATCTCAAACGTAGTGTCTTTTAAATCCGGGTGCAGCTTATTCGGGCGATAATGTAATTTGTTTTCAAACAAACAACGTCGCAACGTGTTCATTGCTTCTACTAAGGTAGTCTTGCCTCCGGCATTCTGACCGTAAATGGCCAGCACAGGAGACAATCTCAACACCTGACCATTTTCTGCTTGGTACTCAAGAAATGGATAGTGCTCCATTTCCTTATACCCATTCGGAGCCTTCCCTTCTCCATAGCGCATATCAATGGTTGTCTCCACTATCGACTTAAAATTGCAAATACGAAAGAAAACCAGCATATTTTATCTCCTTTTTGGAAAATCATAGGCTCTTCTGCAATAATTGTGGAATGACCCAGGGACGCAAGAAACGCAGGAGAAGAAATTTATCAGTAAAGAGCAGAAAAAGATTGAGCATGGAGGAGAAATCTCCTACCATGCCCTGTGTTGTGTTCTTGAAGTACTTGA
>JAFQEY010000027.1 GCA_017398765.1 Akkermansia sp.
CGGGCGCAACTTCTGGTTCGGCATTCGTGAGCACGCCATGGGAGCCATCTGCAACGGTATTGCCTACGATGGGCTCTTCCGCGTTTCCGCCGGCACTTTCTGCGTGTTTGTGGACTACATGCGCGCCTCCATCCGCGTGGCCGCCCTCAGCCACCTGCCTGTCACCTATGTGCTGACCCACGACTCCGTGGCCGTGGGCGAGGACGGTCCCACCCACCAGCCCGTGGAAACCGTTACCGGCCTGCGCGTCATCCCGAATCTGGATGTTATCCGCCCCGCAGATGAAGAGGAAACCGCCGGAGCCTGGATGTGCGCCATGCGCCGCCGCCAGGGTCCGACCGCCCTCATCCTCACCCGCCAGAACGTGCCCAGCCTTGCCTCTGTGGCAGACATCCCTGCCGATGTACGCCGTAAGGGTGTGCGCAAGGGGGCCTACATCGCCCTGAAGGAAAAGACGGAGAAACCCGGTCTCATCATCATTGCCTCCGGCTCAGAAGTCATTCTCGCCCTGCAGGCTGCGCAGCAGCTGGGAGATGATGTGCGCGTGGTTTCCATGCCCTCCATGTTCCGCTTCAACCTGCAGACTCCGGAGTATCAGGAAGAGGTACTGCCCGCAGCCTGCACCCGCCGCATTTCCGTAGAAGCCGGCAAGAGCGACCTCTGGTACCGCTATGTCGGGCCGCAGGGAGCCATCATCAGCATTGATAACTTTGGCTTCTCCGCTCCCGGCGATGTGGTGCTGCATGACCTCGGCATGAATGTGGACAACATCGTGAACACCGCCAAATCTCTGGCCTGATTCACACACATAGTCATTTCCCCCTGCGCGGCAATATGCCGCGCAGTTTTTTTGCCGCAACACGCCCCGCCCACACACTAAAAAAAACACTCTCCCGATACCGAAGTACGGGAGAGCGGAAAATGGATTTGCAGATATTCGCTATCAGGCACCGAGCTGGAAGCGGTGGAAAGCCACCACGGTGACCTTGTCGCTCAGGGACTTGCCCGTGTTTTCCACAAGCTTGTCAACGGAGATGGAGGGATCCTTCACAAACTCCTGGTTCATGAGGCAGCTCTGCTTGTAGAGAGCGCGCAGCTTGCCGGGAAGAATCTTCTCCAGCAGGTGCTCCGGCTTGCCTTCAGCGATGAGCTGAGCCTTGGCAATCTCCTGCTCCTCAGCCACGAAAGCGGGGTCAAGGGAGCTGGAATCCACGCTCTTGGGAGCGCAGGCGGCAATGTGCAGGGTGATGTCCTTGCACATGGTCTGGAAAGCCTCAGCCGTGGCGGTAGCGGCGTTATCGCAGGCAACCTGCAGGAGCACGCCCACCTTGCCACCCATGTGGATGTAGGAGGCGATGGTGCCCTCTCCGGCCAGCGTGTAGCGACCGAACTTGCGCAGCTTCATGTTCTCACCAATGACGGCGCACTGCTCAGCGATGTACTTCTCCACCGTGGTACCGTTGATAGCCACATTCAGAGCCTCCTCCAGAGAGGTAGCAGCAGAGGCCTTGAGAGCAGCACCGATTTCAGCAGCCAGAGCCTGGAACTTGTCGCCCTTGGAGCAGAAGTCCGTCTCACAGTTGATTTCATAGATGATGCCGTCCTTGCCTTCCACGACGGTAGCCACGATACCTTCCTTGGCCTCGCGGTCAGCCTTCTTGGCGGCCTTGGCAATACCCTTCTCACGGAGGTACTTGACAGCTTCATCCATGTTGCCGTCACATTCCACCAGAGCCTTCTTGCAGTCCATCATGCCGGCATCAGTCTTGATGCGCAGCTCCTTCACCATTGCGGCAGTAATTTCAGCCATTGTCGTAATGTGTGTGGGTTGAATCAGTTAAACTCAGGCGGGCTTATTCTTGTTGATAGCCTCCACCAGGACGGAAAGAATCAGACGGATGGAACGCACGGCATCGTCATTGCCCGGGATGGGGAAATCCACGCTGTCGGGGTCGGCGTTGGAGTCCGTCAGCACGATGACGGGGATACCCAGAATATGAGCCTCACGAATGGCGATATCCTCATGATCAGCACCGATAGCCACCATCACATCAGGAGCACCACCCATGTTGCGGATACCCTGCAGGTTGCGCTGCAGCTTCTCACGCTCGCGGGCAAGAGCGGCAAGTTCCTTCTTGGACATGGACTTGTACTCAGGCTGCTTGTCGAGGTTCTCAAGGTAGTCCAGGCGGGCAATGCTCTTCTTGATGGTGCTCATGTTGGTGAGCATACCACCCAGCCAGCGGAAGTTCACATAGTACTGCCCGGTGGCCTCAGCAGCCTCCTTCACAGCCTCCTGAGCCTGACGCTTGCAACCGACGAAGAGAATCTTCTTGTTCTTGGCGGCAAGATTACCGAGGAAAGCGCATGCCTTGTCCAGGCACTTCTCCGTTTCCTCCAGATTGATGATGTGGATGCCATTCTTCTGAGTGAGAATGTACTTTTTCATGTTGGGGTGCCACTTGCGGGTCTGGTGACCAAAGTGCACACCGGCTTCCACCATCTTCGTAATGAGTTCGTTAATCATTGTATTTGTATATGTTGTGCGCACCTTACGGCAGGTAACGCGAATTGTTGGAAGGTGCTGCGCTCTCGCCCCCAGCCCTCCGTTGTTGATATAGCAGCATCAGCGGGGACGCGCAGGATACTCCATTTTCGCCTCTTTGTCAATTAAAATCATTGAAATTCAACAAGATTGCACGCAATATCCCTCTCAGTGCCAACGCTGCCACCCCCAATAAAAACCGCCTGCCGGTGTAAGAAACCGACAGGCGGGGAAAAAGTGGCAGAAACAGCCGGTTAACCGAAGAACCCGACCGAACCGAGGAGAGTCATCATGACAATGGTGATGACAAGCCCCAGAACGCAGAGAATGGTGCCGGAGATAGCCATACCTTTCTGCTCCACGAGCCCGGTGGCATACGCCATGGCGTTGGGCGGCGTGGAAATGGGCAGAGCCATGCCGAGAGAGGAGGCGAATGCTACCGTGACAAGCAGGGCAACGGCACCGGGGTTGTCCATGGAACCGGTAGCAAGCATAGCACCTGCCACGCCGGCCAGAATGGGCACAAGCAGGGCTGCCGTAGCGGTGTGGCTCATGAAGGTAGCCATGAAGAGGCAGATGCAGCTGGCCCCGATGAGCAATACCGTTGAATTCCACTCACCGAAGGGAATAGCACTTATCATATCCTTGGCCAAATTAGTCTCACTGAGAGCAACACCCAGGGCAAAGCCGCCGGCTACCAGCCAGAGCACGTCCCAGCTCATGGATTTAAGGTCTTTCTTGGAGATAACACCGGTCACGGAGAACACGGCAATGGGAATGATAGCCACGGTATTGGCATCCAGCCCGTGGTATTCCTTGGGAATCACCCACAGCAGAATGGTGACAATGAACGTAGCATAGACCACAATGGCCTTGGGAGTCTTGAGGAATTTACCCTTGAGCTCCTTGGTAAGATCGAGGCTGGGCTGAGCAATGGGGAACATCTTGAGCAGCACGAGCCAGCCTACCAGCAACATGATAATCACAAAGGGAATGCCGAAAGCCATCCACTTACCGAAAGAGACATCCAGCCCCATATCCTGCATGGCTTTAAGCGCAATAGCGTTGGGCGGCGTGCCAATAGGCGTGCCGATACCGCCCACATTGGCCCCCACGGGGATACAGAGCGCAAAGGCAGCGCGCCCGCGGTCCTCGGGCTTGAAGAGAGCCAGCACCGGGGTGAGCAGGGCAAGCATCATGGCGGCGGTTGCCGTGTTGCTCATGAACATGGAGAAGATAGCGGTCACGCTCATAAGCCCCAGCAACACAAACTTGGGATTGGTGCCGAAGGGTTTGAGCAGAACGCGTGCCAGGTTGATGTCCAGACGGTACTTGGTAGCGGCATCTGCCAGGAAGAAACCACCAAGGAAAAGAATGATGATGGGGTCGGCAAAGGTGGCAAACACACTGCGCTGCTTGGTAACGCTCACAAGCTTCAGCTCATCAATCTTACGGCTCAGTTCGCCGTCATACAGCTTGGCAGAGGCTGCCAGAAGGGCGGTTTTCTGAGCGTCGTCAGCCTTGTTGGCCACCACCGGTTTGAGGATGGCGGTGTTGATGGTGTTGCGCACGTAACCGGAACTGAGGCTTGTCTGCTTCTTCAAATCAGCCAGCACAGCATTCTGTGTATCTTCCACGGTCTTGGCTTCTGCTCCGGGGCCGTAGGCATCTGCAATGATAGCCTTCACAGCAGCGGCATCGTAACGCTGCACCTGCAGGAAGTTGAGAGACTGGTTGGACATCCCCATGACGGTGAGCGTTATCACCAGCACGGAAGTGGTCCAAATCGGAATCGGTTCCAAAATCCACATGAGTGCGGCAAAAATGAACAGGGCGATGACTCGCGCCTGGATAACATTGATGGGCACACCCATTTCTTCAAACGGAATCATGAGCATGCTGCCGCTCAGGAGCAGCACGATGATGATTTTAATCAGGCTTTTGATGGTGGTGTTCATAGTACCTAACGGATAAGTTACCATGCGCGCGCCCGCGGGCATCTCAGCCTGTCTGTTGAGACTCACGCGTGCCCGTGCACGTGAAAAGGGTACTACAAATGTCCTGTTTTGGCAAGTTCTATCTTATTCTCAGCGCATCAAAGCTGCGTTTTTTCATCCTGCACCTTACGCAAACGGAGCTGACCGCAGGCTGCGTTGATGTCATGCCCCTTTTCATAACGCATGGTAACGGGAATTTTTTCTGCGATAAGCGCGCGGCAGAAAGCTTTGCAATGAGCTTCAGAGGGGCGCACCCAGGGAAGCCCCTCCACGGTATTGTAGGGGATGAGGTTGACTTTCGCATTAAGCTCCCGCGCTACACGGGCAAGCTTGCGGGCTTCATCCATGCCGGCATTGACATCTTGTATGAGGATGTACTCCAGTGTAATCATGTGCTTGCCGGTTTTGTTCCATTCATGCAGAGCGGGAATAAGTTGCCCCAATGGCCACTTACGGTTCACAGGCATGACCCGGGAGCGCACGTCATCGCTCGCGCCGTGGAGCGATACGGCAAGACGAAGCGGTTTACCAAACTCAGCCAGACGACGCAGACCGGGCACATTGCCGGAGGTGGAGATGGTGATATGGCGCGCACCGATGTTGAGACCACGCGGGTCCAGAATGACCGTGAGTGCGCTAATCAGGTTATCAATATTGGCGAGCGGCTCACCCATACCCATAAAAACCAGATTATTGACACGATTGCCACTCACTTCCTCAGCGGCGAGTATCTGCCCCAGAATCTCACCGGCAGTGAGGTTGCGGGTAAACCCCAGCAGCCCACTGGCGCAAAAGCGGCAACCAAAAGCGCAGCCTACCTGAGAGGAGACACAAAGAGTGATGCGGTCACTTTGAGCACCGCCCTTGCCCTCTGCCGCAGGAATGATGACAGATTCCACAAGGTGACCGTCCTGCATGCGGGAAAGAAACTTGCGGGTGGAACCGGTGGTGCTTTCACTCAGCTCCACCACCTCCAGCGGGCGCAGGGTAAAACGCTCTGCCAGCTGAGCACGCAGCGTGGGGGGCAGATTACTCATCTGCTCAAAGTCCGCTGCGCGGTGCTTCCACACCCACTCAAGAATTTGAGTCGCGCGGAAAGGTTTTTGCCCCAGTTCCGCCAGCAGCACCTTGAGTGCATCTGCCGTGTACTCCAGGAGGGATGGCTTTGTCTGCATGGTATTCGGAAAAAAATATCAAAGCAGAGTGTCCGCGTACTCATCCGCCCGGAAAGGAATCAAGTCATCCTTACCCTCACCCGTGCCCAGAAAGATAGGAGAAATATTCAACTCATCCTGAATCGCCACGGCCACCCCACCCTTACCGGAGCCGTCCATTTTGGTAATGACCACAGCATTGAGCGGAGTCGCCTTGTGAAACTCCCGCGCCTGCATGAGGGCGTTGCCGCCGGTAGTAGCATCCACCACCAGATAGCAGGCATGGGGAGCCGCTGCATCCTGCTTGGCAATGGAGCGGCGGATTTTGGAGAGCTCCTCCATGAGATTATGGCGGGTGTGGAGACGGCCGGCCGTGTCGCAGATGAGATAATCAAGCCCCTCACGGACAGCGCGGGTATGCGCCTCATAGCACACAGAGGCCGGATCCTGGTTGGGACGCCCCTTATACAGCGGAACGTTCAGGCGGGCAGCCCAGCTTTCCAGCTGCTCCACCGCTGCCGCGCGGAATGTATCCGCCGCAGCCAACAGCACTTTCCTGCCCTCTTTCTGCAGGCGGTAGGCCAGCTTGGCAGATGTGGTGGTCTTGCCGGCTCCGTTCACGCCAACCATCATGATAACGACCGGTTTACCGGCCTGCGGAAGAGGCAGCTGAGGCAGATTTGCCGGAAAAGCGGAACGCAGTTGCCCCCTGATGTAATCAGCAATATCACAGGCATCCTGACTATCCTGTTTCTGCAGTTCCTCTATGAGCGGAATAACGCGCCCGGCTCCGATATCGGCAGAAATGAGGTCAGCTTCAAGCTCATCCCAGTCAATTTCCGGTTCACCGAGAAACTTGTCAATCAATCTGGTAAAAAAGTGAGCCATGGTCGGAGAAAAAATCAGGCTTTGGCAGCGGCAGCAAGAATACCGTGAATAAAGGGAGCACTTCCTGAGCCGGAGTAGGCATCAGCCAGCAGATTTGCTTCCGAGATGACGATAGCAGGCTCCAATTTATTGAAACGCAACTCATAAAGAGAGATGAGCAGAATACAGCTGTCTATCATATCCACTCGCTCCAGAGAATAATTTTCAATCAGCCCGGCGAGCTCAGTTTCCAGCTCCTCTCTGTGGCGCAGGATAGCAGATACCAGAGTCTCAGCAGCGGGGCGCAGTTCCAACATATCCGCCGCCTGGCGGGCAAGACCGGCGTGTTCCTTACTATCAGCCAGGGTAATGGGCTCCGACAGTCCGGCGGTGGTTTCCATAAGCTTACCACGGCGGCGTATGGCGGCAGCAAGCGGTTCCGTGATATGGCGGGATGCCGGGAAATCAGCAAATCGGCACAGCAATTCATCCCCCATCAGCAACAAGGCCTTTGCGAGCCGCAGAACATCGCGGGTACAGAGCGCAAGCTGTTCCGTATCCTCGCGGCGGGTATCCCCCAGACAGTATGCCAGCGCAGAAACAGCCGCCTCAAAAGCCTGAGTCTGGTTTGCATAGCGCTCAGTTTCATCGCGCAGCGTGATAGTGGTCAAATCTCCCTTCAAGGCATCCATCAGTGACTCTGCCCGGTTTATCAGCAGCTGTGCGCTCTCTGCGGATGCGCGGCAGGTGTGCAGAACAGCCCGAGCGTGAGACTCACGCATGCGATCCGTCTTTTTCTCCTGCGCAATCAACCAGAAAAGCTCAGCATCAAAAGAATCCGGACAATCTCCATTCCCACGGAGAGCGTAAAGGAACGTGAGAGCGTATTTACGAACTTCACTACGGTTAATGCTCATGATTATTTTTTTGGGGTTTCTCTCCTTTGCGAGTGGCAGCAATGCGAACGGCTCGCCGCTCCAGTGCCTGCAAATCCAGCATCTCTATCGCAGCCCGGGCAGCTTCTCTTCCTCTGTTCAGAGCAGAAGCAACACAGCGGGCAAAAGCCTGCTTCTCATCATTCAACAACAAGACTTCATGAATAACGGGCACCATAGTATCACACGCAATATTCATAAGCTGATTTGTCACCGCTGTGCCTACCAGATCGGCATGCGCCGTGCTGCCGCGCAGAATCACACCGAAAGCAATCACCACATTGGGCTTATCCGACTCTCGGGTAAACTGGATAAGCCGTTTCACCGTGACAGGAACCTCAAAAGCCCCCGGCACACGAATCACCCGAACACCGGCATAGGGTGCACACTGCTCCAACTCATCCAGACAGTTCTGCAGGAGAGCATCCGTGTATTTCTCATTGTAGCGGGCGCAGACAATACTGATGTTGGCGCCGGAAAGACGTGTGTGAATTCGTTGCGGAAGTTCTGTTGACATAGTGAAAAATACGCGTTTCGGTGTCGGTGACCGTCTGAGCCACGCTATCACAAAACATTCCTGCGGTCAAGCTTATTATCCGCCCGTCAGCCGGCAAAGCCAATTTTCCGCATTCCCGGGGAGGGTGCTTCCAAGCGAATACGACCGCACACAGCGGACTTTCCCCTGAATCACCCCGAAAAAAAACACACCGATTGCCCCTTTTCTCTTGCAAGAGGATGAGGTGCTGTGCTACACTCCACCTGTTACACACCAAACATCATCTTTTCATCATATCCATGGACAAACTCATTGTAGAGGGCGGACATCTTCTCAGCGGCACCGTCAATATCAGTGGTTCCAAAAATGCGTCCCTCCCCATTCTCGCAGCCTCCATCCTGACGGATGAGCCCGTACGCATTTCCCGCGTACCGGATGTATCCGACACAAATTACATGATTCAGATTCTCAGCCAGTTGGGAGCTTCCGTCGAACGCTCCAGCGGCACAGTTCGAATCGAGTCTCCGGACGGCATTTCCTCCAGTGCCTCCTATGACCAGGTGCGCAAGATGCGAGCCTCCATCTGCCTGCTGGGTCCCATCATGGCACGCATGCACCGCTGCACACTGCCGCTGCCGGGCGGCTGCGTCATCGGTGACCGCCCCGTGGATTTGCATGTACGCGCCATCCAGGCTCTGGGAGCGCGCGTCCGCATCAAAGGCGGCAATCTGGTCATGGAAGCCCCGAACGGGCTCATCGGCACCACGGTAGACATGCGCGGGGATTCCGGCCCCACAGTTCTGGGAACGGACAACCTGATGATGGCTGCCGTGCTGGCAAAGGGAACAACCATCATCGAATCTGCAGCACGAGAGCCCGAAGTGGTGGATTTGGCCAATTTCCTCAACAAGATGGGTGCCCGCATTGAAGGTGCCGGCTCCCGCACCATCACCATCCACGGTGTAGAGAAACTGCACGGCTGTGAGCACACCGTTATCCCCGACCGCATTGAGGCAGGCACCTTCATGGTAGCCGCCGCCATGGTCAGCAACGGGCTGCAGATTAACCGTATCTGCCGCAAGCACATTCAGGCCATGGCTGATTTACTGGTAGAATGCGGCCACTACGTCGAGTTCGATGAAGAGGGTACCAGTGTCTTTGTAAAACCCGGGGAGCACCCCCGCAGCGGAAAAATTCTCACAGCACCCTACCCGGGTTATCCCACAGATATGCAGGCGCAGATGACTGCCCTTTTTGCCCTCACCCCCGGCATCAGCGTGGTGCGTGACACCATCTTCCCGCAGCGTTTCATGCACTGCTCTGAGCTTAAGCGCATGGGTGCCAACATCAAGGTGGACAACGGCACCGCCATCATCACCGGCGTAGACGGTCTCTCCGGGGCTCCGGTCATGGCCAGCGATTTACGCGCCTCTGCCGCTCTGGTACTGGCAGCTCTCGCGGCAGAAGGCACCACAGAAATTCACCGTCTCTACCACATTGACCGCGGATACGAAATGCTGGACGAAAAGCTGATGATGCTGGGAGCCAAGGTTCAGCGGGTGTTAGATACGGACAGCCGCGCGGTAGAGGACTAAAATCCTCACCACACCAACCATTATGAGAAAACGGGAGCTTGGCAAAAGCTCCCGTTTTCTGTTGTACAGGCACTCATCGTACAGACAGCACCAGCACGCCCCACTCCGCAGCAACATACCGCATCCCACCTACAAGAAAGGTACTGACAGAATGCAGCACAGGAGAGCATTTGCTTTTTTCTTGACAGGCCAAAGTGCAATCTCTATACTCCGCGTGGATGCGCGTGACACAACATCCCAACCAAGCTTGTAACGGCACGGGAAATAAGCAGCCACATCCCCTGAAAAGGAGGGCTGCCCCGCGGACCATAACAGGCAGACGCATCCGTCATCACCTTATACAAATCTTTAATTATCAATGAGTCTTTTCAAAAAATTAGCCGGATTACTCTCGTACGACATCGGGATAGACCTCGGCACAGCCAACACGCTGGTCTACGTCAAGGACCAGGGGATAGTGCTGCGCGAGCCCTCGGTAGTCGCCATGAAGGGTGATAAGGCCAAAGCCGTGGGCGAGGAAGCCAAACGTATGATCGGGCGCACCCCGGGCACCGTGACGGCAATTCGTCCGCTGAAGGACGGCGTCATAGCCGATTTCGATGTAGCGCACCAGATGCTGCGCTACTTCATCAAGAAAGCATGCCGGCGGCGCACGCTGCGCAAGCCCCGCATTCTCATTGCTCACCCCTCCGGTATCACGGAGGTGGAGCGTCAGGCTATTGAGCGGTCGGCGTATGAAGCCGGTGCGCGAGATGTACAGCTGATGGAGGAACCCATGGCCGCCGCCATCGGGGTGGGGCTGCCGGTGTCAGATGCCATCGGCAGCATGATTGTGGATATCGGCGGCGGCACGACCGAGGTAGCCATTCTGTCTCTTTCCGGTATCGTCTACAGCAAATCCGAGAGGTGCGGCGGAGATGCCATGGATGACACCATAACGCGCCACATGCTGGCAGCGCACAACCTGTTAGTGGGACCGCGCACGGCTGAGGACATTAAGGTGCGTATCGGTTCCGCCCACCCCCTGCAGCAGGAGCTGCAGATGGAGGTGAAAGGGCGCGACCGCGGCACCGGACTGCCCAAGACCGTGATGATTCGCTCCGAAGAGATTCGAGAAGCGATTCAGGATAAGCTCAATATCATCGTGAGTGCCATTCGCCAGGCACTGGAACACTGCCCGCCTGAGCTGGCAAGTGACCTGTATGACCGCGGTATCACCGTGGCCGGCGGCGGTGCTCTGCTGCGAGGATTGGCCGATTTGCTGCACGAGCAGACGGGGCTCCCGATTGTGATATCGGAAGACCCGCTGAGTGCCGTAGCAGAAGGTACAGGCCGCTACCTGCAGGAGAACGATGACGTTTTCGAGGACTGATAAGACTTATCTTCCTCACCCCGGCGTCACCACTTCCCGGTGCGGCGGCAGCCACCTGCCCCGCAGCTAACTGAAAACAAGAGCAACGCAGCCGCCCCGGTGCAAACCGGGGGTGGGAGCGTTGCTTTTTTGCTATCAGTTACGCGCAACGGGGAACTGAGCTCGCCGGGTCAATCAACCTTTTAACCATAACCAAAACCTTGTCACTTATTTCCAAAATGATTAATAGCGTCAAACACTTCTTCGGGTTCGGACAGTGCAACCCGAAGGAGGGAACGACCATCGTCATCAATGCGGAAAAACTGGAACGCCGCGTCGCCCTGCTGGAGGACGGCGTTCTGGAAGAGTACAGCATTGAGCGCGAGGGCGAAGATAACATCGTGGGCGGCATCTTCAAAGGCCGCGTCAAGAACATAGAACCCGGTCTCAAGGCCATGTTTGTGGACATTGGCTACGAGAAAAACGCCTTCCTGCACTTCTGGGATGCGCTGCCACTGGCTCTGGACTCCTCTCTGGAAGAGATTCAGCGCGAAGGCCGCCCCCGCAAGCAGCAGAAGAAAATCACCAGCAAGGACATCCCGGACATCTACCCCATCGGTTCGGAGATTATGGTGCAGGTGACCAAGGGGCCCATCAGCTCCAAGGGACCGCGCGTGACCACCAACATCTCTCTGGCCGGGCGATACATCGTACTGATGCCGTTCACCGACCAGTTCGGCATCTCCCGCAAGATTGATGACCCCAAGGAACGCCAGCGGCTGCGCCAGATTGTGCAGAAGCTCAATGTGCCGGAGGGCATGGGTATCATCATGCGCACCGTTGCACAGGGACAGCGTTTCCGCCATTTCGTGCGCGACCTGGCCATGCTGCTGACTCAGTGGCGTGAGGTAGAGGAAAAGTTTGCAGCAGAACCCGCCCCGGTCAGCGTGTACCGCGAGCCGGATTTGATTGAACGCACCGCGCGCGATTTCCTGACAGATAACGTGGACAACATCGTCTGCGATAATCTGGAAACCACCCAGCGCATGCAGGAGATTGCCGGCAAGATATCCCGCCGCGCCAAGCGACACATCCAGCACTATCCCTGCCGCCAGCCCATTTTTGAGGAACTGGGCATTGAAAAACAGATTAACGAGACTTTCCAGCGCCAGGTGCTGCTGCCCTGCGGCGGGTACCTCGTCATCGATGAAACGGAGGCTCTCATCGCCATTGATATCAACACCGGCCGCAACAAGGGCAACAAAGATCTGGACAAAACCATACTGGAAACCAATCTGGAATCCGCCCGAGAGATTGCCCGCCAGCTGCGCTTGCGCAACATTGGCGGTCTGGTAGTGGTGGACTTCATCGACATGCGCCACCGCAAGGACCAGATGGCAGTGTACAAGGCCATGAAGGAAGCACTCAAGCGCGACAAAGCCAAGACTCAGGTCATGCAGATTACCCCCATCGGCCTCATGGAAATGACGCGCCAGCGCATCAATGAATCACTGCTGGACTACGTGAACGACCAGTGCCCGTACTGCAACGGACGCGGACGCATCAAGAGTGTCATGACCATGAGCGTGGAGATTCAGCGGCAGATAAAAGCCACCATCCAGCGCTACCGCGACACGGTGGGCGACATGATTGTCGTGGTGAACAGCGATGTACTCTCCCGCTTCAAGAACGAGGACTCCAAACTGCTCATGGAGCTGGAACGCCAGTGCGCCGGACGCCTCATCTTCCGCAGTGATCCCTCCATCCACCGCGAATCATTCGCCATTCTCAACCCTGCAAACGGCAACAAGCCGCTCTACCAGGCAAACATGTAAACCCCTTTATCCCCGGGTGCGGTGCGGCGGCAACAACGCCGCACCGCGTTTCGGGCTACTCCCCCGCCTGCCCTATGCTTGCTCAGATATCCTGTTTACTTTCACTGGTCATTTTTCTTGTTATCGGCGGATTCCTCATCCTGCCGTTGTTCTGCCGTTGGTGGTGGAAGCTGCTGTATCTGCTTATCACCGCCGTGGCAGCCTGCAAAATCCAACTTCTGTACCTGCTGGGCGGGCGGGAATCCTATTTCACGCCGCATCTGGCACCGGAAATTCTCATCCCTGCCAACTGGGTGTGGCTGGTCATCTTCTTTTACGCCATCCTGCTCCTGGTGCTGAGTCTCATCCTGGGGCTTCTGCGGCTCACCTTGTTCCGAAAGGCGGAAAAGCAGCGTTGGCGCCGCCTCGGCAACCGCATCCGCGTGGGGCTGCTGGTGCTCACCGCCGCCACCGTGAGCGTGGGCATGTACAACTCTCTGCAGTTGCCGGAGGTAACCGAAATCACCGTTGAACTACCGGCTCTGCCTGCCGACACCCCGCCACTGCGTATCGCCCTGCTGGCAGACTTGCATGCAGATGATATTGCCGATGCCGCTTTCATGCAAGGGGTCGTGGCCATCACCAACGCACAAAAGCCCGATGTCATCGCCATTGCCGGTGACTTTGTAGACGGCTCCGTGGCACAGTTTGGCAGCCATCTGGAGCCACTGCGCTCACTCCAAGCCCCGCTGGGAGTCTACGCCGTGGGAGGCAACCACGATGTTTACAGCGGGTTGAGTGAGTGGGAACGCTTCCTGACAGCCTGCGGTATCCGTTTCCTCAACAATGAGAGCGTGCGGCTCACCGATTCTCTTTATCTGGCAGGTGTACGGGATGAAGCCGAGCGCCGCTTCTGCCGCTGCACCAAGAGCCACCCCAATTACAAACAAGCCCTCAGCAGCATTCCTGCCGGCAGTGCCGCCATCCTGCTGGCTCACCAGCCCGCCACCTTTGTACACCCGGACAACACAGCAGACCTCCAGCTCTCCGGTCACACCCACGGCGGCATGATGCCCGGCGTGCGGAAGCTCATCGCCCTCGCCAACAAGGGCTTTGTTGCCGGGCACTACCACCGGGACTCGCGGCAGCTCTATGTCTCCCGTGGCACCCGACTCTGGAGCGGCTGGCTCTTCCGCCTCTTTAATCCTCCGGAAATTACCCTCCTCAAGATTAAAGGTACGTGCAATTACCACCGCGCTGAATGAACACGTATTGCTAAGGTTTCATCTGAATCTTCCAGACTCGATTTTGCTTGACTTTGGAAGTGATTAGCGTATATTCGGCGTGGGGGTAAAGAAGCACCCCACCTATAAAACCATGGAACCTATCTACGAAGGCAAAGCCAAGAGACTGTTCACGACGGATGACCCCAATGTGTTGCGCATGGAATACAAGGACTCCGCCACCGCGTTCAACGGTGTCAAGAAGGAAGACTTTGAGAACAAGGGGCGTTTCAACAAGGCCATCACCCTCATCATCTACCGCATGCTGGAGAGCAAGGGTGTCAAAACCCACCTTGTGGACGATGTGGACGACATCAACCTGCTGGTGAAGAAGGTTTCCATCATGCCGCTGGAAGTTATCGTACGCAATGTGGCCGCCGGTTCTTTCTCCAAGCGCATGGGGGTAACAGAAGGCACGGCGTTCAAAAAACCCATCGTGGAGTTCTCCTACAAAGACGATTCCCTGGGTGACCCCTTCATCAACGATGACTACGCCCGTGAGATGGGTGCCGCTTCCGAGGAGGAGTGCGCTTACATCAAATCCGTTGCCCTGCTGATTAACGAGACGCTCAAGGAGTTCTTCCTGACCGCCAACCTGCGTCTCATCGACTTCAAGATTGAGTTCGGCCGCCTGGCAGAAGACCCCTCCGTCATCGTGCTGGCTGACGAGATTTCTCCGGACACCTGCCGCCTGTGGGATGTAACCACCGGCAAGAAGATGGACAAGGACCGCTTCCGCCAGGGGCTTGGCGGCTTCATGGAAGCCTACGACGAGGTGCTGAGCCGCCTGCAGAAGTAAACAGATTTCAACCCAGGGCCATCGGTGCCGCAGCAATCGGTACCGGTGGCCGTTTTCCTTTAAGAACTTATGGCAACATTGACGTTTGAAGTATTCAGCCGCTTCCAGTCGGCTACGGACGCCAACAAACTGCTCTACACGCCGATTGAGGACGCGCTGACCTACAACCACACGCGCCTCTACACGGTGGAATGCGAGGGCGATGTGGAGGCAGCGAAGGATTATATGCGCCGCGTGCTGGTGGATTCCATCTCCCAGAAGGTGCAGGAGGACGGCACCCCCGCTCTGGAGGGTGAGCTGTTCTGCATTTCCTACGGCATCAAGAAAGGTGCTCTGGATTTGGAAAAGGAGGCCATTCTGGCCAACTATCGCGGTCGCACCGGGCTGCCGTTCACTATTTCAGCCCTCACCATCACCCAGAAGGTGTACATTTTCGGTGAAGGCGACCGCGAGGCGCTGTCCGCCCGCTTCTGTAAGGACGTGTGCAACCCCGCCATCCACACCTGGAGCGTGAAGTAAGCAAACGAAACAGATTTTTCACACTATGGCAACCTATCGTCACATACCTGTTCGCAATCTGAGTGAGGCAGAGCTGACTCAGCTCAGTCAGAACATGAAACTTTCCCTCTCCACGGAAGATATGCTGGTGGTTCAGCAGATTTTCCGGGAAATTGACCGCGAGCCCACGGACGTGGAGCTGGAGGTTATTGCCCAGACCTGGTCCGAGCACTGCAAGCACCGCATCTTTGCCGCCACCATTCAGCACACCGTCAACGGTGAGCAGGAAGAGGTGAAGAGCATGTACAAGACCTTTATCCAGCGTCCCTCCAAGGAGATTATGGCCCGCAAGCCCGGCTTTGTGCTGAGCTGCTTTGTGGACAACGCCGGCTTTATCAAGCTGGATGACAATCTCTCCGTGTGCCTGAAGGCCGAAACGCACAACCACCCCAGCGCCATTGAGCCCTATGCCGGTGCCAACACGGGGTTGGGCGGCGTGATTCGTGATATTCTGGGTGCAGGCAAGGGTGCCAAACCCATTGCGAATCTGGACGTATTCTGCTTCGGTGCGCCGGACACTCCGCAAAGCATGGTGGAGGGTCACAACATCATCCACCCGCTGGGTATCATGCGCGGCGTGGTACACGGCGTGCGCGACTACGGCAACCGCATGGGCATTCCCACCACGAGCGGTGCCATCCAGTTTGACCCGACCTACATCTACAACCCGCTGGTATTCTGCGGCACCGCCGGTGTTATCCCTCAGGCGGACATCGCCAAGGAAATGAAGCCCGGACTGGCCGTGGTCGTCATCGGCGGTCGCACCGGCAAGGACGGTCTCCACGGTGCCACCTTCTCCTCTGCCGCCATGGGCGAGGACTCCCACGCCGAGGACCAGCAGGCCGTGCAGATTGGCAACCCCATCGAGGAAAAGAAGACCCTGGACGTGATTCTGGAGGCACGCGAGCGCGGGCTCATCGAGTTCGTGACGGACTGCGGTGCCGGCGGTTTCTCCTCCGCTGCGGGTGAGATGCTTTCCGAGACGGGTGGCAACCTGTATCTGGAGCGTGCCCCGCTCAAGGAACCGAACATGGTTTCCTGGCAGATTTTCCTCTCTGAGTCTCAGGAGCGTATGGTGCTGGCAGTCAAGCCGGAGAATCTGGATGAGCTGCAGAAGCTCTGTGACACCTTCCAGACGGAAATGACCGTGCTGGGTGAGTCCAACGACTCCGGCGTGCTGCGTGTGTGGCACAACGGCGAACTGGTGGTAGAGATGGACAACTCCAAGCTGCATGATGCTCCCACCAAGCAGCTCACCTCCGTCTTCAACGCTGCCCCCGCCAACATCGGCGTGGCTCTGGATGATTCCGACCTGGCCGGCGACCTCAAGCAGCTCTTCGGTGACTTCGCCATCGTCTCCCGCGAACCCATCATCCGCGAGTACGACCACGAGGTGCAGGGCAACACCGTGCTGAAGCCTCTGGCCGGTGCCACGGCTGATGCCCCGCAGGATGCCTCTGTCATCGATATTGACGGCTCCGACAAGCTCATGTCCCTGGCTCTGGCCATTCTGCCGGAGTGGGGCAAGACTGACCCCTACGCCATGGGCACCGGCACGGTGGATGAAACCGTGCGCCAGCTGGTGCTCGCCGGCACGAACCCGGACAAGATTGCCCTGCTGGACAACTTCTGCATGGGCAACCCCGAGTGCCCCACTGAGCTGGGACGCATCGTGGAATGCGCCAAGGGTATCCGCGAGGCCGCTCTGGCCTACGGCGCTCCCTACGTCTCCGGCAAGGACAGCTTCTACAACTACTTCGAGACGGAGGACGGCCCGGTGAACATTCCCGTCACCTTCCTCTGCTCCGGTTTCGGTGTGGTGGAAGATGCCTCCCACGTGCACGGTTCCTCCCTGCGCCGCAGCGACAGCGTGCTCTTCCTGGTGGGCAACACCGAGGACGAGATGGGCGGCTCCGTCTATGCCCGCGTCAAGGGCGTGAAGGACTGCAAGGTGCCGCAGACCGACTGTGCAGCCAACTTCGCCATCTACAAGCAGTACTACGACAAGGCTCTCACGCAGGGGCTGGTGCTCTCTGCCCACGACCTGTCTGAGGGCGGTCTGGCCGTGGCTGCTGCGGAAATGGCCTTCTCCGGCAAGGGCGGTATCACCCTGAATCTGGATGCCCTGCCCACCGTGGGCGGCTGGAAGAACAACGCCGTGCCCTGCTTCGGTGAAAGCACCGGACGTTTCCTCGTGGAGGTTGACCCCGATATGGCAGACGAGTTTGCCGCCGCCATGGCCGACACGCCCTGCGCCCGCATCGGCTCCGCCACGACAGACGGCAAGCTCACCATCACCGCCGGCGGTGCCACCGTGCTGCAGGCCGAAATCGCAGAGCTGAAGAACATCTGGAAGAACGGCCTTACACCCTTCTATTAAAATTACGATTGACGATTTACGAGTTACGAATTGAAGAAATAGCAATACTCAGCTCGTAAATCGTCCTTTCTCCCATACTTAAGATGACCGCCGAACTCAAAGAGCGCACTTTCGATTTCAGCCTGCGAATTGTCAGGCTGGTGGAAAGCCTGCCCTCTACGCGTATCGGCGAGGTATTTGGGCGTCAGATTCTTCGCTGCGCAACATCAGTCGGTGCCAATTATCGTGCTGCCTGTCGCGCAAAGTCTCAGAAAGATTTCCTGAGTAAGATGAAAATCTGCGAAGAAGAAATTGATGAGACTCTTTATTGGCCGGAACTGATAAAAGCAGCACAGGTATTCCCGGAGGGAAAGCTGAATGCCGTCATCAGCGAAGCAAATGAGCTCTGCGCCATCATTACCGCCATCTGCAAAACAACAGCTTCCAAAATTCGTAACTCGTAAATCGTAACTCGTCATTCAATTATGCCTCACGCTTTACTTCTGAAATACCCGGGCACGAACTGTGATGTGGAGACCGCCCGCGCGCTGAACGCCGCCGGTTTCTCCACCCAGGTGCAACCCATCGCCACCGCAACACCCGCCCACGTGGCCAAGGCGCAGCTGGTGGTGTTCTCCGGCGGCTTCTCCTACGGTGACTACGTGATGAGCGGCCGCCTGGCCCAGCTGGAAACCGAGCGTTTCCTGGGCGATGCCCTGCACAAGCACTTCGCCAACGGCGGCTTCCTCTTCGGTATCTGCAACGGCTTCCAGATTCTCACCAAGCTGGGTATTCTGCCCAAGGCTTCCCTTATCTGGAACAAGTCCGAGCGCTTCGAGTGCATGTGGGACAAGCTGGTGAAGGTATCCCCCACCAGCCCCTACACCACCTACCTGCCGCAGGAATTCGAGCTCCCCTCTGCCCACGCGGAAGGACGGCTCGTCTGCGAGCCCGGTGATGCGCAGAAATACCTGGAAAGCGGCTGTGTTGCCCTGCAATATGCCGACAACCACAACGGCTCTGAACTCCGCATAGCGGGTCTGCAGGATCCCTCCGGCCGCGCCATGGGGCTCATGCCCCACCCGGAACGCTTCCTCAAGCCGCGCCACCACTATGACCCGGACTGGTCCGGCGACCCGGATTGGGGCTGGGGCTACTACTTCTTCAAGGGTGCTTTCGATGCCCTGAAGTAATCCCGGAGCAAAGATTTTTCATTCACGCAGCGGACCCCCATTCGTCCGCTGCGTTTTTTGTCGGTGAAACAGGAAATATATCAGTAACTGATTGACAAGAACCAACCACTGTGCTAGTAGTATGAAAGATTATCTTTCAATCCTTCTCTATTGTCATGAAACTGCATCTTCCACTCTGCCTGCTGGCAGCTCTGCTGACTCCGCTTACCTCTGCTGCTGACGGACTCTTAAATGAAGAGCCCATTCTGATTACCTCCGTCTCCGATATAGAGCCATACCGGGATGCCACCGAAACATCCCGCACGTTCGTTTCCAACGGGAATCTGCATTTATCCGGGTGGACGACGGATGCCCCCTTGCTGAACGGCGGTTCCGTCAACATGTGGGTAGACGGTGATTTGACCATTCAGGCCCCCGGACAGGCAGAGGCAAAAGATTCCTCATTCGGACGCTTTTTTGAAGGAGCGGGCGGTTCGGCTCTCACGCTGGAAGCAAGCGGCTCCATAGAAATCACCGGAGGCTGCGTGGATTTAGCATCATCGAGCAATACATCCCGTCCCAATTCCAACGGTTCAGCCATCCGCGCTTCCTATATCACCATCTCCGACAACAACAACAGCATCCTCATCCACCACAACGAATCACCGGATACGGCGCAGTCATACGGCGGGGCACTCAGCCCGGACGGCGGTCTGGGCACAGATACCACTACCGGTGTGCTTACTATCTCCGGCAATAATCTTGTCCATTTTTACGAAAACTCCTCCGGGAGTGGAGCCGCCATCGGCTCCAACCGCATAGGTACAGAAGTCAATTTATTGAACAACAACATTTTGCGGTTCACCAACAACACCACCATCAGTGCCGCCGGAGGAGCCATGGGATTCAAGGGGGCACAGACTGATATCAGCGGAAACGGGCTTGTCTCTTTTGTCGGCAATACAGCTTCAACGAACGGCGGTGCCTACCATGACAACAACAGCAACGGCCTGCTCACCGTCAGCAACAATAGCCGGGTGGAATTCAGCAACAACAGCATCACCAAGTCCTCCAATTACGGGGGTGCCATGTATATCATCAACGCTGATTTTGAGAACAACGATGAGATTAGCTTCTCCGGCAACAGCTCCAACTACCACGGTGGGGCCATCCACATCGGAGGAAAGGGTAAGGTCAGCTTCAGCTCAACGGACGGCAGTGCCGATATCGTGCGCTTTAGCGGAAACTATGCCAAATCCGCCGGCGGCGTGATGTCGCTGGCCTCCGGCAGCAGCTCCTCCCGCACACAAGTTTCATTCTCCGGTCTGCATCAATTAGAATTCAGCAATAACAGCACCTCTACCGATACCACGCTCACTACTGCCTATAAAGGCGGTGTATTTAATGCTAATTCTTACTGCACCGTTGAGCTGAGCAACAACAACAATGTTGTCTTCTCCGGCAACCGTGCTATGAACGGCGGTGTATACAGCGGCAGTAGCAATGGACAGTTCCGTGCTATCGGCAACAATTCCCTCATCTTCGCAGACAACCATGCCGTGGCCGGTACAGGCGGTGTCTTCAGCGTTGGCGGCACGACTGTCATTGATATTTCCGGCAACAAGCGGGCAGAATTCAGCCGGAACACCGCTGCCGGAAAGGGCGGCATCATCTGCGGCGGTACGCTTTCTTTCACCAACAACCAGGAATTGCTCATACGCCACAATACCGCCGGTGATTCAGGCGGTGCCATTTATTACGACACCGCTGCCAAAGGGGGTAATTTCACCATCTCCGGCAACAGACGTGTGGAATTCCGTGGCAATGCGGAAGGCAGCACCGAAAGCGGTTGGTTACTCCGCAGCATCTACGCCAAAAATGATAATTCCTCCACCGTGGTGGCACTGTGCGCGACCGAGGCAACGGACAGCATCACGTTCTATGATACCGTTTATGTCGGTCGTACCTTTGTTACGGAGCTCAATAAGGGAGGTTCCGGACGCATCACCTTCTCCGGCAAGTACGCAGCAGAAGACCTGGCTGCACTGGGCGGCGGCAATCTGACAGCCTCCCAAACCAGTATCTTTGAAAGCGCCGTCGCCATTCAGGGCGGTGTGCTGGAGATTGCAGACGGAGCTATCCTCCAGACACCGACGCTGACCACCGCTTCCGGTGCCACCACAGAGCTGAATTCCGGCAGCATCAGCGGCGCGTTGGTCATCAACTCCGGCGCAGCACTCTACGCCTCCGGCAGCAACACGGTCAGCAGTGCTCTGAGCATGAGCACCGGCAGTAGTCTTAACCTGACGCTGGGAGCAGAAAACCTGAGTGCCGCAGCCCTGAGCGTTAACAGCCTCTCCGGGCTTGGCAATGTAAACTTCAGCATCAATTCGGGAGACGTCATTGATGGCAAGTATCTGGTGCTGACCACAAACAACGGTTCCGGCACGCTGCCCGCCAATGTGTCCGGCCTGAGTTGGGAAGGTAACAGCTTGTACCTGACCGTCAGCGGCAGCGACAATATATGGCACGTGCGCGACAAGTTCAACTACGGCACTGCCGTTGAGAACTCCGCCGGCCGCACCATCTCTCTGGACGGCGGCACCATGAGCCTCACCAAGGCACTGGGCACCGACGTAACGCTGCAATCCACGGCTGATTCCACGCTGGAACTCCGCTCGGGTGTCACCCTGCAGAGCGGGCAGATTGCCCGGCTCAACCACGGTATCACCTTGACCGGCACCGGAACCTACCAACTGGGTAACAGCTCCGCCATGAATGCAAGCCTTGCAGACAGCTGGCAGGGAGAGGTATATGTGGGTGACTCAGACGGTTCCTACACCACCATGAACGGTTTGGATTTGAGCCGTCTGGGCAACCAGGATTCCGCTATCCGCCTGCAGGGAGTGCAGGGAAGCCTGGCAGGCGGCAATACCACCGTGTCATCTGACCTCATACTGGCAGCAGGCAGCGGCATTGCCGCCGTTGTTATTGACAGCGCGGCAGAGGGAGACAGCGCGCATTTCTCCGGCAATATCTCCTCGGTCGGCTCGGTCAACTTCATCAACGATGCCCAGACCAACCACAGTTACGAATTCTCCGGCGATGTCAGCCAATGGAACGGACAAATTGTAAGCAACGCCGGCACCCTGAATATCACTTACAGCGGCAATGCCGATACGATTGCAACGGATATCCGCACCGCCAACACAGGAAGCGGCAGCACGCTCAACATCAAGGTAGAAAACAGCCGCCGTGTCGTGTTTAACGGCGTGGTGAAGGATGCCCCGACATGGAATACCCACGCAGGGCGCCAACTGAACCTTGATATCAATAATGCGGGCAATGAAACTGTATTCCGCAAGGGGGTGGAGGCAGACTCCATCCGCCTGAGTGCTGAATCCACGCTGGTTGCTCAGGCAGAGGCGGGCTCCGGGCGCGTTTCCGTTACCGCAGCGGCAGACAGTGATGCCGTCATCACCGCTGTGGATATCACAGACACCGGACTCAGCCTGCACAGTGGTGACACGACAGACTCCCGCGGGCGGATAGAAAATGCCGCTGTCATCCTGGGTGAAGAGTCAGCGGCCGTTGCCCCGGCGGGTGAGGCTATTGCCCTTGCTGACGTGTTGACGGAATCCTACACCGTCCGCAATATCGACTTTGCGAACACAACTGTGGCCGCTCTTGCGGGCACGATTGCCCATGTCTCCGGAATTTCGCTGGATGGAGACTCCGAGCTGGTGGGCGACGGCAGCGGCAATCATCTCCTGCTGGGAAGCGGCAATGTATTGCAACTGAGTGCTGGGGATTTTGTGCAGGACACCGATACCGAAATCTATACCTATGCCACAACCCAACTGAGCGGATTCACACTGGGGGCAGGAGCCGAGCTGACGCTGGATGCC
>JAFQEY010000028.1 GCA_017398765.1 Akkermansia sp.
CCATGCGTACCCCTGTTCCGGCCCGTATCCGTGGAACGTTTCGCGCTTGCTCTGGTCATCCACGGCTTTGTGCATGGCATCAATGGCGGCTTGGGGGAGCGGCTCTGTCACATCGCCAATGCCGCAGCGGATGATGTGGGGTGCTTTCTCCGGATTGGCGGCGGCAAATGCTGCTACTCGGCGCCCGATTTCCGGGAACAGGTACCCGCTTTGAAGTTTGAGAAAATGTTGGTTTATGTTGGCCATGATATAAATGTTGGGTTGATGATGAAAAAACGGATTGCAGTTATCACGAAGGAACGGAGATTTCTCCACGGAAGACAATGGTTGCCGGCCCCGTGAGGGTAACATCGGAGAATTCCGTGCTCCCGATGCGGGTAAACGCTACCGAGAGGGTATCCCCCCCGGCCGCGTCCACCTGGATGGGGCTTGCGGCTCCGGTAAGGGCTGCGTGCAGCAGGGCTGTAGCCGTGATTCCTGTGCCGCAGGCCAGGGTTTCTCCCTCAACTCCGCGTTCATAGGTGCGCAGTCTGAGGTGACGGTCAGACAGCACCGTTGCAAAGTCCGCATTGGTGCCGGCCGGTGCAAAGGTGCGGTGATAGCGCAGGTAGGCACCCAGCGTGTTCAAATCGATGTTTTCCGCATCGGGTAGAAAGACCACCGCATGTGGTACCCCGGTATTCAGAAAATGAACCGGCGCGGGAATGATGCCATCCGTCGGCAGGATGTTGAGTTTAAGCCCATGCGGATTTGTCAGGCGGATAGTGACATCCTCATCCGGGTTCACTTGCCCCCGGACTATGCCTGCCATGGTTTCGAAGCAAAGAGTCGTTGTTTTTCCTCCTGATAAATGGCATGCGAATGCCGTGAAACAGCGGGCTCCGTTGCCGCACATTTCGGCTTCCCCGCCATCTGCATTATAATACCGCATGCGCACATCTGCCTTAATTTGAGGCGGCTCGATGGCGATGAGCCCATCTGCTCCGATGCCGAAACGTCGGTTGCACAGCCGGGCAATGTTTTCCCTTGTCAGGATGTGACTGAGGGCGAGGTCGCGGTTATCGACCATGACGAAATCATTTCCGGCTCCGGTCATTTTGTAGAATCGGATGATCATAAAGGATTTGTGGTAGGTGTTTCATTCAGCTTGCTGCCCGTGGGGATGAGGTGTCTGTGGTATTCCTGAAGGCTGTATACCTCATACCGTCCAAACGCCATTTTTTCCTCTAATCCGCCGATAGCAGCCACGGCGCCGGAGGCCGTTGTCGTGATGGGGATTCCGGCGGCGACTGCCTGCGAGCGCATCTGGGTTTCATCCAGCATGGGGGTGGCTCCTGATTCGGAGGTATTGATAATCCAGTTGATTTCTCTATCCCGAATCAAATCCAGTACGTTGGGCCGCCCCCGGGATATACGATAGACCGCTCTGGTCTTGATGCCGGCATTGTACAGCATGGTTGAGGTGCCGATGGTTGCGTAAATCGTAAAACCATAGCGTTGGAGCGTGGCGGCGAGCGGTACAAACAATTCCTTGTCGCTATCCCTGACGGACATGAAGACGCTGCCGGAGTCCGGTAATTCAGTTCCGGCGGCCATCTGGCTTTTGAGATAAGCCAGCCCCCAATCCCTGTCGATGCTCATGACTTCACCGGTCGACTTCATTTCCGGGCTCAGCATCACATCTGCGCCGGGGAATTTGATGAAGGGAAATACGGCCTCTTTGACGGCATAATAGGGGAGCTTTACCTCATCTGTGAACCCCAGTTGTGCCAATTTGACGCCGACCATGCACATGGCTGCCAGCCCGGCCAGAGACTTGCCTATCGCCTTGCTCACAAAGGGAACAGTGCGCGAGGCCCTGGGGTTCACTTCAATCATGTAGAGCTCTCCGTCTTTGACGGCCAGCTGCATATTCATCAATCCGCAAATATGCAGAGCCTTCGAGAAAGCATGAGCAAAGGAGCGTACCTTGTCCTGCAGTTCCGGCGAGAGGGTGACAGGTGGCAGCACAGAGGCTGAATCCCCCGAGTGAATACCGGCCGGTTCCACATGTTCCAGAATCCCGCCGATGACGGTGACTTCTCCATCCGATACGCAATCAACGTCCAGCTCTACGGCGTTTTCCAGAAAGCGGTCTATCAGAATGGGGGTGCCCTCTGACACGATGGCCGCTTGCTCCACAAAGTAACGGAGCTCCGATTCCTTGTAGACAATCACCATGCCGCGACCGCCCAGTACATACGATGGGCGAACGAGCACCGGGTAACCGATGCTCCGAGCCACGCTCAACGCCTCATCTACTGTGCAGGCAATGCCGTTGTCGGGCTGTCGGATACCGATTTCGTTTGCCAGATTGCGGAAATAGTCTCTATCTTCTGCCAGGGCGATGTGTTCCGGTGAGGTGCCTATGATGTTTACCCCGGCATCTTTGAGTTGTTGCGCGAGGTTTAATGGAGTCTGTCCGCCGAATTGAACGATTGCACCGCAGCATTGTTCGCGCTTGTAAATGGGCAGCAAATCTTCGAGGGTCAATGGTTCAAAATAAAGCTTGTCAGAAGTGTCGTAGTCTGTTGAAACGGTTTCGGGGTTGGAATTCACCATGACTACTTCATAGCCGGCCTGCCG